>JALOQX010000115.1 GCA_025459265.1 Pirellulaceae bacterium | reverse complement strand
GATGACCTGCCGGCCCGCGGCGTGTACGCTGGGGCAGGTGTCCGGGGGGCCCGGACACGCGTTCATGACGCAGCGGAGACCTCACCCATGACGTCCAGTGGACTGCCGCAGAAGGAGATCATGTTCGGCCATCCCGTCGGCCTGTTCACGATCTTCTTCGCCGAAATGTGGGAGCGTTTCTCCTACTACGGCATGCGTGCGATGCTGGTGTTCTACATGCTCAAGGGATTCCTGGGCTATGGCGACAGCGACGCGTACGCCGTGTATGGCGCGTACACGGCACTCGTGTACATGACGCCGTTTTTCGGGGGCATGCTGGCGGACCGGCTGTTGGGGGCACGCCGCGCCGTGGTTGTCGGCGGTTTGTTGATGAGCATCGGCCAGGCACTGCTGATGTGGGAGAACCAGTACGGATTCTACCTGGGGCTGGCGCTGCTGATCTGCGGTAACGGTTTCTTCAAGCCGAACATCTCGACGATCGTCGGCACGCTGTACCCGCAGGGCAGCCCGAAGCGGGACGGGGGCTTCACGATCTTCTACATGGGCGTCAATCTGGGCGCCGCCCTCGCACCCCTGATTTGCGCCTACATCGGTGAGACGTACGGGTACCGCTATGGTTTTGGCATCGCGTCCCTGGGCATGCTGATCGGCCTGGTCGTCTTCGTCGCCCCCACCATCATCACGCAAGCCGTCATTGTTCTGACGGCGGTGGCGGCGGCCGTGACCTTGTTCTGGTTTCGTCCGGAAGACATCTTCACGCAGGCCATCAGCATCCTCGCGGGTCTTGCCCTGCTGACGGCGGCTGCGATCTCCTGCTGGGCACTCAGTCGCGGCGGCTTGCCGCGCGACGCCGGCGCGCCCCCGGATCCGCAGTGGCTGCGCCGGCCGGTCCTGAGTGTGCTGACCGCCGAGCACCTGGTGTATCTGGGCATTGTGCTGGCCGTGCCGGTGCTCTTCCTGCTCGTGTCCGGCTTCGCGCCGCTGCTGCGGAGTCAGCGCGGTATCACCCTGATCCCCCGGGAAATCGTGCAGCACTTCGCGACCAGCGACAGTCCCGTCATGCAGGTGTTGGCTGTCGTGATCCAGGAAGTGAGCCGGCCGGCGGGCCTGGCCCTGTGCGCTGCAGGATTACTGGCACTCGTCTACCTCCTGCTGCAGATGATTCAGCTCGAGCGGACAGCGCGACACCGCATGTACGTGGTGTTCATCCTCACGTTCTTCTCCATGCTGTTCTGGTCGTTCTACGAACAGGCCGGCAGCTCCATCAACAATTTCACGGACCGCAATGTCGATCGCGTGTTTGAGCGCCGGGTCGTGGATGCAGCCGAAGTGGGCAGCCTCCTGCGTTTTCGGATCCCGCTGGACACGACCGATCCGGAATTGCAGCAGCTGCCGCTGCTGAGCCAGGCCCAACTGGGCCAGATCAACGCCGATCCCCAGCTTCGCGTGCAACTGGAACGCGCCATCCGCGCGGAAGAGGCGCGGAAAGGACAGGCTTCGGCGGAGGCCGTCGACGAACTCGTGCAGACCGTGACGGGCGAGCAGCGTCTGACAATGACCGGTTTGACATATCTGCGCAGTGCCGCGAGCCGTGACGGGGTCTCGGCAGCGGAGAAGATCGTGCACTGGCTTGTGTCCGCTGGGAACGTCGGCATGGGGGTGAGCTATTCGGAGGTGCCCGCCTCGTTCTTCCAGGCGATCAACCCCATCTACATCCTGCTGTTCGGGCTGGTCCTCACGATCCTCTGGAGCGTTCTGTCCAGCGCCGGACTGGAACCCAGTACGCCGGTGAAATTCGCCCTCGGCCTGATCCAGCTGGGGCTCGGTTTCGCGGCGCTCTGGTGGGGAGCCCACACGGCGGACGCCCGGGGCATGGCGGCGCTCTCGTGGCTGCTGATCGGGTACCTGCTGCACACCACCGGCGAACTGTGCCTGTCGCCCGTCGGGTTATCCATGATCACGCGTCTGACGCCCGCGCAGCTGGTGAGCACCGTGATGGGCACGTGGTTTCTGGCCATTGCGTTTTCGCAGTTCCTGGCCGCCATCATCGCGCAGTTCACCGGCGTCAAGGCCGGCGGCGAAACCGGCCTCGCCGCCCTTCCCGTTCCGCTGGAAACGGTCTCCGTCTACGGGACCGTGTTCGCCAAGATCGCCATCTCGGCGGTGATCTCCGGCGTGATCTGTCTGGCCCTGGCGCCGTTGCTGACATACTGGATGCACCGCGATACGGAATCCGCACCGCCGGCGACCTGAACTGGGCTGCGACCGCTTCACGCACGGCGCGACTCACGAACTCGGCGAGCCGCGTGCCGGCACGGCCAGCATCCAGCGGGACCGGTCCAGCTTCTCGCGCGTCAACACCGCCAGCAGCACGTAGTAGTTGTCCACCAGAAAGCCCTCGTATCCCCAGGGCGTTCCATCCCACGCCTTCCAGTCATAGGTCATGCCGTTCTCGGCGCGCCCGCGGAACTTGCCTTCGTCCAACGCCTGCAGCAGTGGCAGCAGGATCGCGTCCGCTTCCGCCTTCCGGTCCAGGTGGTACAGTGCGGCGAGCGTGAAATAGGCGAAGCAGGCCGTCGCGCCGCCATTCTCGTAGATCTGAAATCCGTCCGCATTGTCCTCGCGCTCGCCCCCGCCCCACCGCCGGTCCTGGTGCACATAGTCTTTGCGCGGCACAACCACCAGATTCCCAGGCAAGCCCAGATCAAAGCGCCGGTAGCCGACTGCCTGCAGCTTCTCCAGCAGTCGGTCCATCATCGCGTGCGCTCGATCGCGTGGAACCAGGTCGTAGCAGATGGCAATCCCGGTGACGAACAGGAAGTAATAATCGTGCAATTCACCGTCGGCGCTGCGCCATCCCGCCAGCACACCTGTCGCGGGATTGTAGAACACGTCACAGTAGGTCGCCTTCAAGCGATCGGCCGCTGCGGCGTAACGGCGCGCATCGTCGGCCTGGCCCGCCCGTTGCGCCAGGACCTGCATGCCGCGCAGCGCGCGATAGGCCAGCGCGTTGGCATACGCATCCTCGTGCCCGAACCCAATGCAGTCCCACCAGTTCGATGGGCGTTTTTCCGCCCGCCCCGACCACGATCCGGAGTTGCCGCTGTAAGGGTACTCCAGCAACCCGTTGCCGTCCCGGTCCATGGCCAGCATGATCTCGGTCCAGGCACGCAAACCCGCGTACCGGCCGTTCAACCACACCGCGTCGCCCGTCCCCTGCACGTACTGGGCGGCCGCGATCAGCAGTGACGGATAGCTGTCCAGAAACGGCGGGTCGTGCGACGGTTCACTCGGGTGGTCAAACATCACGTATCCCGGCAGGCCGTAACCGGGCAGACCATCCAGGTAGCGATCGAGTGAGGCACGGATGAGATCCAGCGCCGTGAGGCCGTCGGCCAGCGGAGGCGTGTGCAGCGCAATGTCCGCATACTCGTAGAGGCAGAAGGCACACGTGTCGCTCGCCGCATGGTTGGCCAGCACGCGCAGACGCGGGTTCCATTGCAGGATGTTGAGCCAGTTCCGCCGCAGCGCGGCAAAGCGGGGATCACCCTCCAGAGGCGGGATCGACGGATGAATCGCCACGACCTCGCCCGTGTACTCGAGCACCCTCTGCACGGGCGTGGCCGCTGGAAACGTAATCCGCACGTACCCGTCGCCCGCGCGGCGCGCGTCATAGCCGAGCGCGATATCCGCACCAGCAGCAGCGGTGAACCGTACAGACCCCTGGTCGGGCAGGTGCAGCATCGCCGGCAGGCGGATCGATCCGTCGGCACACGCGTGCCCCAGCAGCGTCGGGTGGCCGCGCCGCGGGTCGAACTCGACCACCAACGGCGCGGGATCGCGGCTCGCGTCCCAGCGGGATACCAGGCGCAGCGTCCGGTCCACGGCCTCCAGGCGCCACGACGCCACCGCGGCAGTTCCGGCGCGGCGATACTCGGCGGCCAGCCCCTCGGCAGGCACGCGCAATGACTCGTAGGTCTCCGGCGCCCCCGCCACAGCCCGCACCGGATTCTCACCGAATCGTCCCCCGCCCAGCGCGTCCACGCGCAGCGACACGAGTGCCGGATGCTGCGCCGAGAACGAGACATCGAGGTACGGCGATCGATACGCCAGTTCCTCCTGTGACAGCGCCGGATAAGGCACCGTCGCCAGGGTCAGACATGTCGCCACAACGACGCACGGCGATAATTGAAAAATACCCCGCAACGCGCGCATCACAGATCCACTCCAGTCCAGCAAGTCCATTGCACAGCGGTCAGATACATGGGGGTCAGAGACTCTCCACCCTCCTACCACTGTACGAGAAAACCGCCGCGGACGGGAGAATGGAACCGGCGTTTGGAGCAGTCCAGAACGAGCGTCCTGGCGGAGCGCGCGCAGGGGAACCGCGCGCGTGCGACGAGGTGCCAATTGGCCCAGCCGCACGCCGCCGGATCCGGTCGCTCTAGGCGCGGAACGTCGCCGCGCGACAACTCCTCCAGACCAGGAAGCCGAGGAGTCCCGGCCACAGCCAGAGCGTGGCTGGTTCGGGCACCGGCCCACGATCGGCAAAGAGCTCGTTCGACGTCGACAAAAAGGTCACACCTTGGGGCATCTCGATGCTCAGCCGACCCGTGTTCGAAACGTCAATGTAACTGGACACGTCCTTGACCGTGACGTCCCCCAGGAGCTGTGCGCCGACACGATAAGGCGTCCCCTCACTGACCGTGGCAGTTATGGATAATTCAAACGGGAGCGGAGTGACGAGGCCATCCCAGCCACGATAAATGTCCCGTGAATCCCACGTCGCACCCACATTCAGGTAGGCCGTCGCCGATCCCGTCTGCCAGGTGATATCGTTCAGCGCCACGTCGCCGACCACTGCCAGCTTGAAGGTGACAGGACATTCCGTCATTCCGGCCGGCATGTCGAACGTCACATAATCAACAAAGTAAGCGTTGGCCGACGCCGAAGCGGTGTAAAAGTAATCGATCCCGTCGCCGCCGATGAACCACCCCACTTCACCCGTTCGCAGCGACGCGGAGGCGCTCGCGCGTGCCTGCGCCGGCACGGTTCGCCCCAAGTTGCGGACCCACACCATCGCATCGTGCCATCCGGTGTCCGCCGCGAGCCACGTCCGCCCGTTGTACTCTTCCAGATCCACACTGACGGGATCGACGGACGGGACGGACCAATGGGCATCGTCCGGTGATGCGCGAACCTGGACGCCCACGACGTATTCCACACCTGCCTGGGCCGTCGACGACATCAACAGAATCGGCACAGCGAAGATACCGGCGACTCGAATCGCGCAGCGAACCATGAGCCTTCCCTCCCAAGAGAAGTCGGACTCGATCGCGCCGCAGGGCATGCAGAAAAAACTGGTTGCACAGCAACCATGCACGCTCGCTCAGCTAAGTGTTCTTCGCCGCTGCGGTACGGGCCCTGACACGCGAATCCGCTTCGAGCCCGTCGTGTGCACCACTGAGTCGTTGGCGGCGCCGGCTTGCCGGCAGTAGCACGATCGGTCGATGGTCACGTCGGCTCGCTGCGCTGCGGTGCGCAGCTGGACCGTCACATCGGCCACCGCGGCCGTCTTCCCCTGCCGTGCCAGGCATTCGGCCAGACCGTGCAGGGCCCCGACGTTGTGCGGGTGGCGGATGAGATCCGCCCGGTACACGGCCTCCGCCTCGTCCACGTGACCTTGTTCGAGCAGGAGTGCGCCGAGCGCATGTCGGGCGGGCTGCATCCAACCCCACGGCGCGTCGTAGTTCAACTCAAACAGCTCGCGTTCCGCCTCCGCCACGCGGCCGGTGGCGGCGTAGGCCTGGTTCAGCCCTGTCCGGTCCGCGGGCACGGGCGTGCGATAGCGTTGCGACAATGCCGCAATCAACTCCCGCTCAAGCGGCGTCACGCGTGTGGTCGGCCGTCCGTCCCCAGCCACCCATCACCCTGCCACCCACTCCCAAGGTCAATCTCCGACGAGATACCGATGCGCTCGCGCCCGTTTACGGCGGCACCGAGATAACTCCGCCTTCGGCCAGACTCTCGAGCTGACCCTGCCGGTCGACCTCCGAAAACTCGATCGTACCGTCCCCCTGGGTGATCAGCTTGAGGCGCGCACAGCGCGCCTGCTCAACTCGAATGCGGCCGTCCTGGTAAGCCGTCAGCTGACCGATCACCGTATCGTGAGGATCGAATCGTCCGAGCGCGACATGGCGCATGGTCAGCTCAACCGGCCGGTGCTCGGTGCGGCTCGCGGCGTCCCGGTCCGTCGCGCCATCCAAGGCCGGCCTGCGGCCGACATCCACCGTGGTGCAGCTGTGCACCGAGTTGTACGCGTCCGGATCGCCCTCCACCAGCAGCTTGCCGCCCAGGAGAAACAGCTCACAGATATGTGTCGGCCCAACGAGTGACACATCTGTGTCATCACCGCTGAAATACAGCCCCCAACACCACGTGCGGACCGGCTGCCCGATCGTCCGCAGCGTCAAGTTCCCGACGGTCAGCGCTGCCGTATCTTGAGGATGAGCGGGCCACGGAGCAGGAAGACGCAGTGGTCCCCGCAGATTGTGCGCAATCAGTGACGGGATCAGTCGCGGGCAGTCACCCAGGACCACTTCTGTGGGCGGACCGTCGGCCCGAATACCACTGAAAAACACCCACCAGAGATCCACTTGCGTGTTGACCAGTTCGAGTCGGTACTGCACACCGGGAAGATTGGAGCCGTCGAAGACCCGCGTGATTTTCTCCCGGACGGGCAGGTCCAGGCGCCCCGTACCCCCGGCATGCGCGGAGACCGCCAGGGAGATATTGAAGCTGGAGTCCGTGAGCACGACATCTGCCGCCCCAGCGGACATGATGATGGAGTCCGGATGCGGACCGGCCTGCAAACGCGTGGCGTGGAGCTTGATGGGTCGCCCCGTCCAGCCCATCGTCACACCACTGGAATATTGAATGATCGTGTCCTCCGCCAGCCATTGGCCGTGCTGCAGCTCGAAATTCGTGCTGTACACAATGCCGTCCCGCTGCGAGCCGCCCAAGGTGACACCGCGCGTCACGAGGCGGCCACCGTCCCAGCGGTAGATGAACTCGCGCGCGTACCGGCAGATCAGGCTGACGGTCGCGTTGTCGATCGTCAGCTCGCCTCCGTCGTGCAGAATCAGATTGCCGTGGATCTCGTACTCGGCGTTCGCCCAGGCCACGTGGTCGTACACGTGGACGTCGCCACGCAGGACCACCCTTTGCCTGGCAGGCCCCGGCTCTTCGTCCAAATCCGGTCTCCCGGAGCCCGTCGCATCCACGGTCGTGAACCAAACCGCCCAAACGCACACGCTGCAGGCTCCCCACTGCCTGATGGGTCGCCGCCTCTGTCTCCGCGTCATCGTGGCTCCTTTCGCCGGGTGCTGAGCAGGATCCAGTCTGCGCCGTGTCGCAATCACCTTCCACACGGGTGCGCGTGGGACAGCATCCCTTTGCGCTGCCCCCTCAGTTTACCCAGTCTCGAAGCAGCCTGTCACCGGAGTACGAAAAACAGCGCGCCCGCAGTGGTTCGATCGGTTGATCTCTCTTGCCCTGTTTGCCAGCAATTTGTTACTCTCCGGCCCCATCCCGGGGCAGGGCGCGTGCGCGCAGCGGAAAACAAGCATGGAGGCGGAACAAGTTGCCCCTGCGGGCAGCGGGCGAGGATGCCATGAAAGACCTGTACGACGCCGTGCGTCCCCAAGCCGGTTGGTGTGCCCTGTGGCGGGCTGTAGTCGCAGGCTCCCTGCTGACGTTCTTGTCGTGTGAACCATCACCAGCCAAGGAAGCCGACTGGATCTGGTCGCCGGCGCATGCGGCCGGCGAGGTGCCCGAGGGTTCGTCCTGCTGTTTTCGCAAGACATTCCTGGCCGAAACACCGATTCGCGTGCAGGCGACCATCGCCGCCGACGACGAATACGAGCTGTATGTCAACGGCCAGCAGGTGGGCACGGGGTCAGCCTTCCGGAAGTTCGACGAGTACAACATTACGCCCCACGTGAAGGCCGGGCGGAACACGATTGCCGTGCTGGTCACCAATCGCCGCGGGCCCACCGCGGCGCTCACCCTGCGCGTGCTGCTGCGTGAGCGTGAGGGAGGCTGGACGACGCATTCGACGGATGAGACGTGGCGTACGAGCGTGGAGCCGCAAGGTGCCTGGCAGAACGTCACCTTCAACGATCGGGACTGGGAGCCCGCTCAGGTGTACGGCCCGTTGGGCGACACGGCGCCGTGGGATCGCGACGCGGACGTGGCGACAACGCCCGGGGCGGGCACGGGTCGCTTTCAGGCGCTGCGGGATTTCGAAGTCCAGCGCGTGGTCGATGCGGACACGACCGGATCGCTCATTGCCATGGCCTTCAACGAATTCGGGCACTTGATCGTCTCGCGCGAGGGTGGTGGCCTCGCGCTGATCGTCGACACGAACGACGACGGCGTGGTGGATGACCTGCGTGAATACGGCAACACCGTGACGAACGTGCAGGGAATCCTGCCCATCAACGGGGACGTGTATGTGACCGGATCCGGTCCGGATGGATGCGGACTCTACTGCCTGTCGGACCCGGATCGCGATGGCCGGCTGGATGCCACCCGGCTGTTGTTCAAGTTCGAGGGTGAGCCAGGTGAGCATTCCGCGCACGGTCTGGTGCTCGGCCCGGACGGCTGGATCTACATCGTGCTGGGGAACCACACGTCGCCGCTGACTCCGTACGACCCCGCCAGCCCGCACCGCGGGTATTACGAGGGCGACCTGGTAGGTCCGAAGTATGAGGATCCGGGTGGCCACGCGGCGGGCCGCAAGGCGCCCGGCGGCATGATCATCCGCACCGACCTGCAGGGCACGACCGTACACCTGGTCGCAGGCGGGCTGCGAAACGTCTACGATCTGGCCTTCAACGCCGACGGTGAGATCTTCATCCATGACAGCGACATGGAATCGGACATCGGGACCACGTGGTACCGGCCGACCCGCATCTGTCACGTGATTCCCGGCGGCGAATACGGTTGGCGCAGCGGCTGGTCCAAGTGGCCGGAATATTACGTCGATTCGCTGCCGGCCATTGCCGACACCGGGCGGTCGTCTCCGACCGGGTGCGTGTTCTACAGCCACACGGCGTATCCCGCAGAGTATCGTGACGCGTTGTTCCTGGGCGACTGGTCGGAAGGGCGCATCCTGGTCGCGCATGTGAAGCGGGCGGGAGCCTCGTACCGCGCGAGTGTGGACGTATTCCTGACCGGTCAGCCGCTGAACGTCACGGACCTGGAAGTCAGTCCGGACGGCTGGCTCTATTTCGTCACCGGTGGACGCGGGACCGGCGGCGGCGTGTATCGCGTGGTATACCGCGGACGCGCTGTGGATGCGCCGGCGGATCCGGGTCCGGGCATTGCGCCCGCCATCCGGCAGCCGCAACTCGACAGCGCCTGGGGGCGTCAGCAAGTCGCGCGTCTGCGTCATCAACTGCGCGAAGACTGGGGCCCCATGTTGGTGGGCGTCGCACGGAGCACGGCCAATCCGACGTACTATCGCACCCGCGCGCTGGACCTGATGCAGCTCTACGGCCCTCCCCCGGACGTCACCTTGCTGCTGGAACTCTCGCGAGACCAGAACGAAACGATCCGCGCCCGCGCGGCAGACGCGCTCGCCTTGCTGCCCTCGGACGAAACCCGCGAGCGGCTGCTCGACTTGATCGATGACTCCGACCGCTATGTGCGACGCAAGGCGATCGAAGCGCTCGCGCGCACGCGACAGCCCGCCCCGCCGGACTTGATCGTGCCGCTGCTGGCGTCCGATGATCGCGTGGAAGCCTGGGCGGCGCGGCGGCTGCTGGAAATCAGTCCCACCGATCAGTGGCGCGACGCGGTGCTGACCGCGGACAACCAGCGCATCGTGATCCAGGGCGCCCTGGCGCTGCTGATTGCCGAACCAACGCCCGAACACGCGCTCCTGGTGCTGGACCGCTCGAGCCGGCTGATGAACGAGTTCGTGAGCGACCGGGACTTCGTCGATCTGCTGCGCGTCATCCAGGTGGCTTTGATGCAGGGCAAGATCGCACCCGACCAGGTCGACGCGCTCCGCGTGCAGCTGGCCGAGGAGTTTCCGGCGGGCGATCCGCTGATGAACCGCGAGCTGATTCGGCTGCTGGTGTACATGCAGGAGGGGTCGATCATGGACCGCTACTTCGAGTACTTGAACTCGGACGCCTCGCACCCGGACAAAGCGCACGTGGCCATGTACCTGCGTTTTCTCGCCACGGGCTGGACGATGGACCACAAGGAACAGCTGTTTCGGATCTTGAACGAGGCCAAGAGCTGGGACGGCGGGAGCAGTTACCCGCTGTACCTGGGCAACGTCGCGCGCGACTTTGCCCGGCAGTTGACGCCCGAGGAGAGTGTGGAGATCCTGCGCCGCGGGGCTCAGTGGCCGGACGCCGCACTGGGCGCCCTCTACAAGGTCCCCCGCCAACTGGACGCGGATCTGCGGGAAGCC
The DNA here is from genome assembly GCA_025459265.1 of Pirellulaceae bacterium. GTDB lineage: Bacteria > Planctomycetota > Planctomycetia > Pirellulales > Pirellulaceae > JAAYDI01. Next base: position 5,843 of record JALOQX010000115.1, on the reverse strand, counting down.
CTCGTGCAGCTGGATCAGGCAATCGATGCGCGGCAGGACCCGGCCAGCCGCCAGCTGATGGTGGGGATCGTGGCGGTCCTGGCCCGCAGCGGTGACGACGCGTCGCTGGCCTACCTGCGCACCATCTGGGATCGTAACCCGGAGCGTCGCGAGCCCGTGGCCATGGGGCTGGCCCAGTATCCGCACGGGGAGAACTGGTCGTACCTGATTCGCAGCCTGCCCGTGCTCGAAAATCAGACGGCCCGCGAAGTCCTGCGGCAACTGGCGACCGTCGACCAGCGCTCCGAAGCACCCGAAGACCTGCGGCAGATCATCCTCTGTGGGCTGCGGCTGGGCGCGCAGGGTGCGACCGACGCCCTCGCTCTGCTGGAGCATTGGACGGGCCAGAGTCTGGGCGACAGCACCAACGCCTGGCAGGACCGGCTCAGCGCCTGGCAGACGTGGTTTGCCGAGTCATTTCCCGATCTGCCCGACGCGACGCTCCCCGTCGACGCCGGAAATACGCCTTGGAAATACGACGAGCTGTTAGAGTATCTCACCGGCAAGGATGGTTCGGCCGGTGATCCGACGCGCGGCGCACTCGTCTTCCAGAAGGCCACCTGCGACAAGTGCCACCGCTACGGCGATCGCGGCGAGGCGATGGGACCCGACCTCAACGGACTCACCAAGCGCTTCACACGCAAAGAAATCCTGCAGTCCCTCCTCTATCCGTCCCACGTCATCTCCAGCCAGTACGTGTCGCAGAACGTCCTGCTGACCGACGGGCGACAGATCCTGGGCATTGTGGCCCCGGGGGGCGAAGGCGAAAAGATCGTGCTCAACTCGGAAGGGGACAAGATCCCGCTGCGTGAGGAAGACATTGACGAGATTGCACCGAGCAAGCTGTCGTCCATGCCCGATGGACTGATCAAGGATCTGACCCTCGCCGAGATCGCCGATCTCTTCGCCTATGTCAGCGCCGATCCCGCGCAGGCCGTGGCACAACGCCCGGACGCTGCGCCGACCGAACCCACGCCGCGGGAGGCACCGCGTCCGGCAGAGCCGATCCAGCGGTGAACGAGCCGCGTCATTTCCCCTGCCTCCAGCGGGCGACCAGGGCGGCCAGCGCGACCAGCAGCGACGAGAGGATCACGATCATCGCGCCGGTCGGCAGGTCGAACACCGCGGAGAGCAACAAGCCGCCAATGCCGCTCAGCGCGCCCAGCCCCGTGGAGACGATCAGCAGCGGGCCGTAGCCGCGCACCAGCCGCGTGGCGGCCACCGCCGGGTTGGCCAGCAGGCTGTAGATCATGAGACCACCCACCATCTGAAAGTTGACCGTCAACACGAGACTGGCCAGCAGCAGAAACAGCGTCCAGACCAGGGTCACGTGGACGCCGGCCGCGGCGGCGTGCGTGCGGGAAAACAGAATCGCCCGCATCTCCTTGTAGAACAACACGACGAAGACAATCTCGACGACCGCCGCGCCGCTCATGATCCACACGTCGCGCCAGCGACAGAATGTGATGCTCCCCCACAAGAGATTGCGAACCTCGTTGTCCGAAACCCCGAAGACGCTGAAGAGCCCCAGCCCGAGGAACGCCAGCCCCATGGTGAGCGAAAACAGGATGCCCAGCACCACGTTGATGTCGGTGCGGATCGTCTGCGGATCCACCACGCCCACCAGGACGGCCGTCACCGAGGCCGCCAGCAGCGCCGGACCGAGCAGGCCGGGGCCGGTCATCCCGGCCAGCGCGGCAAACACGGCGCCGGCCAGCGCCGCGTGCGCGATGCAGATCCCCAGAAAGGGAATCCGCATGCCCACGATGTAGCTCCCCAGGAGGCCGGTGGACGCCCCCGCCACGCCGCCGGCACACAGCACCGGAGCCCAGAACAGCAGGTCCATCATGGCGTGAGCTCCTGCGCAGGCTGTGGGACGAGCAGGTAGCGGCCGGCGCGGCACCCGACGGCCAGCCCGCGACCGTACAGCGATTCGATGTGTTCCTGCGTCAACACCACGTCACATGGTCCGTGCGCCACGGGACGGCCCGCCTGCAGGATCAGCACCCGGTCGGTCGTCGGTGGAATCGCTTCCAGGTCGTGGCAGACCAGCACAATCGTCAGCGCGGCCGTGCGATGCAGCTCGGTCAGCGCCGCCACCATCTGCTCGCGCCAGAACGCGTCCAGGTTCGCGGTCGGCTCGTCCAACAGCAGGACCTCGGGCTGCTGCACCATCGCCATCGCCAGCAGCGCTTTGCGCTGTTCGCCGCCCGAGAGCGCCGCGTAGGGACGACGCGCGATCGGCTGCAGACCCAGACAGGCGATCCAGTGGTCGACCCGTTGCCAGTCGCCGCGCGCCAACGGCCGCAGCAGCCCCGCGCACCCCGTGCGCCCGATCGCCACGATCTCGCGCAGCGTCAGCGGCATCTCGCTGCCAGGGGCGAGTGTCTGCGCCAGATACGCCACGCGGCGGCGCAAGCGCGTCAGCGCCGCCGATCGCAGCGCGCCCACATCGGCTCCCAGCACGCGCACGTGACCCGGCCGGCAGCGCACCATGCCGATGAGCGCCTTGAGCAGGGTGCTCTTGCCCGCCCCGTTGGGGCCGAGCACGACCAGCACCTCGCCCGCGCGTACGGAGAGCCGCTCGATCGACAGAATTGCGCGGCGGTCGCGCTGGACCTGCAACGCCTCGATCTCAATGACCGATCCGTTCACAATCGTTCTGCTTCCACCAGCGATGACACATTGCCGCGCACCAGCCGGTCGAACGAATCGCGGCCCTGCCCGTCCGGAAAATTCCCAAACACCACCACCCGCGCGCCGAATCGGTCCGCCAACGCATCCGCCGCCTGCCGGCCTTCGGGCACATTGGCGATGATCAGCTCGACGCCCGATTCCTCTCCCTGCTGCACGGCACCGTTGATCTCGCTGGGCAACGCAATGTCGGCCGCCGGAAACGTCGCCACCACCTGCAGCCCCAAGCGCGTGCAGAACGCCGCCTGGTGACGGCTGGCCAGCACCCGGCGCGAACTCAATCCCGCCGCGGCGACCTCCGCCTGCAGCGACGCGTCCAGCTGTTCCATGCGCTGTGCCACGCCGGCTAATCGTGCGGCCGCCTCGTCCGCCGCAATCAGCCCGTGACTCACCAACGCCTCGGACACCTGCCGGCACACGTCGGTGAACGTCGTCGGCTCGCACATGCCGCCCGCCACCTGGATCGCCGCCACGGGGGGCGGCTGCGCGGATGCGGACGTGAGGCGTGCGTCCAGCGACTTCTGGAAATCAAACCGCAGCACGAGCCGGCTGGCAAGTATGCGCCGCACCTGGCTCGGCCGGAGATCGAAATGCCCCGGACACATCCCCGGCTCGGCCAGTTCGACCAGCGGAATTGTCTCATCGGCCAGCTCACGCACGGCCGCCGTCAAGAGCGGACTGGCCACCGCCACCGCGCCGGCGAGTTGCGGATCGTCGACACCCGACGCGTCATCGCCCGGGAGACGCTCGGTCGAACGGGTGCAGCCGGCGATCGCCCAGCATAGCCCCACGACGAACAGCCGCACGTGTGGTCGGTGCATGTGTCAATCCTTCTGTGTGCCGCGGCCCGGCAGGGATTCCCTGTCCGAGGGAGGACGGTCATTATCGTCTCGCCTGTCGTCGCCGAGCAGTCCCCCTGCGACCTGCTTGACACGTCAGGCCACCTCCGGTAGATTTCCCGATATTACAGGATTCGGAAAGAGTAATACAGCGGGCCGGCGCGGCAGGAAGCATTTGGCCCAGCGTCCAGTCACTGCGAGTGACGCACGGGTGACGACCGGCAGACGTGCTCCGAGTTGATGACCCCAGCTTCTGAGGTGACCGCAATGAGGCGCAGTTTTCGAACGTGGCGTGTGTGCGCGTGCCTGGGCGCGTGGATCGTGGCCTCTGCCGTCTGGTGCGCTTCCGCCGTCCAGGCGGATCCGATTTTCCATTCGACGATTCAGGCGGTGAACCAGAACGGCGCATCCACCTGGGCGCCGGGGGAGCCGGGTACAGTCCTGGAAGGCATCGTGATCAACAACCCCTGGGAGATGCTCGACTACAGCAACGCCGCCGCTAGTCCGCAATGGCAGATGTTCATCCAGGCGGTGGCATCGGGCGATTACGGGGGCACGGCTCTGTACATGCGGCGGGAAAAGCCGTTCCCGGGCCACTCCGGTTCGCTGCCGTACACGCCCGAGGAATGGGACGCCGAGATGGATCGGCTGAATTTCCCCGCCGGAGCCACCCCGCAGCTGCAGCGCGGGGATCGGATTCAGGTGGTTGCAGGCGCTCCCGGACTCTTTTTCAATGGCAAGTTCAACATCAACGAACAGCACTCCAAAGATCCGCTGAAGGACTTCAGCATCACCATTCTCGAACGCGGCCTCACACCACTGGCGTCCCTGATCAGCCTGACAGATGTCAAAGACGGAAACGACGAGTTCATCTTTGACCAGGCGCGTCTGACGGGAGCGGAGCATTACCAAGGGAGTCTGGTCCGGCTCGAGGGACTCACGCTGGACGATCCCCAGAACTGGGCCCTCAACGGGAAACTAACGGTGCGTCAGGGAAACCTGACGATGCCCCTCCAGCTTGGGTTGGATCCGACTCTGCTGTCGGTGGACACCCTGGCCATGCAATCCTTGGGGTTCAGCCTGACGGCGATCATGGACCAGGAGGATGCGAATAGCAGCGACGGTTACCGACAGGGTTACCGGTTGTGGTTGACGAATGCCGGAGATCTGGACGTGGTGCCTGAGCCGGGTACCCTGCTGCTGGTTTTGCTGGGTGCCGTGTGCGCGATTCCGATTACGCGGAAGTGCTGGCGGTCACGGACCGCGTAGGGGGAAGGAGCCATGAGGCAGTCATCGTGTCGCGGGTTCACGCTGGTTGAACTCCTGGTGGTCATCGCCGTCATCGGGATGCTGGTCTCGCTGCTGCTCCCAGCGGTGCAAGCCGCCCGCGAAGCTGCGCGGCGGATGCAGTGCTCGAACCACGTGAAACAGATTGGTCTGGCGCTCCACAACTACCACCTGACGTGCGGGGCGTTCCCGGCGGGGAATGTCAACGACGTGGCCGGATTCTGCCCCGGCATGGAAGAACCCGGCCTGTCGACTTCGACACAGTACGGCAATTGGCTCATCGCCATTCTGCCCTACCTGGAACAGGCGCCTTTATTCGACCGGTACGACCTGCGTTTCCGCAACGAACAACCGGCGAATCGGGCGGTCCGCGAAACCACCGTCCCGGCCTATGTGTGTCCGTCGGACTGGGGCGTCAATGAACTGTTGGTGCCCGCCACGGGTCCGGCATCGGTCGTCGGCGCTGATTACATGCCCGGCTCGTATCGGGCGGTGAGCGGGCGCAGCGACGACGGAGACAACTACCTCGATTCGGAGATGATGTTCTCGTACCAGAAGAATTCGCGTGGCGCGATCCACATGGTCGGTGTCTGGGGCTTTCACCACGAGAAGGTCGATTACATCCGCGACGGGACGTCCAACACGCTGATGGTCGGCGAATCGACCACGCGGACCAATCCGCGTTATCGGACATTCTGGGCGTACCCGTACGCCTACTACGCGCTCTCCGGCGTGACGAACCAGTCACGCACGATGCTGGGAGACTTCGATCGCTGCGTGGAGCTCGGCGGCCCGGGAGGTGATACTCCCTGCAAGCGCGGCTGGGGCGGCACTCACCCCACCGGCCTGAATTTCGCCCTCTGCGACGGTTCGGTCCGCTTTGTTACGAACACGGTCGACTTGCTGCTGCTGGGCAACCTGGCCACGATCGCCGGCGGCGAAGTGGCCAGCGTGCCGTGATGCGGTGGACGGAGGGCGGAGGAC
>JALOQX010000382.1 GCA_025459265.1 Pirellulaceae bacterium | reverse complement strand
CGAGTTACCTGCAGCCAGCCCGCGCGCCCGCACCGAACTCGCGGGACTGCCCGCCTGGTACCAGTTGTGGCAGTGCGACTTCGACCCGCTGGCCACGAACGGTGAACCAACTCGAGACGCTCCAGCGCCACCAGCACCGTGAGCCAATATCCTGTTCATCCTGTTGATCCTGTCTCCTGGGACGCGGCACGAGTATGAGCCTCGTCCTCATTTCAGACAGGATGAACAGGATGATCAGGATGATAACTCTGTGGGGGGATTGCCGCGAGTGTGGTTAATAAACGACGAGAAACGCTTCTGAGCGTGGTGACAGGCCAGCGGTGGTGAGGTATAAACGGGCGGCGCAAACCCCTGTCATACAGGGAGTGCGTGGGGAAGTGACCTACACAACGGACGAGTTGCGCCGCGTGTTTGTTCCATTTTCCGGACTTCAGCATTGGGGAGGTTCGAGGCGTGAAATGTGCGACGATGTGGTGGGCCGTACTTCTTTTGTGGTTTGTCGGTATCGCGGCGCATGCGGACGAGTCACCCGCGTGGGAGCATCTGAAGTGTCTCGAGAGTTTCATCGGCGCGTGGGAATGTCAGACCGTCATACCTGAGTCACCAAGCTACTCGGAATCAGGCACGAAGTGGCAGGGAAAGCCGCTGTTGCTCAAGGCGAACATCTCTTGGTCCGCCGGCAGGTGCGCGCAGATCGTCGACTCGGTTTTTGAAGTGCCTGGCGAAGTCACGATTCACGGGACGTTGGTATGGGGTTGGGACGAGACGGTGCAGACGTTCAAAGGGACTCGCTTCACATCGCACAAGGGAGTGTGGTCTGAATCGATGAGGCAGCAGGGCGACGCGTGGGTATCTGAGTACTGTGGAACGAATCTGGACGGCGCAAAGTGCTCTGGCACGACGACCACCACTTTTCCGGACGCCGACACAATGGTGATGGTGGATGCGAACCAGACGATGGACGGCAAGCCCATTCCCGATATGACGTACAACTTCAAACGTGTGCGGACACCCGGGCAACCTTCCCACTACGAGAAGATCAAAGACCTTGAAATGTTCATCGGACAGTGGAAGGCAGTGACGGAAGGCGGTGTGACGTACGATTGGGTGTTGGAGTGGACCGCCGACAAGAACTTCATCCAGAACGTGCTCACGCGCAGGGATGGGGACGGTGCCACGACGATGTCGAACAAGGGGTACTTCGGCTGGGATCCGAACTACCGTCGGATTTCCAACTGGTGTGTCGACATCTATGGCAATCGGCCGGTATTCCTGTGGGAGAAGCAGCCCGATGGCACTTGGCACACCTGGGCACCCGGCGGATCCTACCAGGGGGCCATCACCATCATGGAAGACGGTTCGTGGTGTATGGATGGCGGCGGCGAGGCGCTGCACTTCAAGCGGGTTGCTACGGAGTGACAGGGATGCGCTGGAACGGTTGTGGCCCAAGCCACACCGGGGCTCTTCCGTATCGGCGGCAGTTGGTCCGCGGTCGGTGTCGAACGGTGTCATTTTGCGTTGACGGAGACCGATTCATGAAACGTGGGATTCTGATGCTGGGCGTGCTGATTGTCTGCACTGCGACGTATCGTGCGACAGCCGAGGAGCCGTATCGGAAGTGGTTGGACTACTTCCGCGGATCGTGGTCGTACGAGTCGTCCGACGGACGTACGGGCGAGGTCATGATGAAGGACGCTCCCGGCGGATACGCGATGATTGCGACGCGGCCAGGGCCGGCGGGCGCCGTGCAGCTCATAGGCTGGCAGCCGGATCGTAAAGTGATTGTCGATACCACCTATGACGCTGACGGCACCTACAGTGTCGTCGAATACGGAGAAATCGGCGAGCGCGAACTGCGCGGCAAATTCGTTCAATTCTCGGGACCGCACGGCAATTTCGCCGGGTCGGACGTCGTGGTGAGGATCGAGAGCCCGGACGTTGCCATCGCGGTGATATCGCTGCACGATCCGTCGGGCGACAAAACGGAACTGACGTTCACCTACCGCCGCCAGGACAAGCCCACCGCAGCCGAGAAAGCACGGACCAGTCCCCTGCCCAAGAAGGTGCGAGATGCCATGGAGTATCTGGTTGGCCAGTGGGTGGCGGAAGTCGACCTGCAGGGCGAGAAACGCACCATCCACATGTCCGTCAAGCCCATGCCTGACGACGTGGGATACGTGATTCACTGGACGGGGCCGGGAGGTCCGGGCGCGCCCGATACAGTGCTGACGGGGATCGGCGGTTGGGATGCGGGGGAAGAAGTCTGTCGCGAAATGGGATTTGCGACCAACGGAGACTTCTTCAGCTTCGTGTACAAGCAGCTGTCTGAGACGACGTTCGAGGGCAAAGGCTCGGGCATCTATCAAGGAAAACCAATGCGCGAGACGCTGTTCGTCAATCGTACGAGCCCTGATACGTTCACGTGGACGGCGTCAAACATTGTCGTCGGGGATCAGCCGATGCCCGACGAAGTACACTATTTTCGCCGGGTGAAGGACAAGAAGTAAGTCAGGCTTGCTGCACGTGACCGGCGGTCACGTGCAGCAAGCTGAGCAGACAGCAAGATGACGGTCATCTCGTCCCACTGCGCGACTGCTGCTAGGGGAGCAGGACGGCGTCGATCACGTAGATGCTACCGTTGCTCACGGGCAGACCGAAGGTGACGCGGGAACTGTTGATGAACAGTTTCGCGCGCTGGCGGCTCAACTGGGTTGTATCTTCGTTGAGCATCTCGAGCTGCTGGCACTTGAGCCAGGCCTGCACACCCACTCGGCCACTGGTGACGTGGTAGAGCAGGATGTTCGTGAGGTCCTCCTTGGGCAGGGCCGTGGCGATGTTGCCGGCGTTGAGGCCGAGTTTGGCGAAGGCAGCATCGGTCGGGGCGAACACCGTGAAGGGACCCCCGCGCAGCGCGTCGACCAGCCCGGCCGTCTGCAATGCCGCGATCAGCGTGGAAAACTCGCCGGTCTTGGCGTTGATGGCCAGCACCACGTCGACAATATCCGGGCCGCGCCCTCGCGCAGATACCGTCTGCGGCGTCCCCAGCGTAGCGGTGCCAGCTACCAGGGCCACCAGACCAATCAACAGTCGCGAATGAATTCTCATCGGACACTCCAAAACGAAAGGAACAGGGAACGGGAAGAAACAACAACTGCCACTGTTGTAGCGCCGGGCTGTTGGACGCCAAGGGGGACGGGCAGTTTATCGGGCACTGCAGCCAATGGCCCGCCCGGTTCGCTCGGGCGAAGCGCGCCTGCACGTCAGATGGAGACCGGGGGCAGAGACAAATACATCCAAACGCGTTGATGTGTGTGGGCCGTGCGCTGCGGGCCGCTTCCTTAGTTCCGGCGTTGGTGCAGGAGGGTCGGTTGGCGATCGTCGGTGGCACTCACGTGATGCCCGCCGTGACAGGGCTCGGCTGGCTCCTCATGGCGCGCTCTGCGCTGGATGGCGTGCGGCAGCGGGAACCGGCGGGAACGATACGGGCGTGATTGACGTGCGCAGTCTCGCGCCGTTAGATTGCGCCACGATCGGTGCGTCGGCGCGGTAGACCCGGCGCATGGTGACTGTGCAGGAGGGTCCGCGGATGGTCACGCGGATGATGGTCTGGTGCTGTGCGGCCTGGGTGGCCGCTCTCTCTGGCCCGATCCGGGTGTCCGCCACCGAGTTGGCTCAAGCCACTGTCGACAAGCCCGCGCCGGTCGCGTGGGCGGAAATCGATCGGCTGCCCAACGCGGGTGTGCGTGCGGTGGAAGTCGACGACTACGTGCCGGGACGTTACGCGGGGCAGCTCACGCCAAGCCCGCCGCACGCCGACCTGAATCCGCGAAAGGCGATCGTGATCTACTGGAGGGAACATGCACATCGGTGCGTGTTCAGCCACGAGGCCAGCTACTGTCCGCTGCTTGAACTCCCCAGCGGCGTTGCGATGTGCAATCAGTTCTTCGAAGGCAACCTGGGCGATGCCGAGCTGTTCAATAACCTGGGACGGAAGGAGCGGAACAGCTTTGTGGATGTGCTGGAGTCTGGGGCGCAGCGCGTGCGCGTCCGGTGGACGTACTTCTGCGTGAACATGCAGGATGACAGCCAGCCGCGCTTGCGGGGCACGGAGGATTACTATGCGTATCCCAACGGACTTGTGTTGCGGAGCGCACGTTATACGAGCCTGATGCCCGACGCGGTCGTGGGGTACAGCACGCAGCCGGTCGAGCTCTTTGGCGTCGCACCAGCCGGAAGTATGCTCGGCGCCCTGTTTCCGCCCGATGCGGACCAGGGCGACTATCACGTCCATGCGGTGCTTGATCTCTACGGCGCGGGACGCTACGACATCTTCTGGAGTGAAGACGGCCGCGTGCGCCGCCGTGGTGATGATGACCTACTGGCCGCCATCGCGCGCTCGCGCGGCTACGCCCTGGTGCTGCCGCTGCGCGAGAAACTGCTGTTTGCCGTGCTGGGGCCCGCCAGCGGCTTTCCGCCCGAGCGCAACCAGCTGGTTGATCACTGTACGCCTGGGGCTGAGGGCGGCGCCGGCTGGGGCGCCGGCCGCTGGGACCACTGGCCGATCGGCTGGCTCAATTCCCAGACGTCGCACTGGCAGCCCGATTCGGCCTATGCGTACAGTTTCGGTTCGGTAGGTCAGTTTTTTGTGCCCCCCGGGAAACGCATCCGATCGTTCTGGGCGGATTACTCGACATACTGTCAGGACATGGAACTGAACCGATGGACGGAACATCGGGAGGTCCATGTGCTGTTGGGCACCGCCGCGGACTGGCAGGACATTGTCCGAATCGGCCGCAGCTGGCTCGACCAAGGTGCGGCCTGCACCACGCCGGAGAGCGTCGCGGCGCTGCGGTAAGCGGTGCGAAGAGTGACGAGTAG
>JALOQX010000381.1 GCA_025459265.1 Pirellulaceae bacterium | reverse complement strand
GGCCGATGTGCCCGCCGACCACGCATCCACACTGATGGCGGCAACGCTACCCATCGCCACGCGGCGACTGCCCGCATTGAGTCGCCTGGACGTGAATCATGACAGAGCCATATCGCCCGCCGATGCCCTGCTGGTCATCAATCACCTGAACAGCAAAGGCTCAGGCCGTGTTGAGGATACTGCCGAAGCAGGGTCTCGGTTGGATGTGAACGTAGATGGGTTCATATCACCGCACGATGCGCTGCTGATCATCAATGTGCTGAATTCGCCCGCGGCAATCTCCGCTGAAGGCGAGTCCGCAGCACGTGGCGTGCAGTCACCACGGGCCTCCACAAGCACGTACGATGCAGCGCTGCTTGCGGCGACAGATGGCGCACGTCTCGCGACAACCGCAAGCGGGAGCAGCGTAACGGACTTCGATCGGCATATGCCGCGGGAACAGCACGTATTCCTCCTGCCACCAGACATTGGTACCAACTCGGCGGCCGGCAACAGTGGACATGACCGCGACGGGGCGCTGCACGACGATGTGCTTGAAACACCGATGCCGGAAGACCTGCTGCTCGACCTGGCCGTCGACGTATGTGATTCGTTGGATCAGGAGACCTCTGTCGATCATTGGTTCCGCCGTCTCGCATTGCGTTGATCCGTCAGTCGGCGTCCCGTACGGTGGCCACCGATTCCGCGGGCAACACGGCCGCACAGGCCCGGGCCAGGTACTCCTCATAAGGCCAGTCACCACTGCTGCCTGTCTGGCGAGTCACGACGAGGTCCAGACTGGGCACGAAGGCGACGAGCTGGCCCCCAGAACCGGGTTTGTAGCGCGCGTCGGCGGGAATCCCCTCTGTGTGGCGATTGCTCGCTGGCCAATGCCGCGCCGGCAGTTCCCAGCCGTGGGAGAAGATCTGCGGATTGATCTGCCAGCGCAATTCGGGGCTCTTGACGTCGTGGGTGGGAGCGGCCGTCTCAGCCATAAACCACTGCGGAATGACCTGCTGGTCCCGCCAGCGGCCACCGCGCAGCATGCAGTAGGCGATGCGGGCCAGGTCGCGCGCGGGCATTCCCAATCCGTGGGATGGATGTCGCCCGATCGTGGTTCCTCCGTCATAGTATTGAAACCACCAGTGCTCACAACCGATGGGTCTAAACAGCGCCTCGATGGCAAATTCGTCATACGGCTGGCCGGTGACCGTCTCGCACACCAACGCCGCATGACATAGCGCATGCGTCGAGTACCCGCAGCCCATGCCGGGATCGAACGCCAGCTGCGCCGTCCGCTCATCGCCGCTGTGGCCAAGCACATACTCCCAGCTGCCGTCGTTCTGTGCACCCGTGGCCTCGGGGCAGATGCCTGACGTGTGATTGAGCAGCTGCCGCACAGTGATCTGCGCCTTGCGCGGGTCGCTCAGTGGCTGTGCCCAGGGGATGAAATCAAAGGCGAGATCATCCAATGTCATGGTCCTTGGCAGCAGCCCATGCTGACTCCGTTCGGAGGCGATGGCCAGGACGGTCGCGCAGACCGCCTTGGAGACGGATGCCACGCGTCGTGCGTCCGTCTTTGCGCTGTTACCACGTTCTACTTCCAGGACGACGTAGCCGTGGCGAATTACGACGGCAGCGAAATCGCGGGTGTCCGAGGCGAGCAGCCAGTCTCGCAGTTCGGAAAGTCTGTCCGCGTCCATGCCGGCCACCCGGCGGATGTCCTCAGCGCGTTCCAGCTTGCGCCAACCTCCCTGGGACTCCGGCGGCGGGAAGTAGTCGTTGCGGGTCGTCAGCTGCTTGAGCCGGGCATAGACCACGGGATCATCCGCCGCGCCGCGGAACGTGAAGGGGAAGTGCTGGTTGCGGTCCACCAGCATCAGTCCCCACGCAGCGCCGTGCGTCACGCACAGTTCGGCAGCCTTGGCGCCGACGGCCCCTACCTTGTCGTCTTCGTTACACACGATCGGCTTGCGGAATTTCACCAGGGCAGCGATGCGACCGGGGATGTCTTCGACCCGAGTGTTGTTGAAATGGACCGTGACGAAATCGCCGGCCCGGGCGACATCGTCCGGCACGCGACCATCTCCCAGACCGCTGGTGGATACGAGAAGTCCCGGTGCGGTCTGCCTGGCCAAGGCGATCAGTTCTGCCTCACCCGCCGCGTCCTTCAGGATCCGGTGATCAAAACCGGGATGGCCGAACTCGTTGGCGACCTCCAGGACGACGTTGGTGAAGCCGCTATTCGTGATCCATTGTGCGACGTTTACGACTCCCGCCCGCACCGCATCTTCGTCCGCGAGGATTTGATCCTGCCGCTGATAGTAACAACTCAGAATTACAACTGCACCGTGCTGGTCACAGGCGTCGATCACGCGTTTCACTCGGTCAAGATATGACGCGCGCAGAGACCCGTCGGCATCGAATGCCGAATTGACCGCTCCTTCGTAGCCGCACGAGCCGCCCTGCAGGCCAATTGTGAAGGCACGCACACCGTGGTTGACGTACGCGGGAATCTGTTCGATGAACAGTTGCGTATTGACGGCGGGGTCGAATTCGTGGGGACAAGTCGCCGGGTTGGCGTCCTCGAAGACCGCATTGACCATCCGCACGTTCATCAACAGCCCTTCGGCCGGCGCACCGGGATACGTCACCCGGCCGTTGATGTGCCATTTGCCCTCGGCGATGGACACGGTGGTGCTGGCGCCGCCGGCGGTCGCGCACACACATGTCAGCGTGGTGATAGTCACGCAGAAGATACGTGTCACGTTGGTTACTATGGCCACGTTCGTCCCTCGGGTTGGCGGGTTATCAGTCGCAGTTCTCCGGATCACATTCTGATGGCACTTCGATCCGTTCACCGGCCGTCAGATGCCGCAGCGGCACCCAAGAGACACTGGGCTGGTCTTTGCCGCTCATTGATTGTCGGCAGGTCTCACGGTGACAACCACGCGTGCATATCGACTCAGCGGCGGCGAACCGCAATCGGTAACCGTCAGAACAAGGTGGATCGTACGTGCCGTGGCGACGTGGGGGGCAGTGAAGCCAGCCACGGCGGTTGCGGCGTTCCGCAGTGCAGGCCACGGTCCGGTGTGACTGCCTGTTTCCGGGTAGTACATCCAATGGTACTGCAACTCCTGTCGGTCCGGGTCGGTCGAGTTGGCCGCGTCGAGCACCACTTCGTCGCCAGGTGCGACATCGCGGCGGAGCAGACCGTTGACTCGCGGCCGCGGTGGATGATTGGCCTGTCGGTAGTCCGCCACGCACCAGTCCAGGCGCGCTCTGAAATCATTCTGCAGATCGGCCGCCCAACGACTCAGTGTGTTCTCGCGATGCAAGGTACCTTGCCAGGTGTCCGGCTGGTTAGCCCAGTAGTATGGCAGGTCCGGGTAGCCGTCATTCCGCCCGTATCTGCCCGCCCAACTTCCCCACGTTGGCTGCTCAGGATCGTTCATCCCCGTTGGCACAAGGTACAGGAACATCATGGTGTCACCTTCCTTCTGTGGCAATCCTGTGTTCGTGGGGTAGAGTGCCCCGAGTGGCCCGTGTCCTGTCACCACGTCGCGGTGGACATCGAAACCGCCCGCCGTGGCCGTGATTGCCGAGAAGCGGTGGTACCATCGCCGACCCTCCAACTCGGGCCGGAGCGTGTCAATCCAGATCGGAAACGGCGGCGCGATGCGGGTGGTGTGATCGCCAAACTGATCATCCCCGGTCAGCCGCAAACGGTTCTTGAACGCCGCATAGCCCGTCGGGCCGCGTTCTTCGAGCACACGATCCAGCGCTCGCTTCAGACTACTCGGAGCCGAGCCGCGATCGGTCCCCCAGTTCATGAACCACAGCGGTCGCGGGTCGTCCGCATCAACTGCCGCCAGGATGCAGCGCACCCCCTCATCACTGTCCTCATAGCCGCAGACCGTGCGCTGCAACAGCTCGTCGGGCCGGGGATAGCGAGCATCATGCTGCACCAGCTTGGGGTAACACTCACCGTAGGCACGGACCAGACGCCGCACGACGCCCAGTCCGGTGCGTTCCTCGTTGAGATTCTCGCCCTGCCGGGCCTGGGGACGGTTCGCGATGATGCCTTGCACGTCCCACTGGTTCGTATACAGCAGGAATCGCACCAGCGACTGTTCGTCGTCCGGATCACCGCCCGCATCGGTTTCGACGATCACGCGGAGCCGATCAGGTTCGCCTGTCGGCGTCTCGCCTGACCGATCCGTCACAGGCTCCTCCGCCCGCAACCAGGCGTTGGACTCCGCGAGGCTGGTGATTGCTGCCAGCAACACCGTCAACCATGCCACGCGCGCGGCTGGGAGACTCATGGTTCGCTGTCCTGGAGTGGAATGGTCTCTGCGATTGCGGCTGAGAACCCGTCCAAGAAGCCTTCACCCCTGCCCCCCGCCTCTTCGAAAGGGGAGAGGGGACAGAGTGTTCGGATGGGCGCTCAACACTACCAATACGCACTAACATATCGTCTCCTCGAGGGCAGGCACATGCAACCTGCCCAGCGAGCCGACCGGTGTCGAAACCGGATGCAGCGGCTACAAACAAGGGTCTACGCGGAGTTACCGAGCGAAGTCCGAGGGCGTCGTCACCAAACCGAACGGAAGTGCGCGATGCGTGCTTGTAGCTCGCCAGTCCAGCGAGCCGCCGACACGGGGTCGGCGGGGAGAAGCGGGTTGCCGTGCCGCACGCGTGTAGCTCGCCAGTCCAGCGAGCCGCCGACACGGGGTCGGCGGGGAGAAGACCGTTGATGTGCAGCTCGCCTGTAGCTCGCCAGTCCAACGAGCCGCCGACACAGGGTCGGCGGGGAGAAGACCGTTGCTGTGCAGCTCGCCTGTAGCTCGCCAGTCCAGCGACCCGCCGACACGGGGTCGGCGGGGAAAAGCGGGTTGCCGTATCGCACGCGTGT
>JALOQX010000380.1 GCA_025459265.1 Pirellulaceae bacterium | reverse complement strand
TGGGCTCCCCAGCGGACGAGCCGATGGGGGAGCGGAGGGTGCGCGCGGTATTGCCGCCACGTAGCCGATGATCTGGGCTCCCCAGCGGACGAGCCGATGATCGAATCGGCGGATCAGAACGCGCTGGCGACGCCGGGAACCGGCGTTGCATACTCACCGTCCGGGCCGGGCTGCACCGGCGGTTCCGCCTCCCACGTCAGCGCTTTCGGCCCCAGTTCCAGTTGCGAGTTCACCGCTTCGTCCCACCTGACAAGCTGACCGGAGTAGCTGGCCATGCGCCCCAGGATGGCGGTCATGGTACTGGTCGCACTGTAGTCCACTTCATTAAACGGCTGCCCACCGACCAGGGCCGCGAAGAACCGGTCCTGCTCGACCTGATGCCCGTCGGCACCGCGTTTACGCACAACCGGCTTCTGGCCAACGACTTCGAGCACACTGCTCCCGTGCCCTTCGATGTTCACCTGGCCCTTGGTCCCGTGCGCGTGCTCGGAGAAACTGTTCCAGCAGTTGCTGATCTGCCGACAGTAGCTGAACAGCCGGACGCCGCTGGCGTAGGTGAACTCCACGGCGTGGTGATCGTAGATCTCGCCGTAGTCCTTGTCGGCACGCATCTGCCGGCCGCCGAGTGCCTGCGCCTCGACGGGATGATCGTTCATCATCCAGTTGCAGACGTCCAGATCGTGCACGTGCTGTTCGACAATATGGTCCCCGGAGAGCCAGTTGAAGTGGTACCAGTTGTTGACCTGGTACTGCATTTCCGTTTGATCGGGAGTGCGAGGCCGGACCCAGATGCGTCCCGTGTTAAAGTAGGCGCGCAGGTACACGAGTTCCCCAATCGCGCCGTCATGGATCTGCTGAATCACTTCGGAGTGTTTATCTTCATGCCGGAGGTGATGGCCCACACACACCGCCAGTCCCTTCTTCTTCGCCACTTCGTTGGCCGCCAGAACCCGCCGCATACCTGGCGCGTCGACGGCGACCGGCTTTTCCATGAAAACGTGCTTGCCCGCTTCGACCGCCGCGTGGTACTGCGCCGGCCGAAAGCCCGGCGGCGAGCAGAGGAGCACGACGTCGACATCGCTGGCCAGGGCCTGCTGGTACGCGTCGAGTCCGACGAACTGGTGATCGTCCGCCACGTCGACGCGGCCCGGGTCGACATCGGCCTGGGCGCGCAACGAGTTCAGGGTCCGCTCCAAAGGTTCGCGAAACGCATCGGCCAGCGCCGTGATGCGGACTTTCGGATGGGCCAGGAGTGCGTTGTAGGCCGCCCCGGCACCGCGGCCGCCGCAGCCGATCAGGGCCACGCGAATCGCTTCGTCACCGGCGGCGTGCACGGACCGCGGCCAGACCAGCCCCGTCGCCAACGCCACGGCGGAAGTGGCACGGAGGAATTCGCGTCGCGAGGCGGAACGATCGTGCGTTGACGGAGAGGAAGCATTCATGTCCGATTCCTTATTGGGGCTCTGGTCCGGCGACTGTTGCGAGTTGCATTGTAACTATCGGTTGCTTTGCTGTCGCGTCGGTCCCCGCGCGATAGACCGATTCCGCGTCCTCTCGGCTTTCTCTTCGTGCTCTGCGTCTGCTTCGTGGTCCACCTGCCTCATCGCCTGCTGGGATGGACGATACGAAGGTTCCTATCGAGATCTGTTCTCGCCTGCAACGGCGAAACGCTCCTCGGCGGCAAGCGGGACGAGAGCGGCAACGGGGATCTCCTTGTCGCGTGGGGCAGTGCATGATATGTTGCGACCGTGTGTGCCATGCGACTCGTTGTTCGCGGGGTAAGAGGGCCATCCATGAACATGTCACGACGCACTTTCTTGCAAGGCGCAACACTGCTGGCCGGTGTGGCGAGCGCGTCGCAGCGGCGCACGGACGCGGCGCCCCAGTCTCCGTCGTATCCCTACCTCGGCCGCACGGCTGACTACGTCGACTTCCAGATCATTGAGCCGGGCCGGAGCATCACGCAGGTCGAATCGTGGACGCTCGGTGGCTACGGCATCGTGCGGATCACCACGCAGGACGGCCGCGCGGGGATCGGGCAACTGTCGTCTTTCGAGCCGGACATCACTGCTACCGTGTTGCATCGACAGGTGGCCCGGCACGTCCTGGGCCGCGATCCCGCTGGGATCGACGCGCTGGTCGATGGCGTGATCGACGCCAACATGAAGTTCCCCTGGTCGTTCGTCTGCCGTGCGCTGGCGGGCATCGACACCGCCATCTGGGACCTGTATGGGAAAATCAGGAACCAGCCTGTGTGCCAGTTGCTTGGCGGCACGACCGCGCCCGTCCCGGTGTACGGGTCGAGCATGCGGCGTGACATTGCGCCGGCGGACGAAGCCGCGCGGCTGGTGCGACTGCGCGACGCACGCGGATTCCGAGCCTTCAAGTTGCGCGTCGGGACACCGACCGGACACGATCGCGATGCGGCTCCGGGACGGACCGAAGCCCTGATTCCCGCGGTGCGTCAGGCCGTGGGGAACGACGTGGAGTTGCTGGCGGACGGCAACAGCTGTTACACGCCGCCCCGGGCCATCGAAGTCGGGCGACGCATGCAGGACCAGCGTTACTTCTGGTTCGAAGAACCGTGCCCGTACTGGGAACTGGAGTGGACCGCCGAAGTGGCTGCCGCGCTCGACATGCACGTGGCGGGCGGCGAACAGGACAATGACCTCGCCCAGTGGCGACGCATGATTCGACTGCAGGCGGTCGATATCCTGCAACCGGATCTCTGTTACGTTGGAGGCTTCACGCGCGCCTGGCGGGTCGCCAAGCTGGGACAACAGGCCGGCAAGCTCGTCGTCCCCCACTCGTCGCACCTGTCGCTGATTACGCTCTTCTCGCTCCACTTCATGTCTGCCATCCCCAACGCCGGACCGTTTGCTGAGTTCACCATCGAAGACAGCGGTACCACCGGCGACGAGTTCTACCGACCGGCGTTGCAAGTCGTCGACGGGAAGGTCAAGATCCCTGACGGTCCCGGTTGGGGTGTCGAGATCAATCCCGCCTGGCTCGAGAAGGCCAGCTACCAGCGCACGCAGCAATAGCGTCTGCCGTGCACGACACGTCGCGGTCGCTGTCCGGGAGACCTGTGCTATGAGACTCGCCTGGTTGTGGCTCGCGGTCATCGGGTCTTCCGCGGCCGAAATCCCCTGGGAGGTGACGGGTGACATCTTCGGCGTGTCCGACCCGACGATCATCAAGGCGGGCGACACGTACTACATCTTCTCCAGCGGGCCGGGTATCCCCGTGCGTCGGTCGAACGATCTGCGTGTGTGGGAGGGGACCGCACCGGTATTCACCCAGCTTCCGGCGTGGGCGCAAGCGCATGTGCCCGCAGCCACCGCGTTCTGGGCTCCCGACATCAGCTTTCGCGACGGACGATACTGGCTGTACTACTCGGTCTCCACCTTGGGCAGCCGCTGCTCGGCGATCGGCCTGGCGACCAATGCCACGCTGGAGCCGACCGACCCGGCTTTTAACTGGGAAGACCGGGGACTGGTGTGGTCCACGCAGGAGACGGACGACTACAACGCCATTGATCCCAACGCGGTGGAAGGCCCGAGCGGCACGCGATTCCTCGCATTCGGTTCCTTCTGGACCGGGCTCAAGATCGTGGAACTCGATCCACGAACCGGCAAACCTCCGGCTGGCGCGGCGCTCACACCGATCGCTTCACGCCCGGGTGTCGGCGCGATTGAGGGCGCGTGTATCGCTCGCCGCGGCGAGTTCTATTACCTGTTCTGCTCGCATGATTTCACGGGTCGTGGGCTCGAGAGCACGTATAAGGTCGTGGTCGGCCGATCGCGTTGCGTCACCGGGCCGTTCGTCGATCGGGACGGCTGCGGGCTGTTGGCCGGCGGCGGCACGCGCGTGATCGCAAACAGTGCCGCGTGGCGTGGCCCAGGCCATAACGCCCTGCTGCAGGACGGAGGGCTGACGTGGATCGTCTACCATGCGCTGCATCCAACGCGCCGACCCGCGTTGACGCTGCGGATCGACCGCGTCGTCTGGACAGAGGACGGCTGGCCGGAAGTGCCTCAACCACCGCCGCCCGTCACGGGCTATTGGGAACATCGCGTCGCCGCGCGACCCGCACGACTGCTCCGTCTGCTGCCGGACGGATCGATCGACGTCGCTGGCGAGGGGGCCACGTGGCGCCTGGTGGATAGCACGCTCGAACTGCACTGGTCCAGCGCAGCCACATCAGGACCCGCCTCGGTCGACCGCTGCACCGTATCGGCCGATCGACGCACCTACGCGGGGCGCGACGCCGCAGGGCGCGCGGTACAGGGCCGGCGGAGCGTCCTGGGATGGTGGGAGCACCGCGTGGCCGACGGACCTGCCACCATGCTCCGGCTGCTGCCGAACGGTACGATCAACGACGCCCAAGGGGGTGCGACATGGGTCGTAACCGGAGACGTGCTCGAGATGCGCTGGCCCAACACGGCCGCGCCGGGCGGCAGCTGGATCGACCGAGTACAGGTATTGTCCGACCGCGGCACGTACGCCGGCCAGAACCAGCTCGGCATCCAACTGAGCGGCTGGCAAGTCGCCAGCGAATAGGACCGCCGTCCCGCTCCAGCCCGCACGGCCTGGCTGTGTTCCATCGTTTTCCTTCCCGTCCGGCCTGTCCACCTGGAAGGGCCACACCGTCCTGTCGCCCCTGGCGGGTGAATCCGTCGGGGATCGGTGATAGGGATAGAGGCGGCCTCCAACGCGGTGCCGCGCAGCTTGCGATTTCCTGGCGGCGACCGACCGGCAGGAACGGCCCTGGAGAGGGCCGTGCTCCGCTTGTCCTTTCCGTGGTCCGTGGTAGTGCCCATGTACACGCAGTGTCCCCATTGTGAGCAGCCGTTACGACTGTCCAGGCGAAACCCGGGGCCGCGATTCCTGTGTC
>JALOQX010000114.1 GCA_025459265.1 Pirellulaceae bacterium | reverse complement strand
GCTGCCTTTGACCGCACCACGGGGAAATTCCTGTTTCAGGCCTCGCCCGGCGGCAAACGCGGCGGGACCTGGGCCCTGCTGGATGACAAGCGATTGATCGCCGGTGTGGAAGCATCGGGCACGCCGAACCAGGTGATCTACGATGCGACGTCGGGCGCACGGCAGGAGGACGCCTTTGCCTGGTTTGCCGGGACGGACATGGCCGTGACACCGACGCGTGTGTTCCTGGTCAGCGCCGAAGGTTTGTATGCGGTCGATCGCACAGCGTATGCAGCGGCCGTCGCGGAGGCCAAGACACTCGACGCGACGCGGCAGACGCTGCAGAAGGAACTGGACGAGTTGAAACAGGCCCAGGCGGCGGGCACCCCAGCCGCGACGGCCGAGGACCTGGCCACTCGGATTGCAGGGCACACGCAGCAGCTCGAACGGATCAGCGCGCAGCGGGCCGGTTTGAAAGGCTCGGCTTATCTCTGGCATCATCGCGGCAGTGACTTCGTCTCCGTCATCCACGCCGGAGATCTGGTGGTGGCCGGCGGCCGAGGCGTCGTGGTGGCGTTGGAAGCGGCCACCGGTACAGAAGTGTGGCGGCACGCGGTCGACGGCCGGGCGGTGGGGCTGGCGGCAGCCGATGGTCGGCTGGTCGTGAGCACTGACACCGGCTGCGTGGATTGTTTCGCCGACGCGACGGGAGCGGGAGCGGGAGCGGCCACCGCCGTCGTGACCGTCGGCGACGACGGCACGACGGGCAGTGAGCCCGATGACGCGGAGGCCGACGTGTATCGCGAGGCCGCGCGGAAGATCATCGCGGACACCGCGGTCACGAAGGGATACGCCCTGGTGCTCGACTGCGGCGCGGGCCGGCTGGCCGCGGAACTGGCCCGGCAATCCGCGCTGCAGGTCGTGGGCCTGGAACGTGACGAAGCACTGCGTGCGGCGGCACGGTCGCGACTCACCCGCGCTGGTCTGTGGGGCTCGCGCGTCGTTGTCGAACCCTGGGACTTGGCGACGTTGCCCGACTACTTCGCCAACCTTGTCGTGTCCGACGGCATGCTCCACACGGGCCAGACCGCGTCGACGCCCGACGAGCGCCAGCGCCTGCTGCGCCCCTGGGGCGGCGTGGAGATGCTCGGCGTACCTTCAGGCAGCGACATCGCCTGGCAGCGTGCGACGCGCGGACCACTCGAGGGTGCCGGCAGCTGGACTCAGCAGTTCGCCGATCCGCACAACACCGCCTGCTCCGGGGATACGCTCGTTCGGGGCCCGTTGGGCATCCTCTGGTACGGTGAACCGGGCCCGCAAGGCATGGTCGAACGCCACGCCGCGGCACAGGCGCCCGTGGCACTCGACGGCCGGCTGTTCATCCAGGGTGAAAACCTGATCCGCGCGGTCGACGCCTATAACGGAACACTCCTCTGGCAACGCGAGATTCCCGGCGCGGTGCGCGTCCTGGTCAAGGCAGACAGCGGCAACCTGGTGGTTACGCCGACCGGACTCTACGTCGCGGCGTTGGACAGTTGCCATCGGCTCGACCCGGCCACGGGAGAGACGATGCGCGTGTATCAGCTCCCGTCGGGCGGTGCGCCGGAGCGCCGGCGATGGGGTCACCTGTCCGTCGTGGGCAACATGCTCTACGGGTCGGCGGCCACGGCCATGCAGAGCGAATACGGTGCCATCATCGCCTCGTTCGTCCAGGACGGTCAGTGGCGCGATATCGCCGAGGTACCTGCTGAGCTGCACGACGATTACGAGCAGGTCAAGCGGCGGTTTCCGGAACCTGCGGCACTGGCCCTGGCGGCGCAGCGCGAAGGATTCATGTTTGGACGGATGACCCGCTTCCCCGGCGGGGGTGAGTTCACGCAGAAGAACGCCGCCACGCCGCAGATGATGACAAGTGACCGA
Source organism: Pirellulaceae bacterium (assembly GCA_025459265.1). GTDB lineage: Bacteria > Planctomycetota > Planctomycetia > Pirellulales > Pirellulaceae > JAAYDI01. The sequence goes on along the minus strand of JALOQX010000114.1, from coordinate 24,443 downwards.
CTCTTTGCACTCGATACGCAGTCCGGCGAGCTGCTGTGGGAGTACACAGTGCCGCGCATCGCCAATGTCACGCTTGTGCACGGTCAGGGCCAGATCTTCCTGGCGCACAGCGACGTGTCGGCACAACAGCGAGACGCGGCCCTGGCCAAGCGTCGCCAGCTGATGGACGCGGGTGTGTACCACGTGCGCTCCGCGGCCGTCGACGAACTTGCCCAGCAGCGGCGACGGCATGCCGAATTCATGCAGCAGCGGCAGGCCCTGATCGATCAGCAACGTGACCATCGGCAGGTGGATAACCTGATCAACCAGGTGGAATACGTGATCGATGCGCTCGAGTCCGAGCTGTTCAAGGAAGAGAACGAAGCTGGCCGATTGACCTACGACGAAGCCGACGTGCGTGTGGTGGTGGCGCTGGATGCGGCCACCGGAGTTCCGCAATGGGAACAGGTCTGCGATCTGACCGGCTGCGGTGGTGATTACATGGGTGCCGCCTGCGCCGACGGGCTGCTGTTGTTTTTCGGCAATCACGGCAACCACGACGCGTGGCGGTTTCGCCTGGGCGGAATGAAATGGCGCCGCATTACGGCGTTGGCCACCACGTCGGGCGACATGGTGTGGTCGCGCCCGCTCAACTACCGCACGCGTCCGGTGATTGTCGGCCAGCGGATTATCCTCGAGCCGCAGGCCTGCGACCTGCACACGGGTGAGATTCTCACCCGCGAGCATCCAGTGACCGGCGTCCCGGTACCGTGGGAGTTCCTGCGTCCGGGACACACGTGCGGCTTGACGGCGGCCTCGGCCAGCGGCCTGTTCTATCGCTCGGCCTGCACCGCCTTCTACGACCTGGCTCGCGACAGCGGCGTCACGATCTTCGGCGCGTATCGGCCCGGCTGCGCCATCAGCGTGATTCCCGCGTGCGGTGTGCTGCTGTCGCCCGAGGCGTCGGCCGGCTGCACGTGCTCGTATCCGATCCGCTGTACCTGGGTGATGAAGCACAAACCCCAAAGGCAACAGCCCTGGGGCGTCTATGTAACGCCGGGTGACCTGACCCCGGTCAAACATTTGGCGCTTAATCTCGGTGCCGTCGCCGACATGACGGACGACGACGGAACGGTGTGGTTTGCGTATCCGAGCCTCAACACGGCCTCCTACACGCATTTTCCAAACTACGGTGTGAAGTTAGCCTTGCAGGAAGAGATCCTGCCGGGCATGGGCTATTTCGCGGAGGATTCGCGCGGACGGTCGATTCCCGGCACCGACAAACCGTGGTTGTTCACCTCCGGCTGTCGCGGGCTGGTGCGCTGCAGCATTCCCCTGGTGGATGCCGACGCAGGACAGCCGGCCGGCCGTTATCGCGCCCGACTGGGATTTCGCGTGCCGGAGGGCGATCGGCCCGGGCAGCGTGTCTTCGATATCCGGCTGCAAGGGGAGGTCATGCAGGCGGGTTGTGATATCGTGCAGCTGGCGGGCGGCGTCGACCAGGCGGTGGTGCTCGAGTCCGCCGAGATCGCGGTGGACAGCGTGCTGACCCTGGAACTGCTGCCGGCCGCCACACCCGTCACCGACGCGACGGCCCCGATCCTCAACTGGATCGAGATCATTCACTGCCGATGAGTCATGCACAGCGCACGTGCCGCGCCCAGTCGGCGATGCGCCGCACGGCGACCGGCACCTGCTGCCGCACCGCGGCGCTCGGCGGACAACCGACTTGCGCCGTGGCGGCAACGACTGCGACGAGCCGCACCTGCGGGGGGCACAGGCCGAGTTGTCGTGCCAGCTGCAACTCGGCCAGGACCGACAGCCCGTGCGTGCTCAGCGCACGATCGTACACCAATTCCGGGCGATCCGCCGCGAAGAAATCCATCTCGAGAAGTGTGCCGGCCGGCTGCTGGTCGCACCACGCCGCGTCCACGACGCACAGCGCGCTGCGATCGGCCAGATGGTCCAGCAGGGCGGCCGGGCGCATGCCCAGAGAGACCACTTCGACCTCAGCACACGCCTGCGCGTGCAGGGCCTCAGCCACCAGTGGGCCGAATGCGTCGTCCCCCGCCAGTGCGTTACCGTACGCGGCGATCAGAATGGGTGAGTGCATGTGTCTGGGTGGCCGAATGCTGGGGGCTCACTTCGTTCGTCCCCAGCCACCCCCGGGGGGCTCACTTCGTTCGTCCCCAGCCACCCGAGAAGTCCCCGACGCGCGCGATGTGATTTACCCCACCTGGGACCGCGAGAGCTTGAGAAAGTGGACGGAGCAGCTGATACACGGATCGTAGTTGCGGATCAGGTGTTCGCAGCGCAGGGTCGCGTCTTCGTCGGGCACGTCCACAATCTGCGGAGCCAACTCCCGCAAATCCGCCTCGATGGTCGCGTAGTTTTGAGTCGTGGGGGGAATGATGCGGGCTGACACGATGGTGCCGTCCGCGTCGCAGCGGTACTCGTGCCAGCACAAGCCGCGCGGCGCTTCGGTCCCGTGCCCGCCGATGCCGGCGCGGGGCACAATGGGGACACGGGAGCGCACGGGCGGCACGTACTTGCTCAGCGTGTCCGCCGCCAATTCGAGGGCATGAACGGTTTCGAGGCTGCGGGCCAGTAGGCTCAGAAAATTGTTGCGCCAGGGGAGCGACTTGCCGACCGCCTGACAGACCTTCGGCACCAGTTCCGCCGCGCGCGGCAGCAGTTTGTCGGCATTGAGGTTCAGCCGCGCCAGCGGCCCGACCAGATACGGGCCGCGGTCGCGAACAAAAGCATGCATGGAGGTCGAGTGTGAGACTTGCCGTTCCTCGATCGCGCGCCCGAATTCTTCCTGGTCGACATTCAACCCTTTGTTGCTGCGGATCCGCCCCAGATTCATGGGATACTCGTTGTCCGGACACAGCGCGACGAATTCATAGTCGCGCTCGAGTGCCGGATACTCGATCTTTTCAGCCAGGAACAGGGTCAGCTCGCACATCTCGTCCAGGCACGTGCGCAGCTCCCGCGCCAGGCGCGTGGCGGCCGCGGCGTCGGGGGCCCGATAGAAGCCGCCGACACACACGCCCACCGGATGCACCGCGCGGCCGGCCACGAGCATCAGCAGGTCGTTGCCCGCCTTCTTCACCCGCAGCGAGCGTTTGACCAGCGCGCCGTGATCAGCGGCCATCGAAATCGCACTTTCGAACCCGAGGAAGTCCGGCAGGTGCAGCAGAAACATGTGCAGGAGGTGGCTTTCGATCCATTCCCCGCAGTAGAGCACGTTCCGCAGCGTCTGGATGGCCGGATCGATCTGATCGAAGACCCCCATCGCCTTTTCCAGCGCGTAACAGGAACCCATCTGGTAGGCGACCGGACAGATGCCGCAGATGCGGGCGGTGATATCCGGGACTTCGCGGAAGTCCCGGCCGCGCAGAAACGCTTCGAAGAACCGCGGCGGCTCGTAGATCTTCAGCTCGAGTTCTTCCACCTCGCGGCCGCGCATGGTCAGGTTCAGGGCCCCTTCGCCCTCGACGCGTGCCAAGGCCTTGACGTGAATCGACCGCCGCTGGCTCTTACTTTCGCGCGTCAAGCCGCTCATAGTGATCACTCGCTTGCTTGAAGGGTTCCAGATACCCATTGAAGAGGCGCAGCATCTGCTTCATCTTGCGCGGGCTGTAGCCCAGGCGGGAGGTGAACCAGCTGCCCAGGGAAGCCATGTTGGGTTGTTCCATCGGTCCGAAACAGCCATAGCAGGCGCGGCCCACCGCCGGGCACAGCGCGCCGCAGCCGGCCTGCGTGATGGGTCCCAGGCACGGCTGGTTGTCGCTCACCAATACGCACGGCAGCCCGCGCCGCTTGCATTCGATACAGAGGCTGTGCGTGGGAATGTTGGGCTTGCGGCCGACCAGCAGCGCGGACAACAGCTCGGCGACCTGCAGCTGGTTCACCGGACAACCACGCAGCTCGAAGTCCACGAACACGTGCGCCGCGATGGGTGTGGCCGTCTCGAGCGTGCTCACGTGCTCGGGCTGGGCGTACACATGCCCGACAAACTCATCGATGTTCGCCCAGTTCCGCAGTGCCTGGATCCCGCCCGACGTGGCGCAGGCCCCGATCGTGACCAGGTACTTGCAGTCGCGCCGCACGTGCTGGATCCGCTCCTCTTCTTCTGGGGTCGACACGCTGCCTTCGACGAGTCCGATATCGTACGGGGGCGGCAGCTCGCGGCGGCGGGCCTCGAGAAAATAGGCGATCTCGACCGCGCCGACCAGGTCCAGCAGCTGATCCTCGAGATTCAACAGCTGCAGCTGGCAGCCATCGCAGCTCGAGAACTTGTAGACGGCCAGCTTCGGCTTGGCGGCCGTCGGCACGGCCGGTGCAGTGGGCGTGATCATGGCCGGCAACCTTCCGGGCTAGACTTCTTCCTTCCCAAACACGTCCGCCACTTCCGAGAAGCGGAACACCGGGCCGTCCCGGCACATGAACTTGCCGCCGTACTGACAATGTCCGCAGCGTCCGAACCCGCAGTTCATGTTGCGCTCCAAACTGACATACACACGGTCGGGCGGCACATGCAACTGGAGAAAATTCCAGGCCGCAACGTGGTTGAGCACCTTCGGGCCGCAGACCAGCACAATCGTACGCTCGGCGTTCACCTTGATCCGCCGCAACAGGCTGGTCACCACGCCCACAGGACCGGTCCAGGAACCGGTGGCATTGTCCACCGTGACCAGCACGTGGATCTTGCCCCGAGCATCCCACGCCTCCAACTCCTCGGCAAACACGCGGTCCTCCGGTGTGCGACAACCGTAGAGCAGCACGACGCGACGGTACAGGTCGCGATTGTGCAGCAGCCAGTACACCACCGGGCGCAGCGGCGCTAGACCGATCCCGCCGGCGACAATCACCACGTCCTTGCCTTCCATGGCCGAGAGCGGCCAGCCGCGCCCGAAGGGGCCGCGCAGGCCGACCAGGGCCGGGGTGTCGAGCCGCTGGATGGCACGCGTGACCGACCCGACCAGCCGGATGGTGTGGTCGAGCGTCTCCGTGGAGCCGGGATCGGAGCTGATCGAGATCGCCGCCTCGCCGACTCCGGGCACGTACACCATGTTGAACTGCCCGGGTGTGAAGCGGTACATGCGGCGAATCTCTTCGTCGACAAACTGCAGCGTGTACGTGCGCGTGTTGAAATTCTCTTCCCGCACGTCCAGAATCCGCGCCGGCACGGGCATCCACGTGTTCATGCCGCAAATCGGTTCCGGACGCCGCTCAGCGACTGACTGGTCCATGGTCAACTTCTCCTGGACGCAGGGTGGGGCCGCGCGAGCCAGGCGCCTGACTCCTCTCCCGCAGACGCCGGACTTCCTCCGTCAGGTCGATCCCCACCGGACACCACGTGATGCACCGCCCGCAGCCGACGCAGCCGCTGGACCCAAACTGTTCCCACCACGTCCCGAGTTTGTGCCGCAGCCAATGTCGGTAGCGGCCGCGAATCGTGTTGCGTTCCGGCCCCGAGACCGTGTACGTGAACTGGTGCGTGAAGCACGATTCCCACTGCCGCGTGCGCGACACCTGCTGCGACCCCGCTCCCAGGTCGGTCGTGTCGCTCACACTGCAGCAAAAACACGTGGGGCAGACCATCGTACAGTTGCCGCACGACAGGCACCGGTGCGCGATCTCGTCCCACTCGGGATACTCAATGCTCTGATCCAACAGCTCCTTGAGCCCACGGACGTCGAGCGCGCGTCCCATGCGTTCCCGCGCCCGCTCCAGCTTGATTTCCGCCAACTCGATCTCCGCCTGCGTCGGCTCGCGCACGGGCAACTTCTCCAGCAGCAGGCAGCCGCGTTTGGAGCCGACCTGCACCAGGAATCCGTCCCGCAGCTCAGTCAACGCCAAATCGAACCCGTGCGTCGCGGCCGGACCCGTGCCCCAGGCGGCGCAGAAGCAGGTGCCGCTGGGCCGCGTACAGTTGACCGCGATCAGGAGCGATTCCTGGCGCGTCTGCGAGTAATAGGGTTCCGATTCGCAGCGAAACGTCGTCGGATCATCGATGCCAAAGACGCGATCCTGCACGGCAATGGCGGCCAGTTCGCACGCCCGCACGCCCAGCATGGCCAGCTTCGGCACCTGCGGCGGACCGGCGTCGAGCACGAAATTCTGCTGCGACACGTGGAACTCGAACAGCCGCAAGCTCGCCGGAAAAAAGTACCGCTTCGGCCCGTCCGGACCGACCACGAACTGAAACATCAGCTCCGGCTCGCCGTCCACCAACCGGTACGAGCCGGCCGACTGCTGGTCGGAGACGCCGCGCGGCAGGTCGGCGGCCGTTTCCAGCGTCTGCCACGAGATGACGCCATCCACGACGCGGGGCCCAACCACCGTGAAGCCAAGTCCGCGGAGGGCCTGGATCATGTCGTCCAGCGCCGAGCAACTCAGATACAGCTGCTGGCCGATCTTCACCGTGGCTGTCATGGACGCCCCCTCACGTCGAGTTAAAACCCCCGAGATGAGCACCGCTTGACTGCCGTCAACCTACCCGAAATCCGCGACCGCGCAAAGCAGGCTGAGGGGAGGGCAGAGGGCCGAGGGCGGAGGACAGAGGACAGAGGGCTGAGGACGGAGGGAGGGCGAGGCTCCTGCCGAGCCGCGAGGAGCGAGACCGGCCTGGGCGAGAGAATAGTGACGAGAGAGGAGAGCATGAAGCGAGGGCGAGGCTCCTGCCGAGCCGCGAGGAGCGAGATCGGCCTGGGCGAGAGAATAGTGAGGAGAGAGGAGAGCATGAAGGGAGGGCGAGGCTCCTGCCGAGCCGCGGAAGCAGAGGGCGGAGGGCAGAGGGCGGACAGAGGGAGGGACGAGTGCAGAGCAAGGAGGGACGAGTGACGAGCGGGAGCGGAGGACGGAGGACGATTAGCTCGCAAGGCAGGACGACTTCAGAAGGCGAGTCCCATTCGGTTCCGGGGTCCTCATCCTGTTCATCCTGTTCATCCTGTCTCAAGAGGACCTTGCAGGCGGCTGGTGTGGCTCGATGTCGGACAGAATGAACAGGATGTGCAGGATAGCACGCGATATCGCGATCGAGAACTCGGAGCGGTGATACGGCACGAGGCCTCGTGCCAGTTCGCACGCATCGCCGCAGACCCCTCGCTTGAGAACTGGGAAAATTCTCCGCAACAGGTGGCCGCCTGGCTGCGTCAACTCAGCCGCGTGAAAGTTGACATGGTCCGGTACCGTCGATAGTCTCGTGGCTGCGTCGCGTCGTTCGCTTTGTGTGCCCCCAGCGCGGGAGTCATGCGTCGACGTCGGTCGGTCGGTTCGTCATTCGCAGATCGTGGGCGGCCAGAAGCTGCCCAGGAGTGAGACGATGCCAAGATGGACGAGTGTGGCGGCTGCATGCGTGTGGTTTATCTGTTCCGCGTGTGACGGGACAGAACTGATCGTGAACGGCGGCTATGAGGACGGCCTGAACGGCTGGGGCAAGTTCTGGGCTCGTTCGGGCCAAGGCAGCGCCGACCTGGCAAGCGCGCCGATTCACGAAGGCCAGTATGCTGTGCACATCGGTTACGCCGGCGCGGAAGACTGGAGTTTTCCCCAGGCACAGCCGCTGCGCGTGCAACCGGGCGAGACCTTCGAACTTACCGGCTATCTGCGCGCGAAGGGTGACGGCCGCACGACGCTGAGCGTCATACTCTACGATGCCGACCAGCGCGCGATGTCGTGGTCGTTCGGTGGCGGGACGGTGCGGAATACCGAGGCGTGGCGCAAAGTGCAGTCACGGTTCGTCATCCCGCCCGGCGCAGCCACAATCGTGCCGCGCGTCATGGGCTACGGGCCAACCGACACGTGGGTCGACGACGTGTCGCTCGTCCGCACGGGCCGGCTCGAGCCGTTGGCAGGCGCGGACGCCCCAGCGGAACTGACGCTCGAGAACGCCGCGTTGTCCCTGACATGGCATGCGCGCGATGCCACGCTGACCGTGCGGGACAAACGAAGTGGGCGACTCTATGAGCAGGTCTCGAGTTCGCCGCTGATCCCACGTGCCGTCGAGCGAACGGAGGCAGGGATCGAGTTTCAGCTGCTTATGCCGGACGGTGCGCTGATCATTGACGGCCAACTGCGACTCGATCCGAATGCCGCGGAGTTCGTCTTCGAGCTGCGGGCGGACGGCGAGCTGCGCGACGCGCTGCAGTTCCCGTTTGTGTTCGCCACGCAGCCCGGCGAATTCCTGATCATGCCGGTCAATGAAGGCATCAGCTACCCGGTCGACGACGGGTCGCTGCCGGAGATGTGGTACCACCTCGCAGGCGGGCACGGTCTGTGCATGCCCTTCTGGGGCAGCACCAATCTGACACAGAGCCTGATGGCGATCGTGGAAACAGCCGACGACGCCGCCGTGGATATTCGGCGCCACGACGATCGCATGTGCGTGGCCCCGGAGTGGTTGCCACAGAAGGGTCAATTCGGCCCGGCTCGCCGCATTCGCTACGTCAGCCTCGACCAGGGCGGTTACGTCAGCATGTGCAAACGCTACCGCACGTACGCTCAGCAGACCGGGCTCTTCAAGACGCTCGCCGAGAAGCGCACCGCCAACCCCGCGGTCGACCTGCTGATCGGGGCGGTCAACGTGTGGTGCTGGGACCGTCCGGGCCCGGAGATGTGCCAGGACCTGCGGGAGGCGGGCATTGAGCGGATCCTGTGGAGCAATCGCGGGACCCCGGAACAAGTCCGGGCACTCAATGCCATGGGCGTGCTCTCGAGCCGGTACGACATCTACCAGGACGTGATGGACCCCAAGAACTTTCCGCAACTGCAGTGGGTCCATCCCGATTGGACGACGGACGCCTGGCCCGCTGACCTGATCGTCCGCGCTGACGGCTCGTTTGCGCCGGGCTGGGCGGTGGAAGGGAAGGAGGAGGGCCAGTGGTTTGACTGCGGCGTGCTGTGCGACACGCGCGCGGTGGCCTATGCCCAAGAGCGGATCCCCGCGGAATTAACCACACATCCCTATCGCTGCCGGTTCATCGACACCACCACGGCCTCGGAATGGCGCGAGTGCTACCACCCGGACCATCCCATGACGCGTTCCGACAGCAAGCGACTGCGCATGGCACTGCTGGACTACGTGAGCCGTGAGTGCGGGCTGGTGACCGGGAGCGAAACCGGTCACGATGCCGCGGTGCCGTACGTGCACTACTTCGAAGGGATGTTGAGCCTCGGCCCGTATCGCGTCCCCGACGCGGGCCGCGATATGCTCCGCGTGTGGGACGAGGTGCCGGAATCGCTGGCGAAATTCCAGACCGGCCCCTACTACCGGCTGCCGCTGTGGGAGCTGGTCTACCACGACTGCGTCGTGGCGCAGTGGTATTGGGGCGACTATAACAACAAGCTGCCGGCCATCTGGGATCAGCGCGATCTGTACAACGCGCTCTACGGCACGCCGCCCATGTTCATGTTCAACCAGCGGATCTGGCGAGCCGATCGCGAACGGTTTGTCCGCAGCTATCAGACCGCGACGCCGGTCGCCCGCGCGACCGGCTACAGCGAAATGCTCGCGCACCGCTGGCTATCCGCAGACCACACGCTGCAGCAGACCACCTTCGCCAACGGCGTGGTCGTGACGGTCAATTTCGGCGAGCGTGACGCGCGCCTGGACGACGGCACCGTGGTTCCGGCGAGGTCGCTCACCACGACGTTTCCGCCCGAGTTGGAACCTGCCTCGCAATAACGCGCTGCGACTTCATGCGCGGCGGCGGCGAAAGACCAGCAGGCCCATCAGCCCCACACCCAATCCGGTCAGCGCGAACGTGGAGGGTTCGGGCACCAGGTTCTGCGCCTGAGAAAAGGCATAGACATCGGCGGAAAACGACCCGGTGGTGGTCGTCCCAGGCAGATTCACAATCGCCAGCGAGAACGTGCCGGATGTGGCATTGTCGCCGGCGTCACTGCTTTGCAGCCAAGCGTTGCTGGAACCCGAGCCGGTGGCAAACGCGTTCTGATAGTCCGCATAGATATTGGCCGACGCGTAGGACAGGTTCGCGAAATCTCCCGCCAGACCCGTGACGGACAGTGCCCAGTCGACCGTGAGCAGCACGATGCCGTGTCCGCTCACAGTGAAACCAGCGGTGTTGTACGCATCCGCGTTGGCATAGTTGTAATTCGGCGCCGCGGCGCTAATACCCGGCTGGCTCGATGCGACGGCGCTGAGCAACAAATCACTGCGACTCGCGTCCGACTGGGCTTGCGCTGTCACAGCGCTGCGGGAAAGCAACGTCGTCCAGTCAAAGGCCTCGGCAAAGTCAGAATTCTGAACGAACGGATCGGCCGTTTCCGCAAACACAGACACGGATCCGTATTCGCTTCCCGCATCCCATGAGAAACTGACCGGATCGTTGGGGTCGAGATTGATCAGTGACCAGGTCAAAGAACTCCAGTCAATATCCGCCGAGGCCATGACGCCCGCCTGGGCCGGCGAGGACGCGGCGAGCAGGCCGGCGATCACGGCCAGCGTCAAGAAAATGTGTCGGAACATCAGAAGTGGGCCTTTCTCGAGGGAGATGGGTAGTCGATCTGGTTAACGGCCGCGGACATGCCATGCTCGCGCGCAGCATCGCCCCTCGCGCGCGGCAGCACGCCGCCACCGTTCACAAAATCAGGAGATACCGTGAAACCGCACCACCGAACTCACGGCATGCACCTAGCCAGTACGTGACGTGTTCGCCCCCCACGCCCGGTTCCTGACAGACTGGACCGCAATTTGGGGAAATCGGCGCGCAGGCGAACAGCCGGCCGATCACCGCTCACTGATCGGCTTGGTGATCTCGTCGCTCGGGGTCGGGGCGGTTTCGGCCGGGCGCGGCTCGCATGGCGGCGGCTCGAATTTCGGCGCCGTGGCTTCCGTGTGGTCATCGAAATCCCCGTAGGTCGACGACTTGGTCGCGGTCGACGCCTTGCGCGAGGGGGGCACTGACGAGTAGATCTCGTTCAGGTTCACCTGCGACTGGAGATCATTGAGCCCCTTGCGAAACTCCCGGTAGCTCGACCCCAGCGAGCGCGCTACCTCGGGAAGCCGCCGCCCGAACAACAGCACGGCGATGATCCCGACAATCATCAGTTCTGACGGTCCCATCCCAAACATGACCAGTCACCCCGCAATGTACGCACCAGTCGATCCGTTCAGAGCGCACGACTTACTTCATTCCGCGCTGATTTTGTCCGCACGCTTGGATTTCTTGGGCGGCTCCGGCTCGTCGTCGTCATCGTCTTCCACGCCGTGCAACCCGTGCTTGAACTCCACCACGCCCCGCCCCAGCGACCGCATGACGCCCGGCAAACGGTTGCCAAACAACAGCAGCATCACGAACGCGACGATCAGCATTTCCAGCGGTCCAGGCATGCCAATAAAAGCAAGCATCGGAAGGCTCTCAAAATACGAGGAGGGACAACCACATTTTGCAGGGGGGAATGGGCAGCGCACGCGGGTGGTCAAACGGGATGACGGTCACCTGGACCAAGGGCTGCAGACTGTCGAAACTCTACCCCCGACTGCCTTCAATTCTAATGCCGCGTCCCTAGCTGTCAAACCGGCCGGAATACCCCCACCGCCGTTTCACCTGATTTCGCCGTCGGCCCGATACGCGGTCAAAGGCAGGTAGCGATAGTAGACTTCGAGACACAGCGTGGCCATCGCGGTGGAATAGACACGCCCCCCGTAGCACCCCCAAACTGTGTCCGGGTCCCAACTTCCCGCCAGCGGTCCATCGCTGTTCTGAAGCTGCAACAGCTGCTTCTGGAGCGCGGCGTTCCAGGAGGTCCAAGCGTCGCCCTGGACCTGAAAGAGCGCGAGCGTGCCGTAATACCAGTAGTAGAGATTCGGTATCCCAGGTTGGGGGACCTCGCCCAACAGGTACTCCGAGGCTTCGGTCACGAGTGCCTGATCGGGTGCCAGATCCAGGAAATAGCGGCACACAAGGGCCTCGGCGGTCATCGACCGCGAGGGTGGCGTTCCCGGCCGATACCCTGCCAGTCCGCCGTGGGTGCCATGTTCACAGCGTTGCAGGAAGTGCAGCATGCCTTCGCGGGTCGTCTGCGGGGTGCGGATGCCGGCCAGCGCGGCGCTCTTGAGCGCCATCACCTGCCACCCGAACTGGCTCATGTCGCCGTGGTCACCCGGCTGGTAGCGCCAGCCGCCGGAGACGGGGTGCTGTGCCCGCACGGTGAACTCCGTGGCGCGCTCGACGTAGGGCTGGATCCGCACGTCGCCGGTCATGGCCAGTGCCTCGCTCAGCGCCAGGCTGGCCATGCCGTGGCAGTACATCTTCGCGTACAGTCGCGCAGGGCCCGCCAAGCTGCCGTCGGAGTCTTGGGTCCGGAGCAGGTATTCGAGTCCGCGCTGCACATGGCGGCGGTAGGTACCCTCCAGATGCGTCTGGCCGTTGCCCAGGAAGGCGAGTACTGCCAGACCGGTGATGCCCGTGTCGGCATCCGCACCAGCCCCTTCACGATCGTGACCGGCGACTTTCAGTTCGATGCCGCCGCCCCACCGTACGGGGTCCCAGCGTCCGTCGTCTTCTTGAGCCGACGCGAGCCAGGCCAGCGCGGCATCCACGGCGGCGGTCGCCTCGACACTGCCGCCCAGGGATGGCGCCACCTGGCGTTGCGGAGGCAGCGCGCGGAGTCGCAGCATTTCCGGTACGGGCTGGCCGTCACCCAACCGCGGCGTCGCCCGGGCGATGGTCTGCGCGACGAACGCCGCATCGGCCATGGCCGGCAATCCGGCGTCGCGGCGCAGCGGCGGGAGGGTGACCAGTGCGCCGTTGCCGGCGTGCTGGAGCTGGTCAGCGGCCACGCCGGTACTCTCAAAGGGCGACATGCCGCGGTTCTCAGCTTCGGCCAGCTGATCGCGGTTGGCCGCCAGTGCATCCGCGACCTCGGCGCGGGCGTCGACGTCGGCCAGCTGTTGCATGCGTGAACCGATGGTCATCAGCTCGGTCGGCAACGTGGCTTCGCTGTGGAAGTCGGCCGAGCGGTGCAGGGCCGGCGACGCGTCGATGCGCTCGGGCCCAGCGGTTTGCGGAGCGGACGTGGCGCGGACCACCGGCTGCACCGGTGGTGGCTCGACGGCCGACGGTTCGACGGGCGATTCGGTGGGACGCATGCTGAGTGGGGCAGGGCGGGCCACCACGGGCCGGGGTGTGTCGCTCGTGACCACGAGCTCCGGCGGCAGGAGGTCCTGCGACGTGTCCGTCGTCGCGGCGTCCGGTACCGTTCGTCTGACCTGCGGCGTGTCCGTGTCCATCCGTACGACGTCGGCCGCCTCGGTCAGCGGATCCCCCACAGGCAACTCGTCCCACGGCTCGGCCTGCGCCGCGGCGTCGGTCACGTCTTCGACCATTGCGGCATCAGCGCCAATAAACGCCAGCTGAATGACATCATCGCCCGGCAGCAGCGGCGCGTCGCTCAACAGCCGCGTGCCATGTGCATAGAGAAACAACAGCAAGTGCGCGAAGACCGACAGCGCGACACATTTCGATAGCGGTTGCGACTGACCCCAACGCGTGCGGGCCAGCACCAGCAGGGCGCCGGCCAGGAGCGCGACGCCGACCCAGACGATGATCCCGGCCGGCCGGCCGCCGACCGCGATCAGGAAACTCGAGTTGTCGGCCCACAGCCACTGGTGCACAGCCATGCCTTACCTGTGTGGTTGTCCTGCCTCATGCTGCGCCACACGGACCGAGATCCCCAGGTCGGCGATGCCGGCGTCGCGACACGCACCCAGAACCGTCGCCACGTGCTGGAACGCACCCTCGGAGTCGCCGCGGACGAGGACACCGGCGCCGCTGTACTGCTGCTTGAGCGCCGCCAGACGCTGGGCCAGTTCTTCCACCGTCACCATTTCACGGTCGATCGCAATCTGGCCGTCTCGATAGACGTTGATGACGCGTTTCTCGGGTGCCGGGGCGAGCGCACCGGCCTGTTTGACCTGGGGCACCTTGAGCGTCAATTTGCTTTCCCATTCCGCGAACTTGGTGCCCACCATGAAGAAGATGATGAGCAGAAACACGACGTCAATCATCGGCGTCAAGTTCAGCGCGGGCTGTTCATCCTGGTGGGTTTTCAGCGGCATGGCGGCAACACCTGTCAAGCGGCTTTCGCACGGCCGGGACCGCGAGTCGAGCTCGCTTCCGCGGAGATCAGATCCACGACTTGCTGACCCAGCGCGTCGATGCTCATGATCAGCCGGTCCACACGAGAGATGAAATAGAGGTAGGCGATCAGGGCGGGGATGGCGACGCACAGCCCGGCGGCCGTCGTCAGCAGCGCCTGGGCAATCCCGCCCGCCAGCAGTTCCGGCCGGCCCATGGCCCCCGCGTGCACAATGGTGTTGAACGAGCTGATCATGCCGAACACCGTACCGAGCAGCCCGAGCAGCTGCGGTTCGACTCGCACAGCTTCAACGCCTCCTCCCGGCTCAGCTGACCGGTGCGGAGCTGCTCCAGGAACCGGCGCACAAACGGGCGCGGGATCACGCGGCCGCGGCGCAGACTGATCGAGCGCTCGAACACGAACACCAGCAGCACGAACGAGCAGAAGCCGATGGGGATCATCAGCACGCCGCCGTCGCGGATCACCGCCAGCAGACTCTTGGTAGGGATCGCCGTGTCGGCCGACGCTTCGCCGGCGGCGGCGAGCGTCTCGACCTGCCCGGCGGCTTCGCGGACCGGCGGCCCCGCGGGCTGAGCCGGCAATCGAGCAGGCAGGCCCGCGACCAGCAAGCCGCCGGCGACCAGCAGCCAGACCCTATACGTTGCAGTTGTGTTCCTCGGCATCGTTTCTATCCTGATCGCGCTAGGTAGTCTGTTGTTCAAGGTTGGTTGTGGCTTACCGTGGCCGCGGCGTCGCGATCCCTTGGCGCGCCACCCGCAATCGCGAGGCGGCTTTCTCGGTCACGCGGCTCGACGGATACTCGCTCAAGATCTGCGTGTATCGCTGGATCGCTTCCTCCGGCTGCCCGAGCAGGTCGTAACACTTGCCGGCCTGCAGCAGCGCCGCCGCCTGCCACTGGGGATACGCGTACAGCGCCTCCACGCGGTGGTACGCCTTGATGGCATCGAGATACTGCTGCTGCATGAAGTACGTTTCACCGACCATCCACTGGGCCATGGCCGCCGTTTCGCTCTTCCCGCCCGTGGTCGACGCAATCACCCGCTCATAGGCGGCCCGCGCCGCATCCAGTTCTCCCCGGTGCATGTGGCAACGTCCCAGCAGGTAATCCACTTCGTGTTGCTGGGGGAAGCCGGGAAAGCGATCCGCGATCGGCGCGGCGGCTTCGTGGGCGCCTGGCCAATTCCCCAGATGGGCCTGGACCTGGGCGCGGCGCAGCGCAACCATCGCGAGCCAGGGTTCGTTCGTGCCCGCCATTTGCGCCTGCAGCTCAGCCAGCAGCCGATCGGCTTCAGCAAACTGCTTCCCGCGGAATCGCGACTCGGCAATCCAGTACTGGGCGGGTCGCTGGAGCGAGCTCTCGGGGAACTCCACCACGACGCGACGCATCCACCGATCCACGTCCTCCCAGCGCTGCTGCACAGCCGCGATCTGACCCCGCAGGAACAAGGCATAACTGGCCAGACGACCGCTCCAGCCGCTGTCGATAATCTCGCCCGCCAACTGGTCCGCGCGCTGCAACTCGCCGGTGCGGACCGCCCGTTCGGCCAGGCGATAGGTGGCATCCGCCCAGAAGCGCCCGTGGCGATCACCCGCGTAGATCTGCGCCAACAGCGTATCCGCCGCATCGTCGCGCCCTTGGTCGATCAGGACCCAGGCGAGTTGATACAGCGCCGCGTCGCGATGTTCCGATGCCGGGTATTTCTCCAACCAGGTGCGCAGCAGGGCTTCGGCCCTGTCGTCCTGCTGCAACTGGTCGTGCACGCGTGCCGCCGCGAGCAGAGCGGTGCTGGCGTGCGGCGCATCGGGGTACCGCGTGCTGACCTGTTGATACAGGTCGAGCGCCCCCCGCGCGTCGCCAAGCCGTTCCCGCGCCTGCCCCCCCAGCACCGCCGCCTCGGCGGCCAGCGGGTCGTCCGGAAATCGCTCGAGCAACTGAGCGCAGTGCTGGGCCGTGGTCGCGGCATCGTCCTGCTGCCAGGCGAGCCACGCGAGTCCCGACAAACCGCGGGCAGCGGCCTCCGGCGCGTCGGCGGCCCGCGACAGTTCGTCAAACAGGCTGCGGGCCAGCGGCAACTCGTGCTGGCGATAGGCCAGTTCCGCCACGCATTCCAGGGTCGCCAGGTACCACGCTGCGCCGGGCGCCGACTGGCGCAGCTGCGCCAGTGTCTGTTCCGCCTCCACCCACTGTTGCGAACGGGCCAGCGCCAGCACGAGCTGCGCCCGGCACTGATCCGCCTCCTCGCGGGTCGCCGCCGTCGCCACACTGGCCTCCAGCGGCGCCCGGGCCTCGGCGTATCTGCCCAGGTTCACCAAGGCCGTCGCGCGCGCGACCTGCACGCCGCGTACGAGGTCCGCCGGCCCGGGAGTGTCCGCAAGCGCGTCCAACGCGGACAGCGCTGCGGCGTGACGCTGTGCACCGAGATAGGCCAGGGCCAGGTAATAGCGGTTGGCCGCTGCCAGCGACGGCCGCTGCGCCGCGGCGGCCTCGTCGCGCTGCGCGTCGGCGTCCGTCCGGCTCGGAGTCGCGCCGAGCGGGTTCTCGTCAGCCGCGGCATCCGACTGCACGAGCGGCTCGAGAATCCGCAGCGCCGCCTCGTAATCGCCGCGTTTGATCTCGGCGCGGGCCCGCAGATGCTCGACCTCCCCACGCAGCGGGCTGGTCGCGAACTCGCCGGCAAAGCGGTCCGCCAACGCACAGACTCGGTCGCAGTCGTCCGCCTCCCACGCCGCCTGTACCAGCATCTGCAGGCTGTCGTCCGCCCACGGGCCGGGCGTCGGCTGTGCGAGGATCTGTTCCCACAACTGCGCGGCCTGCGCCAACTCCCCGGCCTGACGATGCGCGTCCGCCGCGTGAAACAGCATCGCCCCCACCAGCTCGTGGTCCGGATAGTCGCGCGCCGCGGCTTCGAGCGTACTGGCCGCTTCTCGGCAGTCGCCCGACCCCAGGGCCGCCATGCCCAGCCAATAGCGCACGTGCGGCCGCAGCTCGCTGTCGGGGAATCGGTCCGTATGACCCCGCAACGTCTGCACACACAAGTCATATTCCCCGCGATCGTAGTGCAGGATGGCCAACTGCAGCGCGGCATGGTCGCCCACCGCCGAGCGCGGACTGTGCTCGGCCAGAAACCGATAGAACCGCATCGCAGCCGGATCGTCCCCCACCGCCTCCAGGGCGCGCGCCAGCCCGTAACGCGACGTCCCGGCCAGCGGACCATCCGGAAACCGCTGCAGCGCCTCCGAGAACGCCGCCTGCGCCGTCACCGGTTCCTCAAAGACCAGCGCGATCTCTCCCAGGTACGGCAGCACGTACGCCAGGAGTTCGTCGTCCGGATAGGCCTGCTGGAACTGCTGCAGCGCGGAACGGGCTGCGGCATACCGGCCGCTCAGATAGTACGCCTCGCCGAGTCGAAACACGGCCCGCCGTGCGTGCGGGCCGGCCGGGTAACGCTGCAGGTACGCCGCACACTGCTGGCCGGCATCGCTCCAGCGCTCCAGCTGCACCAGCGATTCGCCCAGGAAGAAACTCACGGCCTCCGCGCGCGCGTGGTCGGGGTAGCGCTCGAGAAATATTCGAAATTCCTCCGCGGCCAGTTCCCAGCGTGCCGCCGCATAGTGCCGGGAACCCACCGTGTACTGGTCGTCCGCCAGATCCCCGCGCACCGTCGGCGCGCAGAGCGACACCAACAAGAGGGCTGCCATCAGACGTGTACACAGGTCCCGGTACATCCTGTACTCGCCGCTCGCGCGCTTGCCGCGTCCGCGGTGCATCCGTGTTGGTCGTGGGTCGGTCGCTCCTGTCGGACGGTCCCGGCGCTCGTGCTTTGTCACAGGTCCGTTGTGACAAAGTACTAGCTCCATGGCGCTACCGTCCGCCTGACCACCGCCATGGGGGCGCCCCACCCCCGATTGCTCCGGCGCACGGGGGCAGGAGGTGGGCAGTTCGGCAGGTCCTGGGCAGGTTCGGTCCGGACGGACTTCCTATGTCATCGGGTCTGGGCCAACAGAGGGTTCATTCCGCATGGCGGAATTCAACGGCTCCGGAACCACCGGGCACGCAAAGTCCGCGCAGCCTGCCCAAAGCCCGCTCGAGATCACCATCCTGTTCCTCCCGTTCATCCTGTCGGACACGCGCAAGCACGTGCGCTGCCGGGGAATACTTGAAGACAGGATGTACAGAATGCACAGGATAGTCGGGAGGCGATCGATCGATCAGCCGCGGCGGAGTTCCTCCATCACGCGGTCGGTGATCAGGCGAATCAGCGCCTCCTGGTCGGGCGTTGTGGCTGCGCCGCTGGGGCAGGATGTCGGGCACGCGGCCCCATCCGCGGGCGTCTGGCCCGGCCGCGGGAACGCGCGCGGCGCCACGCCCGCTTCGGACCAGCTGCTGCGGAAGATGTCGTTGCCGCAAATGTCGCAATTCTTGAATTCGGGCATGTTGCGGGGATCGGTGAATCCCCACTGATCCTTCAGCTTCAACAGCTCACGCTCCTTCTCCTCAGTAAAGTACGCCACGTGGCCGAGGCTGCGGGCCAGCATGAGGATACGGCAGTAGGCGTCGAGGATTTCGGTCCACCAGTAGGCGCGCTCGACTGTTTCGCCGTAGCTGACCGTGCCGTGGTTGGCCAGGATGATGATGTTGGATTTCTGGACGAACGGAATGATCGTATCCGCGAACTCCTGGCCCCCGGGTGTTTCATATTTCGTGATCGGCACGTCCCCCAGGAACACCTCGACTTCCGGCAGCACGCACTGGGGAATCGGCTCGCGGGCCACGGCAAAGGCCGTGGCATGTGGCGGGTGGCAGTGCACCACGCTCTTGATCTCCTCCCGCTGCTTGTAGATTTCCAGGTGCAGCAGCGCCTCGCTCGACCGCTTCTTGTTGCCGGCAATCTGCTTGCCGGTCATATCGACCGTGCAGATGTCCTCGGGAGTGAGGAAGCCCTTGGAGTGCATGGTCGGCGTGCACAACACCTGGTTGTCGGCGATCCGCACGGAGATGTTGCCGTCGTTGGCCGCGGCAAATCCCTTGTTGTAAAGCCTGCGTCCGATGTCGCAGATGTCCTGTTTGATCTTATGCGCGTTGACCATGATTCACTTTCCGCACACGGTTGGGCTTCAGGTTGGGTTAACGATCCAGGATTCGCAGTGTTTCTGAGTTTCGCGTTGGGCCGGGCGACGTCACGTGGATGGTGTGGTACCAGGTCGTGTGGGTTCGACGATGACTTGCACCAGTCGCCGGTCCACGTCCAGCTGATCGAGGATTCCTGCGGCATACGCGTCGACCGGTTTCACGTCGGGCAGGAACGGTTGAGCGGCTTCGGGGCCTTCGGCCAGCGCGATGAAGTTGCCCGCTCCCGCGCCGAGCATGTCCCAGGCGACCAATGTGTCCTCCGGTGGGCCGCCCGGTCCCAGCAGGTCCTGGGTGCTGAGCGGCACCACGAGCTTCAGATGCGCACCGCGAAAACTCGGGTGGCAGCGATTGAGCGTCACGTTTCCGACAACACGGGCAACACGCATGCCTGGGTTTATCCTCCGGTTGGTTCCGCCGCGATCAGTTCCCGCGGCGGGCTCTTGGGCGACGACTCGTCACGGTACGCCGCCAACAGCTGGTGCCACATCGGTGCGGAGCATGTCCGCGGATCGAGCACCAGGCAGTTCAGGCTGATGGCGGCGATGGCCTCCTGCAACTGCACCATGTCCTGCACGCGCGCGGCACGTGCCTCGCATGCGCGGTTGAGCCGGCAGACGGCCAGCAGCGGCTCGTCGGTCAACAGCACGGCGCGGCGCTGGGGCTCGGCCAACGCCGGAAGAATCGCCTGGACAGCGGCCGTCAGGCTGTCAAACGCCAAGGCCGGCAAGCCCGCGGCCTGGACCAGTGCTTCCGCAGCCTGGGCCGCCCGCGTCGCCCGCGTCCACCGCGCGATCACCAGCGGACCCTCCGGGGCGCTCGAGGCGTCGCGCGGCGGCAGGGTCTCCAGTTGCACACGTTCCTTCCGCAACAGATCCTTGGCCGAGGGTGTCACCACGGCACCGGCCGGCACCAGCACTCGTCGCACGCCGGCCAGGCGACCGGCGAGCACCGCCAGGCTGACCAACCGCGCGTCCAACACCAGGTCCTCCGCCCGCCGCGGCACGACGGGCGCCGCCGGCTTGGGAGGAGCCGTGCCGGGTGCAGGGGTGACCGGCGACGCAGGCTCGGCCGACGCCGTGGGGGGCGCGTCCTGCGCTGCGGCCAACTGCCGCAGACGCCGCACCACCTCGCTCACCAGAAAGTCCAGTTGCACCTGATCGCCGCTCATGCGTCCTCAATCCCCACGGTCGTCCAGCGCACGGGCGTCTTGGTCGACCCCAGCAGCTCCCGCGCCCCGCGCCCGTCGCTGGTGATGATCACCGTCTCGCCGATGCCCGCCCCCAGCCGGTCGACGACCAGCAGCGGCGGCCCGTCCGGCCGCCGCCGGTCCGCCAGCTGCGGCTGCACCAGCAGCAGCTTGTGGCCGCACAAGCTCGCGTCCTTGATTGTGGCCGTGGCCCGGCCGATGACCAGCGCCTGTTGCATCGCGGCCGCGCTCCTACTTGGCTTTACCCAGGATCCACAAGTCGTCGATCATCGAGCAGCGGCGTTCCCGCGTAAACGTCAACGGCGTCGTCACCCCCTCGCCCGTCGGCCCCGCAATTGAGAACGAGGGATAACCCTCGCCACCCAATCCAAGCGAGGCCATGCAGGGGCCGTTCTTGACATACAGCGTGGTATCCATGACCCGCCCCATCCGCGTCATGTTCCGGACGTTGTTCGAGTGGATGATGCTCGTGTGCCGGAAACCATGTTCCCAGTATCTGGCCTTGTCGATGGCTTCGTCGACATGGCGGCAGCGGACAAAGGGGAGGAACGGCATCATCTGTTCGACCGACACGAACGGGTTCTGTTCGTCCGTCTCGCCGAAGAGCAGGGGGGTCTCGCGCGGCACGTTGCGGCCGGCACCTTGGGCCAGTACGGCGGCGTCTTTGCCCAGGTAGTTCTTGCAGGGCACGTCATGCTTGTGCTCGCCCTCTCCCGCTTTGACGATGGCGACCGACGTCAGCTTGTCCACTTCGGACGGCGTGAGCCGCACCGCACCGGCCCGCTCCATGGCCTGCAGCAGCGCGTCAAACACCTTGTCCACGACGAAGACTTCCTTCTCCGAGATGCACAGCAGGTTATTGTCGTATGAGGCGCCGTGCGTGATCGAGCGGGCCGCCCGCTCCAGATCCGCCGTCTCGTCGACCACCACGGGCGGATTGCCCGGGCCGGCCACGATCGCCCGCTTGCCGCTGTTGAGCGCCGCGCGGGCCACGGCCGCCCCGCCGGTGACACAGATCAGCGCCACGTCGCGGTGCTTGAAGATCGTGTTGGCCGAATCCAACGTCGGCTCGGCAATGATGGAGATCAGGTTGTCGATGCCCAGGTCGCGATAGATCGCCTCGTTGAAACGCCGCACCCCTTCCACCGCCACGCGTTTGCCGCTGGGATGCGGGTTGACCACGACGGAATTGCCGGCCGCGATCATGTTGATCGCGTTGCCCGTGATCGTCGGCAGCGAATGCGTGACGGGCGTGATGGCCCCGATGACGCCGAACGGGGCGTGCTCGATCACCGCCAGTCCGCGATCGCCGCTGTACACTTCGCTGCGGAGAAACTCCACGCCGGGCGCTCGCTCGCCAAGCGTCTTGAGCTTCTCAATCTTGTGTTCCAGCCGACCGATCTGCGTCTCCTCCATTTCCATCGTCCCCAGTTCCACGCACTGCTCGATGGAAATCCGGCGAATGTGGCTGATGATCCGCTTGCGGTCCTCCAGACCGTGCTCCGAGAGGCGATCGAAGGCTTCGCGCGCCGCCGCCACGGCTTCGTTCGCATCGTGAAATATGCCATAACGGCCCGTGTAGGCTGGAGCGGCCACGGCGGCAGTCCGATTGACCTCGGCCAGCACCTGAGCTACCACGTCACGGATGAGGGCTTCGTTGATTTCCATGGAACGTACTTCTCGTCTCGTAAAGTCGGTTGGTTATGGGTTCGGGATTGTGGGGCGGGCGGCGGGGAGGATGCGGGTCATCACGTGTCCGACGTCGCGCGCTGGTACACGCAGTGGTTCTCGACGTGCACCTGGTCAATTAACCCGATGATCAACGTGTCGATGGGCATGCTCTTCGTTTCCGCCGTGAGCCGGGCGCTGGAGCCCTGGGCGATCAGCACGTAGTCGCCTTCGCCGGCCCCCAGCAGGTCCACGGCCACAAACGTCCGGCCGGTGGTGACCAGCGACTGACGCACGTCCGCCTCCAGGCGGTAGGGCTCGACCAGCAGCAGCTTGTAGCCGACCATGGAATCCAGCTTCTGTGTCGACACGAGCGACCCGGTTACCTTGGCGATAAACATCCGGTCAGCCCTCCAGTAATTGCCGTGTCTGGCGCGCCACAATCAGCTCCTCGTTGGTCGGCACGATCCACACCTGGACCGTGCTGCCAGGAGCGTCGATGCGCGCTTCGCCGCGGCACGTCGCGTTCGCCTGCGCGTCCAGCACGATGCCGAAGGCCTGCAGATTCGCACAGACACCCGCCCGGACCAGTTGGCTGTTCTCGCCGATGCCGCCGGTGAAGACGAGCGCGTCGAGCCCGCCAAGTTCGACCAGCAGCCCGCCCAGATGCCGGCGGATCTCCGTGACGAAGACGTCCAGCGCCAAACGGGCCCGCGCATGCCCCGCGGCGGCCGCCTCCTCCAGGTCCCGCACGTCACCGCTCAGGCCGCTCAGGCCCAGCAGACCGCAGGCGTTGGCCAACTGGTCGAGCACCTGCTCGAGCGACTGGCCGGTGGCCCGCATCAGCACGGGGATCGCAAACGGATCGAAGTCCCCGATCCGGTTGTTGTGGGGCAGCCCGGACTGCGGACTCATCCCCATCGACGTGGCCAGACTCGCCTCGCCCCGGATCGCACACAGGCTGTTCGAACCGCCCAGGTGACAGGAGATCACCCGCGCGTCGGCGCGGCCCAGGAGCGCCGCAGTCCGTGTCGCGATGTAGCGATGACTGGCGCCGTGGAATCCCCACCGCTTGATGTGCAGCGTGTCGCCCCACTCCTTCGGCGCCGGATAGTAGCGCCAGCGATCAGGCACGGTCGCGTGGAAGCCGGTTTCGAAGGCGGCCACCAGCGGAATACCTGGGAGTTTCTCGGCCAACAGCCGCATGGCGGCAATGTAGGGCGGGTTGTGCGCCGGCGCGACATCGCTCATCTGCTCCATCGCCTCGAGCACGTCGGGCGTCACGCGCTGCACGCCGCTGATTCCGCCCCCGTGCACGGCCTTGAAGCCGATCGCCGCGACTTCGGATGCGTCCGCCAGACAGCCGGTCTGCGGGTCGGTCAACTGCTGGAGACACTGCCGCACAGCGGCGGCATGGTCGGGTACGTGGGCCGTCACCTGCATGCGCTGGCCGCCGATCTCCACGACACAGGGACTCTCCGGCGCACCAATCCGCTCGACACCGCCGCGCGCCAGCTGACGCTCGTCCGTCATGTCGAACAGCCGGTACTTGAAGCTCGTCGAACCCAGGTTTGCGACCAGGATCTTCATGATCTGCGCTCCCTCGTTGCCAGTGGCCCGCAGGGCCCTGTCCGCTCAGGACAGGAACGCTTCCATCAGTCCCTCGGCGGGGCGCGGAATCACGTGGCTGCTGACCAGTTCGCCCACCTGGGTGGCCGCCTTCGCACCCGCTTCGACCGCCGCGCGCACGCTGCCCACGTCACCACTGACCACCGTCGTCACCAGGCCACCCCCGATGCCCACGCGCTTGACAATGCGCACGTTGGCGGCCTTGGCCATCGCGTCGGTCGCTTCCACCAACCCGATGAGTCCTCGCGTTTCAATCATTCCAATCGCGTTCTGCATGGCTGCAAGATCCTTGTTGAGAAAAAAGGCCCGACGGCGCGTCGCCGCGGTCCGGCCCCGGAGCGTCGTTGCGCCCGGCCGCCACGCCGCTGGCTGCACCTCCGGATCAGGTCGAGGTCCCGGTCACTTGGTCACCGCTGGCTTCTTGATCGGGGCAGGCAGGACGACGTCCAGATCATCGTGTGGTCGCGGAATCACCTGCACACTGACCACTTCCCCGATCCGCCCGGCGGCCGTGGCACCCGCGTCGGTTGCGGCCTTGACGGCTGCCACGTCCCCCAGCACGAAGGCGGACACCATCCCGCTGCCGACTTTGTCCCAGCCGAGAAACTGGACGTTGGCAGCTTTCAACATCGCATCGGCAGCCTCGAGCAGGGCCACGAAGCCCTTGGTCTCGATCATGCCCAACGCTTCCATTTG
>JALOQX010000379.1 GCA_025459265.1 Pirellulaceae bacterium | reverse complement strand
ACGGTCGACCAGCCGGACCCTGCCTCGCAACTTGTGCCCGCGATTCCGCCGGCGGCGTCCGAGAGCAAAGACTCGCCGCGGCCGCGCCCGGCCGATGCGCTGAAGCCCGATGACCCGCAACTCGAGTCCGCGTTTCGCGTGATCCTGCGGGCCAGCGGAACTTCGAACGAAGAAGTCGATACGCAACTGGCCGAGACGCGCAAGTACGTCGCGGGCAAGCCGGCGTTGATCAAACAACTGCGCGGCGCCGCCGTGCTGGGCATTTACCTTATCGAGGAATCGACTGCCGGACGTTTGAAGGTCCAGTACGGCTCGCCGTACGTGCTCACGCGGCTGCGCGAGTTGCTGCGGGAACTCGACTTGTCCCAGTAAGACGCGGCGAATCGACGTGGATTCAACCTCACGCTCAAGTCGACCGCGGGTGGATATGCCTCGCACGGCGACGACCGCGGATGAAAATGCCTCTCAGTTCTCTCCAGCGGTGCAGGGAGTGGGCCTGCAGCCAGTAGGCTGGGCTAGTCCAGGACAGTGGTGGGAGCGGGATTATCCCTCTGGGTCATCCAGCAGGGCTTGCAGACGCTGGCCGAGTTGCGGTGGGAAACGGTCAGGCCAGCTGGCGTCGATCAAGCCGATTTGGATCATGTCTCGCAAATGGGTGCGATCCCTGTCGCGAAAACTGTTCAGTTTCATCTCTACGAGCGATTCCAATTCAACAATGCGCTTTTCATTGATCTCGACCGCTCGTTCCACTTTGGGCGCGGGGCTCGCGTATTCGGGCTTGACCTTGCGACCTGCCAACAAGATATGCAATCCTTGACTCGGTTTCCCTTGGGGTCCGTCCAGGAACACAATCGTGTCCATCACCACGTCACGAATGAAACCCACGGCCTGTAAGGCCTCGGTTGCTCGCGGCATATCTTCCTCGGCGAGCAGCAGGTCGACATCCCGCGTGTTTCGCACGGCGCCATCGTCGATCGTGGCCACCCAAGCCGCTACCGCATTTCCACCAATCACGGCGTAGGGAACGTTCGCCTGGCGCAACGCCCCACACGCTCGTTCGAGTCTCTCTTGAACGAGTTCCACCGCGCGAAACATCCTTCCGAAAACGTCGATCGCCTGCTCGCGAACCAGGCTGGCTAGTTGTTGGGAGTTCATGTTGTTGATTATAACCGGAAAGTCCCGTCTTGGGGGGCGGACCAGAAGCGACAACGCGAGAACTCAGACAGTCCCGAATGGCACGGTCGGCTCCAGACGGTGTGCTCTCCGACCCTAAGATTGCGAGCCGCGGCGCGAGGCCGCGTTGTGCATGGTTCCCGCCGTTGCGGTTGTCATCATCCACCGGATCTGTAGAGGATGTTTGCTCATGAGTCACACCCATATGTCACGGCGAAACGTGTCGCGGATGCTCCTCGGACTGCTTGTTTCACTGGCCGCACACGCGCCAGTCGCGCGCTGCCTCCACGCTCAGAACCAGCGGGATGATTTTCGGTGGATGCGAGGCGCCAACTACGTGGCCTCGTACGCCGCGACCGATGTGGAAATGTGGCTGCACTACGATCATGCGATCATCGATCGGGAACTGGGTTATGCCCACAAGATGGGACTCAATTGCGTGCGGGTGTTTCTCCAGTCGCTGGTCTACCACCACGATCCGCAGACGTTTCTGGCGAACTTCGAGGACTTCCTGGCCACCGCGGACAAGCATGGACTGAAGGTCATACCGATCCTGTTCGACTCGTGCTTCGGCGTGGCGCCGAGTCTGGAGAGCCGGCACATCTGGGTCGCCAATCCCGGCCCGGATCGGATGGGGAGGCAATGGTGGCCCGAGTCGGATGCGTACACGACGGCCGTCGTCTCGGCTCACGCAGGCGACCAGCGGATCGCGCTGTGGGACGTGATGAACGAGCCGACCGCCACGCACCTGGCGGCCACGCCCGAAGGCAAGGCCCAGATCGACGCGTTCGTCGCGCACTACTGTGGGCTGGTCAAACAGCTCGACCCCACGCGTCCCATCACGGTGGGCGTTGCCACCTGGGACAACCGCGACGTGATTGAGCTGGTGGACGTGCTCTCGTGCCACAGCTACGCGAAGGGTGTCGAGGCGTTTCGCGCGGACGTGACGGGGACGCAGAACCAGGCCCGCGCGGCGGGCAAGCCGTGGATCGTCTCGGAATGCTGCAATCCGGCCGCCGGCTCGACCTACGAAATGGCCCTCCCCGTGCTGCGCGAACTGGAAGTTGGCTACACGGTCTGGCAGTTGATCGTCGGGCGCGATCAGTTCCGCAGCGCATCGGGACTGGTCTACCCGGACGGCACGGTGCGGCGGATCGCCGAGGTCGAGGCGGTGATGAACGCGCGGGCCATCGGTTTTGAGGAAAAGCCGGACGAGCAGGGTGTGCCACACCAGCACGACATCCCGCTGCTGTTAGCCGAGTATCTGGAAGCGAGCGTGCAGGCCGGCGTGACCGAAACTACCTGGCGCGAACGTGTCACGCTGATCGAATCGCTGCTCGCGCAGCCCGGCCACTTCGGCGGTGACGCCGAGCGCGTGCGCGGTGCGCTGGCCGATGCGCACAAGGCCTATGATGCCCGGGACCGTCAGGCCGCGCTGGCCGCCGTCGCCGCGCTGGTCGCTCGGGCCGCCGAGCCGTTTCGAAACCACCCGCCACAGCCGGTGCCTCCGTTCGCCCTGCAGGCCACGGTCTATCGCGACGTGTTCGGTGTCCCGCACATCTACGCCGACTCGGAAGAGACGGCCGCCTACGCTATCGCCCAGGCCCAATGCGAAGACCTGGGGATGCAGGTCTTCCGTAGCCTGCGTCTGGGTGTCGGACGCCTGGCCGAAATGGCCGGTCAGGGGGCGCTGGAATCAGACCGTATCATGCACCTGTGGCGCGTCCCGGACACGGCCGCGCGCACTTGGGACGAGAGCCCGCTGCGGACCCGCCGATTCCTGCAAGCCTTCTGCGACGGGTTGAATGATTACCGGCGAGCGCACCCGGAAGAATGCCGCGATGCGCTGGAAGCGGAACCGGTCCAGGTGATTGCCCTGTTGCGGTGGAGCGATGTCCTCCCGTCGCACGGCATCATCCGGGTCAAGGCCAACGCCGGCTTGAACCAGCCGGCCCCCCAGCTCGACTTCCCGAACCAGTCCAGTACCTGGGCGATCGGGCCGACCCGCACGGCCTCGCGCCGCCCCATGCTGTTCATCGACCCGCACTGGCCGGCCCAGGGAGACACCTCCTGGTGGGAATTCCACGTCCATGCGGGACGTCTGCAGGCGGGCGGGTTCGCGCTGCCGGGGTTGCCTGTGGTGGGCGTGGGCTACACGAATGGCGCCGCCTGGACCGGTACGGCCGGCGGTGCGGATTCGGCCGACGTGTTCGAACTGAAAATCAACCCTGACAACGCTGATCAGTACTGGTACGACGGCCAATGGCGCGATCTCGTGGTCCGCACTGTCGAGATCCGCGTCCAGGCAGACTCGGGTGAGATCGAGCGGCGGTCGATCACGTTCAGCGAGAGCGTGCACGGTCCGATCGTGGAGCAGTCTCAGGGCCGCACGTTCGCGGGAGCGGTGTGTGGCGTGCGGGACACACTGCGAATGGAACAATGGCTGGCCATGAACCGCGCTCAGTCCGGGACCGAGATCCGCGACGCGCTGCGGACGGACCAGGCACCGTGGCTCAACCTGACCTATGCCTCGCGCGACGGCCACTTCGGCTACATCCAGTCGGGTGCGTGTCCGCTGCGCGGCGACGGACCGTATCACATGCTCGGGCTCAACGATGGCACGCGTTCCAGTCATAACTGGCGGGGACGGGTGGCGTTTGATGACTTGCCGCAGGTTCACGATCCGGCGAGCGGCTGGCTACAGAGCTGCAACACGGCGGCCAACTACGTGACCGACGGCCACACGCTGCGGGCCGAGGATTTTCCGCCGGGCGTGGTGTGCGGGCACTATGCTCCCGACGGGCGAGTCTGGCGCGGACGCGGCCGGCGCTGTTTCGAGTTCATGCCCACGATGCACGAGATCACACTCACGCAGGCCTGCGAGTTCGCGCTGGACACTTACGCGCCGGCCGGGCCGATCTGGGCGCCGCCGCTGGTCGCCGCTTACGAGGCGCAGAAGCACCAGGTGGCCGACCCGGACCTGAGCATGAAGATGATGGTCGACGCGGTGCGCGCGTGGGACTACCACGTGCGCAAGGAGAGCGTGGGGGCCACGGCGATCCGCTGCTGGCGCGAGCAGTACGCGAAGCTGCGGCCCGATGCGCTGAGCGAAGCCAACGAGGCGTACAGCGCGCCGAAGACGGACGAGGAACAACTCGACGCGGTCAAAGCCCTGCGGGCCGCCGCGGACGATCTGAAGCAACAGTTCGGCACCTCCTTGGTGCCGTGGGGACAGGTCCTGCGCCTGCGGCGCGGCGATCTGGACCTGCCCTTGGACGGCGACGTCGGCTTCTTCGGCGGACTCGAGTGCCTGCGGGCCACCGGCACGCAGCACCGCGACGAATCGGGCCGGTTCGTATTCGATGGCGGCCAGGTTATCCCGACCGTCGTCGAATTGACCGACCCCGTCCAGGTCCGAAGCCTTGTCCCCTTTGGCCAATCCCGGCGCCCCGAGTCGCCGCACTACGCCGACCAGGCTCGGCTGTATTCCGCCGGCCAGATGCGTCCCGCCTGGCACGGCTGGAGCCAGCTGCGCGACCACGTTGGCTCGGACATAAGTCAGTACGCCCAGCAGGATTCGAACCTGCGACCTGCGGATTAGAAGTCCGCTGCTCTATCCAGCTGAGCTATGGGCGCTTCAGAACGGACATGCCCAAGTCTACCAGCGCGCCCCCGGGCAGCAAGTCCGCACGGCGCCCGACCGGTCACGGATCGCACGGTGGTACCATTTGTTCCCGCGGCGCGGTCGTATCGTTTAACCCGCTGCCGCAGGCGAGGTGAAGTCGCCTTCGGCCTTGCCTGCGGCGGCGGGTTAAACAATGCGGTGTGGCGGTGAGCGCGCGTCCCTTTCCCGCCGCGGGATCTGGCCGTCCTGTCCAAACTGAGGGGCCTTGTCGGGGATCCTGTGGTGACTACGTTTCCCACGCGTCAACGGCTAGACTGCCACGGTGCGGATCGGCGTCTATTTGCCTGGCGTTGAGCAGCCCGAATCCAACTGCGACGAAAGACGAGGATCACTATGCACACGACACCGAATTTTCCGGTCAAGAGGGCGTTCCTGTACGTCCTGATCGGAGCGGTCGGGTTGACAGCTGCCCTGGGCATCCTGGCCATCCTCTCAGGGCGATTCGGGTGGCTGGAGATCCGTATTCTGCTGACCACGATCACGATCGCGGCGGCCGGCATCTGCGGGCTCTCCTGCGCCGCGTACTGGAACACCGGCCGCGGACTGGTGCTGCCGATCGCGGGCCTTGCCCTCACGCTGCTGGCCGCGGTGCTGATCCTGGGCGGCATCTGGGTCACACCCATATCGATTGGCTACTGGAAGTTGTCTGCTTCGGCCGCCGTCTTTGCCGTGGCCTGTGCGCACTTGGCGCTGCTGTCGATGGCCCGTCTCGCCCAGTGGTTCCAATGGTCGTTGACGGCAGCTTACGTCGTGATCTTGACCGTCGCCGCGCTGGTTGTCCTGATGATTCTCGGCGAGGTCGATTCGGTCGGCATGTTCCAGTTGCTGGGAGTTGCCGCCATCTGCGATGCGGCCATCACGATCATGATCCCGATCTTCCACCGCTTGAGCCGAGGCAACGTCATGGAAGCGGTCATCCGCAGTGAAGCCGACGAAATGACCGCGTTGGATCGGGAGATCGCCGCGCTCCGGTCGCGACTCGCAGATCTCGAACGGCAGAGACAACAGTGCTCCGGTCAGGCCCCGTGATGACGCCACGCACCCACACATCCTGCCAGCTCAACGTTTCTGGCTTCTCGGCAACACCACGGTGAGTTCAGCCGGGCCGTGTGGCCGGACGCGCACATCCGCCGTGACCGCCCGGCCGGCCACGGTGGCGGACAGCCGATACGTCCCGTGGAAGCCGCGGAATGTCCAGCGGCCATTCTCATCCGTGCAACCCTGGGCGGCCGTGTGCCACTCCTGGTGGATCAGGCGCTTGAGCTGCTCATAGACGGGCTTACGGGACATATCCGCACGGAGCATCCCGCCGCCGGGCAGCCACGACGCGGCGTCGGACAAGTCCCACCAGGTAATCGCGCGCATCGCGGGATGGGCAAAACAGACGCGGTAAAACTGCACGGCATACTCCGCCTGAGCCGCCTCGTCCCAGACGCCCTCTCGATAGGAGCCCGCAATCGGCTGACCCGACGAGGTCGGCGTGAACTCCGTAATGTGCAGCTCTTTCCCGAACGTCGCGTACTGGTCGAGGATCGCTTGGACGCGATCGAGCGGAAACCGCATCGTACGCGGCTCGTGCGCCTGAATCCCGATCCCATCGAACGGCACCTGATCGCGCACGGCCTGCTCCAGGAGCCGATGGAAGCCGGGTGCGCCGTCCGCCAGCACATGATAGTCGTTCACAATCAAGTACGCCTCCGGGTCCACTTCGCGCGCCCAGCGGTACGGCTGACCGATCTTGGGTTCGGCCAGATGCGACGGTTCGTTGACCACCTCCCAGAACTCGATCTTACCGCGATACCGGCCCATGATCTCGGCAACGCGGTGCCGCTGGATCTCCGGTGCAGGCTGGCCGTCTGACCAGGGTGGTACACCTGCCTCGTCGCCCCACAGCAACGGATGTCCTTTCAGCCGGATCCCGCGTTGCTGACACCAGGCCACGACCTTGTCCGTGTACTCGTACTGTGGTTTGCCACGTTCCACTTCGTACCACCGCCAGTAGAAGCCTACGGTGGCGTAATTGAACAACTCGGCAAACCGGTCGCGGTAGGCGGCATTGTCCGCGTCACTGCGGAACCGGTCGAATCCGTAGATGTTGCAACCGAACAGGAAGTCATGGCCGATCTGGTCCACCGACACGTCAAGGTTGGGCATGGGCTGCCCCTCCTGATCCACGACGATCAGCACCGCGTCGCGTTGACGATGCCGCGCAATGGACGCGGCCGTGGCGTGCAGCACGTCCTGCTCGCGCTGCTGGGCGGCAGCGGCGACTTCCGCGATGCCCGCGAGAGCCGGTGCCCCCGCGCCCTGCGGCGCACGCAGCGTGATCCGCTCGATGTACAGGTTGCGGTCTTCATCTCCGACCAGTGCATCGTTGAGAAACGCCACCGCAATCTCGTGCACTCCCGCGGTCAGTTCTGTCGGGAACGTACAATCGCGGCGGTCCGCGTGATCCACCGTCGCGGTGTGCACCACACCGCCATCGACCAGCAAGGCCATCTCCGGCCAGACTCCGCCAGCTGCGCTTCCCCACAC
>JALOQX010000378.1 GCA_025459265.1 Pirellulaceae bacterium | reverse complement strand
GGCGTGAACTGGCCGCGCACCGGATCATACGTCAGCGTCTCGGCCTGCACGATGCGGTTCCCATAGGTCCGGGCCCCCGAGGCTGCCGTGCGCATCGCGTCCACCCAGCTCTGGAACTCGGGACCGTATTTCGGAAACGGATGCCAGAACTCGGCCATCGGCCGGTCGGATCGCCCAAAGACTTGCAGCCCGTCCATGTGCGGATGCGGGTAGCTGCCGTAGCCGGACTCGGAATTGATGCCTCCCTGCATCGCGTGCGCGCGTTCCTGCAGCCGGCCGTAGTACGCGGCCAGCAGGTCCGCCACCGTCGCGCGGTAGTCGTACAGGAACCGGTTAGTCCGCTGCCGATCGCTCACAATGCGGCGGGCCATCGCCGGCAGATAACGCACGAGATCATAGCCGCGCCGTTGCTGAAACTGCTGGCGGAAGTCCTCGGTCCACGTCGGCTGCAACCCCTTGGCGCCCGCCCCGATCTCCCAACTGTCCGTGTGAAACAGGATCGGCGCGCCGTCCGCGTGCTGGACGCTCAGATCGCGCATGCGCTGCGCCACCTTGTCCATCATCAGGTCCGCGCGCTGCGGGCTCAGCACGTCCACCTCGTACCCGCCCGAGCCCATCCGCGCGGGTTCACCCAACGGCGTCCAGCCGAATCGCAGCACCGTCCAGCGGCCGGCGGGGAACTGCCAGTCGAGCCGGCCGTCCGGCTGAAGATGCGGCGATAAATCCACCACGTCGTCGCAGGATACGTCACGCGCCCCGTCCTCCGGATATTCCTCCTCGAGTGCCTCGTACGGCCGCGGCGGCCACTGCCACCACGCGCGGCCCGCGGACTTGAAGTCCCACCACTTGATGCCCGGCCGCAGGACCGGCACGTCGCCCTGACGCAACAGCTGAAACTCGGCCAGTTGCAGGTCCGCCGCGTGCGCACGGGACACGACCAGCCGAAAATGACGCGCTGTTGTCACCGTGAACTCCACGCGTTTGTTCTCGCCCGCCGACATCGTCCACCGCGTGACCGGACGGAAAGCCTGGCCATCGTCGGAGACCTGTAGCGCGCACTCGGCGGGTCCGGCCTGCGCCTGACCCACCGCCAACGCGCTGACCGCCGCCAGCGGCTCGGCAAACGTCAGTTCCAACAGGGCGGGGACTTCCGGCGAGCAGGGTTGATTGGTCTTCCAAAAGGTTGCCGGATCGCCGTCCACGGCATGCTCCGCCGGCCAGTTCTCTTCGTCGCAGTAGCCGGCGTGCACACTGCTGGCTGTCACGCGCCCGGGCGTCACCGGCCGCTGCGTGCGTTCCCGGAAGGCCACCACCGCCACGTCACGGTAGAGCTCCAGCCGCGTCAATGGTTGCGGCAACGGCGCGGTGATCTTGCCAGGGCCATCGCACTGCGTTTCGCTGTACACCAGTTGCTTGGCGCCGTTCTCCTTGTCGACCCACCAGCCGCCGTGCGCCCAGCCGTCGACGATGCTGGCCGAGAGCGTCATGCCACCTTCATGCGCGATGCGCAGGGCCTGGCCGAACCACGCGTCCCAGTCGGCATCCAGCATTTTCGGCTCTTTCGGCAGCGGCAGACCGCCTGCGTTGATCGTCTGCATGTGCATCACGCCGCCGATGCCTTGGTCCTTCATCGCGGCGATGTCGCGCGCCATGCCCTGCGGCTCGCCATAGCCGCCCTGAAACCACCAGTAAACCCACGGCTTGGCCTCGTGCGGCAGCGACTCAAAGCCCTCGCGCAATTTGTCGGGCTGCGGGTCGGCTGCGCCCGCGGTGGCCGCCATGCCCCACGCGCTGGCGACCAATGCGGCACAAAGCGACCAGGTTCGCGACCAAGTTCGCACTCTCATCGTCAGGGTTGTGTTCATTGTGAGCGTCCTGGTCTGATCCTTGTGATGTCCGGCGCAACAGTCACATCATCTTGGTCGAACTGCATGTCGCCATGCAAGCCCCGTTTGCCCGGGCGCTGGCGTGTG
Organism: Pirellulaceae bacterium; assembly: GCA_025459265.1. Classification (GTDB taxonomy): domain Bacteria; phylum Planctomycetota; class Planctomycetia; order Pirellulales; family Pirellulaceae; genus JAAYDI01. Next base: position 4,284 of record JALOQX010000378.1, on the reverse strand, counting down.
GTGATGACACCCCGTTCGTCGCGACGGATCCGTCGATCACGGCGCTGGATTTCGACATGGTGCGGACGGTCGCGGAAGCGGCCCGGATTTTGTTCGACCGGGACGCTTGTACGTCGCCTTGTGAGGAGTCTATGCTGAGCCGGGCAGCCGCAGCACTCACCGGGAGAAATGGTATGCGTATCGTATGTGGATTCGTCCTCATGACTGGAATCGCACTTGGAGCGGAAGAACCCTGTGGCCGCTTTGCGGACCGGACCGCCCTGTGGGAACAGGCCGGGGGGGATCTGCTGCGCAATTTCTGCAACATGTACAACCTGGATATCGTGGCCACGCCCGAAGACGCGGACTATCCGTACAAGAGCTGGTTTTTCGGCTGGTCCGTCGAGGACACCAACCCGAAGTTCTCCGGGTGCGACGCCATCTTCATGGCGCGCGGGAAAACGCTGACCGGGGCGTGGGAGGTATTCTCCGGCGAGGAAGACGGCAAGCCCGTCTGGGACGCGACGATGAACCCCGAACGCTGGATGCCGGTGATCACCGCCCAGGACAAGTTCTACGACAACTGGCACAACGGCGATCCGTCCGTGGTGCGCATCGGCGACACGTACTATATGGCGTACAGCAGCACTGGCCACAACCGGGACGGTATTCCCTACCACGAGCAGGGAGACACGGATTCCGACATCAGTTGCGTGATGGGGGCGACTTCGAAGGACGGCATCCACTGGACCCGCACCGCCGCGCCAATCCTCATCGAGCCCTCGAATATCGGCGGCAAGCCCGTGGAACCCGGCGCGTACGGCCACCCGACCGGAAACTATCACCGCCCCTCCCTGATGCACGAGAACGGGATCTTCAAGATCTGGTTCGACTGCATCGTCTTGGGCAAGCCGATGATGACGCTCTACGCCGAGAACCGGGGGGAGTTCACGAATCCGGAAGACTGGAAGATCCTGCGGGGCATGGACAATCCCTGCATCAACGATTACCCGAATCCCGAGGTCGTGAAGGTCGGGGACCTGTATTATGCGTACGGTGATCCGGGCAGCTACGGCAAAGGCTGGGTGGGCCGGAAGATCTGTGAGGCGGCCTCCGTCAACGGCATGGACTGGGTGTTGCTGGGCTATTCGGAACCCGACGCCGACGCCCAGGCCCACCATGTCCCGGAGGCCTTCGTGCGAGAAGAAGACGGGAAGACCTACGTGTATGTGAACTACGGGACCCAGAAGTTCAACGACTACCGCTACGACCGGATTCGGATGAAGCGCCGCGAAATCACCCCCGAAGAGCGGGCACGCGTCCGCGAAGCGTGCAAGGCTGCAATGGCTGTCGCGACTACCGCCGGCGGTGATGAAGAACAGGCTCCTGCCGACGCGCTCCTGCCGCAGGAACTGGCTCCCGATGTCCATGTCCTCTGCGCCTCACATCGCTTCGGGTCGGCCACGGTCGGTTGGGTTACGTTCCCGGGCGAATCGATCCTGATCGATTGCCCGCATCCGGACTACTTGCCCAAGATCCTGGCTGGAATCGCGAGCACAACGGGTCTACCGGTGAAACGGGTCATCCTCACACACTCGAGACCGTCACAACTCGAGGCGGCCCAGGTGTTGCTCCAGCGCGGTATCGAAGTCTACGCAGCAAGCCAAACGGCGTTGCTCCTGGAACGCGCCGTGCCCAGCGACGACCGTGCGGCCCGGGTGATCCGACAGGTTGGACAGCTGACGCTGATCCGGGACAATGGCGGATGGCTCGAATTACACCCGCTGGGCCACGCAGCGGGACCGGGAAACCTGGCGGTGTTCGTGCGTCACAGGAACATCCTCTTTACAGGAGAGGTGTGCTCCAACGGCCCCAAGAACGACCTTGCCAGAGGTCACAACAGGCGCTGGATCGCCGCCCTGGGACAGCTCGAGCAACTATCAGCGGCGACCGTCGTTCCCGCATTGGGCGGCGCCGGTGGCCCCGAGCTGCTTCGGCGCCAGAAGGACTTCCTGGTGGAACTGCGTCGGCGAGTCAGTTATCTCGTCACGCAATCCAAGCCGCGGGAGTTCGTCGTGGACAGGCTCAAGCTCCACAGCGGCGAACCCGTCTCACCGTTGCTCGCCAACTGGTTCCCTTACGACACCCCCGAGGTGACCGACATCGAGCATCTGTACGACGAACTCACGGTGCCGTTGAGTCCGTACACAGATGATCCGTTTGCCGAAGAGGATACTCGTCCGCGCGCACTGGCACTGATCGGCGACCGCGTTCACGACCCCGCACATATTGAAGCCTGCTTGACGCGTGCGTTTTCGGAGGCCGGTGTCGCGGTACGCTTCGCCTTCGACGTGCGTGCGCTGACTGCCGAAAACCTGGAGCAGGTTCAGCTCTTCTGCATTTTGCGCGACGGTGTTCACTGGCCGGCAGGAAGCGACACACACTCTGTTTGGATGACCTCCAACCAAGAAGAGGCCCTCGTCGACTTCGTAGACCGTGGCGGCGCGCTCTTCGGCCTTCATAACTGCCCGGGACTTTATCCCGAGGGGGGACCCTATCTGGAACTCCTGGGAGGCACGTACAACGGACACGGTCCCCTGGAACGCTTCCGAGTCGCAGTCCACGACACGGACCACCCGATCGCGCGGGGCGTGGAGTCGTTCGAAGTCGCGGATGAGCAACATACGCCCGTCCCGAATCTAGACAAGGTCCACGTCTTCTTGAAGAGCTACTCCGACGAGGGAGTCGAGGCCGCAGCAGGTTGGACGCGCGAGTTCTCGTGAGTCGCTGGCTCATCCGACGGTGCAACTGCTCGTGCGCAACGCCATTGACTGGTGCTTGAAGCGCGAACCGGGAGAAGCCGGGCAATGAGGACCAGGCGTGCCAGCGGCGCTGGTCGACCGACGCTCGAGCCGTCGGGTCAGATGACGGCGACGTCCGCGGCACACGGGGCATGCTGGGCATGGACACGCTCGAGCGCGCCGCTTCCAGCGTCAATTCGAAAACACTCCACACAGTCAGCGTCCTGGCTCGCCACGAGCAAATACCTGCCGCTTGGGTCGAGCGTGAGGTTGCGCGCATTCGAGTGAGCCGCCAGCGCGCATCGGCACGAGAATGTCAGCTTGCCGTCGTCAGGTCCCACCGCGAACACGGCAACGCTCTGATGGACCCGGCAGATGTAGAAGTAATGTGACGCGTCGGCGGATAAGCAGCCTTCAGCGCCCCAGAAATCGGCCCTGCCGAGATTGTCCGGGTGCCCGCGCCCCGTGAAGTCCTCGGGATAACAGCGCACCGTCTGCAACGGCACCAGCCCCTTGTCATCGTCAATGGCGCATACGGCGACGGTTCCGTCAAGCTCGCAGTTCACGTACGCCACGCGACGTGACCGGTGGAAGTTGATGCCGCGCGGGCCGCACCCCTGAGTCAGCGCGACCTGGCCCCGCGGCGTCAGTGTCCCCGTGGCGGTATCCAGGAGGTACTGATGGACCTTGTCTGTGCCCAAATCCATCGCGTAGACCAGGTCTGTGCAAGGGTCGCCATGGATACCATGAGGATGAGGCGCGGACTGACGAAGCGGGTGCGGTCCCGCTCCTGTGTGGTTTGGCGCGGCGGTCACCTCACCAATTGATCCGGTATCGGGATCGAACGGCAGCACCGAGATGCCACCCTCCCAATATCGTGTCACGAGCAGATAGCGTCCCGTCCGGTCGAACGTTGCGCACGTATTGCCTCGACCGCCGGTCGACTGGGTGCATACCCGCTCGAGGGCACCATCGGGCTGGATCCGGTACGACGTCAGAAATCCCACGCCGGCGGACACCCCCGTGTGGTGGGACAGCTCGTGTGTTGCTACAAGAAAACGCCCATTGGGGTGAATTTCCAGCCACGTCGGTGAATCCTGCTTCGTGACTCGACCCGTGGGAGCAAGCGAACCATCATCACTGTTAAACACAAAGGCGAGGATTCCATCGCCAGGTTGTTGTGAGCCGACCCAACCCAACTGCCCCGGCACAAATCCGGAATAACATCCGACGAAGGCGAAATGCTGCGCCATCTTGGCTCTCCTCATGTGGCACGCTTGGGAATCCCGCCTCTGTCCCCGGCCGCCGCCGACCCGGCCTCTGCCGCTTCGCGTCCGAACGGAAGTCGGTTGCCGAAGAATTTCACATCGCAGTCGGTGATTCTACCACGTAGCCGATGATCTTGGCTCCCCATCGGGCGAGCCGATGGGGGAGCGAAGGGTGCGCGCGGTGTTGCCGCGACGTAGCCGATGGTCTTGGCTCCCCATCGGGCGAGCCGATGGGG
>JALOQX010000377.1 GCA_025459265.1 Pirellulaceae bacterium | reverse complement strand
GTGTGGTGAATCACGAGAGCGACGGCTCGGCGGCGCGCGAAGCCGTGGACGTGCTCGGACTCCAGAGCAGTCGCGTGATTGCCGAGCCACGTTTCGGGACAGTCGCCGGGATGATGCGAGCCCTGTTCGAGGAGTTGGACGATTTGGAATTGCTACCGGACGCTGTCGCTGGACACGGACTTCGACGCGGTCCTGCCGCTCGACTTCACCGATGGTTTCGACCTGGGGCCGTTGGGCCGGCTCGAGTTTACGGCTCAGGCGGAAGCGTCCGTGCAAGCCGCGCTCGGTCTCCACCTGCAGCTGGGGATCTACCTGGGTGAAGGAGACAGCGATGTTCGGCTCACGCCGGCAACGCGGCTCGAGGAATACGGCGTCACGCAGCTGGTGGGTATTGTGGCCAACAGCGGCGTCGACGGCGTTGACAGCGCAGGCGTCATCGAGGAGGACGCTACCTTCACCCTTACTCTCAACGGTGGACCCGGCCAGGGCGGCAGCGAATATGCGGTGCGCGTGCGGCAGGCTGACACGCTCGACAACCTGGCGGTGCCGGACCTGATCGCGGACATCGATCGCGCTCTGGCCGCCGCCGGGCTGTCTGGCCAGGTGCAGGCACGGTATGACCCGGAGGCCCAGCGATTGATCCTGCTGGCCACCGGCGACGGGATTCACGAGATGGCGGTCAGCACGAACGAAGCGCTTGGCTTCCGCGACCAGCGCGACAACCTCGCCGATCTGACCATCACTTCGATCCGCGTGCCCGACGGGCCTGATGACGGCAACGAACCGGACGATGCAGACACGTATCGAATCGATCTGCATGGCGCGCAGACGCTGGAGCAAGTCATCGAGGCCGTGGCCAATGAGACCGGTGGAGCGGTGACACTGCGGATTGATGCGGACCGGCCGGCGCTGATCGTCGCCGGCCCGGCCGACGAACAGTTAGTCGTGGGCGCGTTTGCCGCCCACGGGCTGACGTCCACCACGGCCGTCGGATTGGGCATCCTTGGTACGAGTGGCAGCAACGAACTGCGAGGCCAATCACTGGCTCACATCGGCATCGCTGACCGGATCTTTCTGGCGGAGCCGGATGCGGGCGAAAGCACCATCGAACTCACCCTGACGCTGGGCGCCGACGTCGATCTGCGCGCCGCGCTCGGTTTGATCGGCTTCGAGGTCGCCAGTGTGGAACCAATCGAGCTGGGATTCACGTTGCCTGTCCGGCTGCGCGATCCGGGGGTCGGTGACGCGCAGGACGGCCGCATCACGGTCAGCGAGCTCCTGGCCGGCGACGTCGCCGCGCTGGTCGACATCGGCTCGTCCCAAGGGCTGTTTGACGGCGCGACCTTGTCCGGCGCGCTCGAGTTATCGGCCGATCTGTTCGGCCAGCCTGCGTTTTCCGGACCGCTCGCCACCATCCGGCTCAGCCTGCTGGTTCCCCAGGATCTGACGACGGTCACGATCACTCCAGAGAACGTGCACGCCGACCTGGCGCAGCTGGGCAACCTCTCGCCGGCGCAAATCGTGGCCATGATCCGCTCGTTCGTCACGCAGTTGACGGAGGAATCGGAGACCTCGCCGTTGCTGAGCACGGAGCTGCCGCTGGTGGAACGGTCGCTGGGTGACATCGTCCAGTCCGTCGACGAGGTGTTGGCATGGCTTGACACGATTGTAGCGTCGGTCGATCCCACGGCGATCCGCGAGCTGCGTGATCGGCTGGAATCGGCGATCGTGGACTTGGACCGCCCGCGTGTGGAAAAGGCGGCTCTCTTCCGCGCCCTCGGCGCGCTGGATCGCGTCCTGGCCGCGGATGTCGCCGACCTGCCCGCGCTGCTGGTGAGCGCGACGGCGGAACTGCGGCACGCGGCCGAACCATTCCTCGCGGAACTCGATCGGGATGCTAACGACAATCCACTCCTGACTGAGCTGCGCGATCGCCTCAGCGGCTTGCAGAACCTCGTCCCGTCGTTGAACACACTGGCCGAGCGACTCAACGCGCAGTTGCCCGACAACCTGCAGATCACGCTCGACTTGCCGTACTACGATGCGAACGAGCAGGAGCCGAACGAGCAGGAGCGGGCTCTGGTGATTGGGCTGCGCGGCAATTTCGCGCCTGACCCGTGGGAATTCGAACCGGAGCTTCCCGCGTTCGATGTCGGTCCGATCGAACTCAGCGTGGACGCCAGCGCCACGTTGTACGCGAGCGGCTCGATCGGTCTTGGCATGGGCCTGCGGCTGGGCGCACTGGATCGTTTCGGTTCACCCGGCTGGGAGAACATTGATGACGCGGCGTTCCTGATTGTCAATCCGCCGCGGGATGGCAATGGGAATCTGGTCAATCCGAACTTGGTACCGACGCAGTTGGAACTGCAGGCTGGATTCGCCGTCCAGGGAGACGGGACCGTGCAGTTTGGCGGGCTCGAGTTGATCGAGGCCTCGGCCGATTTGTCGCTGCTCGCGGCCCGCGAGGAGACCGTTGATGTGGAAGGCTCGACGGCCACGTTGCCGGTCGGCCAGGTCCCGCGCGGTGGGAACCCGCGGTTCGTCATCGTGGCGGCGCGGGGAGGCGAGTTCGACATCAGCTCGCCCGACGGCCAACGGCGCGTGACGGTGCTGCCGCCCGAGTACTTCGAGGTGATTGAGAACCAGATCCGGTTCTTCGTGGACGAGCACGCAGAGTATCACGTGGCTCACCTGCCACCACGTGTATCGGTCACGTACCAGACGAACGATTATCCCGCGACGCCGGCTGATCCGGGCAACGCAGATCAGCAGGCGTCGGTCACGGTCGACTTTGGGGAACCCGACATCAACAACAACCTCTTGGGCGCCGTGGCATTCGCGGATCTGTTTGGCGAGGGGGGCGTTCAGCCACGCATCACAGCCGCCGGGCTCCTGGCCGGCGCGCTCGATGCCAGCTTTCTCGGACAGCACGTGGAGGATGCCGTCACGCTGGCCGTGGCGCTCGACCACCTGACCGACCCGATCCTGACTGTCGACACGGCGCGCCTCACGTCGATCTGGGACCAGCTCGATTTCGATCTGCTCTCGATCTTCGATGGGATCGAAGCGCTGCTGCAACTGCTCGAGAATGGGCTGCGCCATGAGGTGGCGAGCCAGATACCGCTGATCGGTGACTTGGATCCGCGGGTGATCCAGGACGTGCGGGAGGATTTCGTCGCGCCGATCCGCGAGTTCCTGGTCGCACAAGGCGGTTCGCTGGCCGAGGTTCAGGAGAAGCTGCAGACCCGCATCTTCGAACTGTTGGGCCGGGGGGAGGAAGGTCTGGGGATTCTCGGCCACCGCAATGAAGACGGTACGATCGGCCCCAATGGAGTACTCGAGGACGTCCAAGTCGAGCTGAACAAGGACCGCATCGAGTTCCAGGTAATTCTGGTCGGAGCGGAGACGATCGGAAACGTGGATTTTTCCAGCGGCCTCGGTGGCCTGCCGCTGGAGGCGCAAGGCGGCGTTTCGATCGACCTGGGCTACACGATCATCTTCGGCGTAGGCTATCACCGTACTGAAGGATTCTACTACCTGGGCAATGATGACGACGCGCCGCTGGTCGATGAGGACAACCAACCGCTGCCGGAATTCTCGCTCGACTTGGACGTCGCGATGCAGACGGTTGATCGCGGCGGGGAACAGGTGCCGGCCTCGCTGACGCTGGATCTGTTCCTAATCACGTTTTCGGCGACCGACCGCGGCGACACTGGCTTTGAGGGCACGCTGAGTCTCGACGTGGACTGCGGGCCCGGCGGACACTTGCGGCTCAGTGATCTGGCGGAACGATCGTTCGGCGAGGTGTTCGCTGCCAGCCTGTCGACCGTGGCCACCATTGATCTGCTGTTGGACGCCAGCATCAACGACGACCTGCCGCACTTGACGGCGGAGTTGAAGGCTGGTTTCGGGTTCGCGTTGACGACAGATGGTGGGGTGCTTGAGACCCATTACGGCGACGTGCCGGAAACGCCAGGCATCGAGCCCTATTTCGCACTGGACAATATCACGCTCGATCTGGGGGACTTCCTGTCAAAATACCTCGGGCCGGCCATCACCAAGGTCCTCGAGATCCTGCAACCGGTCCAGGAGGTGGTGAAATGGCTGACGGAACCCGTTCCCGGCGTCTCGGATCTTTCGGAGCTGGTCGGAGGCGGCCCGATCACGTTGCTCGACATGGTGGCGTGGAAGGAACCGGAGGTCGCGCGCGCGGCACGCAAGTTCGTCAATGTGGTGCAATCGCTGGGCACCATCACCGGCGCGATCAGCACGGCCACGGCGGATGGAATCGTGCTGCGATTGGGCGGCGTGAGCTTCTTCGGCGACGGTTTGACCACTCCTGGCTGGAATCGCGACGTGCAGCTCGTGGGCGCGCATCCGGGTGATGGGGAACCTGACGGGGGCGGCGTGACGAGCGTGCTGCGCGATCCGGCCGAGAGCGTCGCTGCGCAACTGCGCGAGGGGCAGTTGGGAGACTTGACCTCCCGGCTCCAGCGAGCCCCGGATGGGGACGGATCGGACGACGGCCTGGGAATCAAACTCCACTTCCTCGAGCTCCCCACCATTCTGAAGATCGTTCTCGGCCAGACCGCGAATGTCATCTCCTGGGACATCCCGACGTTCGCGATGGACTTCGATTGGGATGCGCGATTCCCGGTGATTCCCGTTCCGCCGATTTCCGTGGCGGTGGGCGCCCACGTCGGCTTCACCATCGATTTGTCCGTGGGCTACGACACACGCGGCCTGGAAACCGGCTATTTCGCGGACGGTTTCTTCTTCGGCGATCTCGCGGACGTGTTTGCCGGAGACGACATCGATGAATTCCGTCTGACTCTGGGCGGAACCGTCGCGGCGCTGTTGGACGTCGTGGTCGCGTCGGCCGGCATTGAAGGGGAACTGCGTGCCGACCTGACCGCCAACTGGCGCGATCCGAATCAGGACGGCAAGATGTATCTGGATGAGATCGCTCGCATCATCAATCAAGATGGACCCTTGTGCCTGTTCAACCTGAAGTTGGAACTGCACGCGATCCTGCGGCTGGTCTGGGAGGTGCTGTTCTACAGCGGCAGTCTCGATATCGTGGACTTCCCGGT
>JALOQX010000007.1 GCA_025459265.1 Pirellulaceae bacterium | reverse complement strand
GCGACCCGGGAGGGCGAGGCTCCCGCCGAGCCGCGGGAGGGCGAGGCGACCCGGGAGGGCGAGGCTCCCGCCGAGCCGCGGGAGGGCGAGGCTCCCGCCGAGCCGCGGGAGGGCGAGGCGACCCGGGAGGGCGAGGCTCCCGCCGAGCCGCGGGAGGGCGAGGCGACCCGGGAGGGCGAGGCTCCCGCCGAGCCGCGACGTGCATGGGTCCTGAACAGTGAGCGACGACCAGCATCTGATCGAGCAAGCCATGGGCGGCGACACCGCCGCCTTCGGCCAGTTGGTGCGCCGCTATCAGGACCGGCTGTTCACCGGCCTGGTGCACGTCGTCTCCTGTCCCGAGGAGGCGGAAGACGTGGTCCAGGACGCATTCGTCCAGGCGATGCGCAAGCTGGGCACGTTCCGCGGCGACAGTTCGTTCTTCACGTGGCTCTACCGCATTGCCATCAACATCGCACTTCATCGGCACCGCCGCCGACGTCCTGAGACGTCGATCGACGCCGCCCGCGTCCTGACCGGCGACGATCCGGTCGATCCGGGCGACCATCCCCAGGACCGCATGCTGCGCGAAGAACGAGCTGCGGCCGTAACGCGCGCCCTGGCGCAGCTCAGCGAAGAATTCCGCGTCGTGCTCGTGCTGCGTGACCTGGAAGGGTTCGACTATCAGTCGATTGCGAAGATCCTGGGCGTTTCTCTCGGTACTGTGCGCAGTCGACTGCACCGGGCGCGGTCGCTGATGCGTGACCATCTGCGCGACCACCATCATGGCACGCGGGCAGAATGACCCGCGGCCGCGGGGGACGGTCCGTGCCGATGTGTCCGGATGCGCCAGGGCCCCTCGCCAATGACCGCCTCCACCAGGCCGTCCCGGTGCGTCCAGTGCACGACGGCGCCGCCGCGTGCGTAGGGCTGCAGCATGCTTGCCGTGCTAGGTTTGGCTCCTGCGCTGATCACGACCCAGCGCGGGTGCGCCCAGGCGACGACGTCGCGCGGCCGACTCAGCGCGCTCCCGTGGTGCGGTGCCAGCAGGACATCGCAGGGAGGTGGGAGTTCAGCCAACAGTTCCGCCAGACCGCGCCCCTCGAGGTCGCCGGTCAACAGCAGGCCGTGCTCGCCACGGCCGATCCAGAGCACGATGCTGTCGCTGTTGTCTCCCCCCGCGTCGGTCGACTCGGCGGGGTGGAGCGTCCTGACGCAGACACCCTCCCCGCCATCCAGGCCATCTCCCTCCCGGAGCATCTCGAGCGGCACCTGCGCGCCGCGGACGGCCGCCGCCAACTCCTGCAGCGCCGGCGGCGCTGCGCGGAACATGACCGGCGAGACATACACGACCCCCACGGAGAAACGGTGCAACAGTTCCGGCACGGCGTTGAAATGGTCCGCGTCGGCATGGGAGACGATGATCGCATCCAGGTGGGCGATCCGTCGCGACCACAACGCCGCGGCGATCGGCGCAGCCGCCACGCGCGGACTCCCCATGCGCCCGGCGTCGTAGAGCAGCGAGCGGCCGTTGGGGAGTTCGATCAGAACGCACAGACCGTGTCCGGCGGCAACGAACGACACACGCAGCGGTGCGCCGTGTGTGAGTCGCCAGGCGCGGATCGCCGTGCCGCTGGTGGCCGCGCACAGCCCAAGCCACAGAGCCAGCAGCCCCGCCGCCCAGCGTCGCGGGGGACGCAGGGGTGTGAAGTGTGTCAGAGCCAGAGCGCCGTAGAACAGGGCGACCAGCACAACGGGTGGTCCCGCCACCCACGAACACGCCCACGGATGCGTCCCCACAATTGCGGTGCACCACTGCATGAAGTGCAGCGCCCCGCCGCAGAGCCAGCCGGCCACGGCGGCCAACGCCGGCACCGGGGCCAACACCAGCACGGCCGCCGCCGCGAACAGCGCGACCGAGACGGGTCCCCCGAGCACCACGTTCATGGGCACTCCCAGCCAAGGCACAATATGGAGCCGGTGCGCCACCAGCGGCAGGGTCACCAACCACACCAGGGTCGACATCCACATCAGGTCAGCGAGCCTGCCAGCCGCCGCACGGGCCAGCCGCCAACCGGCCGGCGCGGCTTGCTCCACGAGCTTCTGCAGCGGATCCTGCCTGCGACCGCGGGCCGTCACCGCCGGCCAGCGCGCGATGAGTACGGCCACGGCCAGAAACGACAGCTGCGTCCCGAGGTCATAGATGCCGCTGGGCGTCAGCCCCACGGTTACCAGGGCGGCGGCAGCCCAGGCGTTCCAGGCGGCCGGGCGCCGCCCGCCGGCGCGGGCCAGACAGTACAGGCCGATCATGACCGCGGCCCGGACCACCGGGGCCCGGGCACCGACAAGCACCGCATAGACCACGGCGATGGTCGCTGTCAGCGCGAACAGCCCCAGCCTGCGACGCGGCGACCACTCCAGGCGCAGCCAGACCCATAGGGCCGTGGCCAAAATGCTCACGTGCAGGCCCGAGATGGCCAGTAAGTGACTGGTTCCGCTCGTGAAGAAAGCCTGCGTCGTCGCGCGCGGCAATTGCTCGCGACTCCCCAGCAGCAAGGCGGCAGCCAGTTCCGACTGCCGCAGCGCGACATGCCGCTCGAGCATCTGCTCGCCCCATACCCGCACGTGCCCCAGCTGCCGCAGGGGACTCCACGCTGCGCCGGACGCGAGGCGCTGGACGCAAGCTCCATACCGGCAGTGCAGCACGGCCAGCTGCCGCTGCCCGCGCCGTTGTGCTGCCAGGTCCGGCTCGCCCGGATTGCCCGGCGACCGCACCCGGACCAGTAGACCAGCCACTTCCAGCCGATCGCCGCGCCGCACATCCGCCAGCCGTCCCCGGACCAGCAGCGAAACCCGACCGGACACCCGCACCCATTGATCCGCCTGGCGGAGGGCCTCGACGCGCACCGTGCAGCGGGACTGTTCGTCGTGCTCCACGGTGCTCAAGGGCGATGGCGGCTCGGCCGGGCTCCAGCGGGGCGGCTCCAGCGCGATCACACGAACCAGCACCGGTTGCGCTGCGTCCGTTGCGTAGCGGGCAATTTCGTCGGGCCGAAACCACCACCACCGCTCATGGTGCCACAGCCCGGCCAGTGCCGCCACGGCCGCCAGCAACGGCAGTGCCGCCACGGCCGCGGCCTGCCGACGAAACGCCCAGGCCCACACCCCCAATGCCAACGGCACCGCCGCCGCCCAGATCCGCCAAGGGATCGCCAACTGATGGTCGAGCACCACGCCGCTGCAGGCGGCGGCCAGCACCCCGACGAGCGGACCCGGCGCTGCGTGAACGCGCGCATTGACTCCTACGGGACGAACCACGCGATGCTCCCGGCTCCCGCCCCCAATCCGCCGCCGTGCCGCCCGCATCGCGCCGCCCCAACACTCTAACAGATTGCGGTCCGCGACCACCAGCCGTTATGCTGGCCGGAGGGCGGCCCGAGGGCACCTGCTGGCCGCCACCAGCGGCGTTGCCGGATGGCACAAGTGAACGGACTTCCATGACGTACTGGCAGAACAAAGTCGTGCTCGTCACGGGCGGCGCTGCCGGCCTGGGCGGGCGTCTGGCCACCCATTTCGCCCGCGTTGGCGCCCGGCTGGTGCTGGCCGACCGCGACGCCGCGGCGCTGGACCAGGCCCGCACGGCGCTGCGCGAAGGGCCGACGGTGGTCCACACCGTGGTCACCGACGTGACGCAGTCCGCGTCCGTCGCGCAGTTGTTCCAGCGGGTGGACGATGAGTTCGGTCAGCTTGACGCGCTGGTGAACTGCGCGGGGCGATCCGGGCGCGGCGCGGTCGTCGACACGCCGGTGGAGACCTTCCAGGCCTTCCTGGACCTGAACTTCCTGGGCACCGTGCGTTGCACCCAGGCTGCCATGGGACGTCTGCTGGCGAGCCGTGGACATGTGATCAACATCGGTTCGCTGGCGGCCAAGATGGCCGCCCGGTACCTCGGCGCGTATCCGGCCAGCAAGTTCGCCGTCGCGGCCTTCTCGCACCAACTGCGGCTGGAACTGGGGCCGCGCGGCCTGCATGTGTTGCTGGTGTGCCCCGGGCCGATCGCCCGCCCCGATGCCGGCCGTCGCTATGCCGCCGAGTCCGCCCAGTTGCCGGAAGCGGCCCGGCAGCCAGGTGGCGGCGTCCGGCTGCGGGGGCTCGATCCCGACGACCTGTGCCGTCGGATTCTGCGCGCCGCGGAACGGCGCGTGCCCGAGCTGGTGGTCCCGCGCTCTGCCCGCCTGTTGGCCGCGCTGCTCCAGCTCTGGCCGACCCTGGGCGATCGCATCATCGGACGGATGACAGGGTGAGCCAGGTCGCTACTGTGCGCCGATGGTCTCCCGCGTTACCTTGTTAGCGTGCCGGACCCCAGGTTCCTCGTGTGGTGGGAGAGCAGCTGACATGACCGCGTTTCCCGACGTGAGCAAGATCGCGTACGAAGGCCCCGACTCCAAGAATCCGCTCGCCTTCCGCTGGTACAACGAGGAGGAGGTCGTGGAAGGCAGAACCATGAAGGACCACTTCCGGTTCAGCGTCGTGTACTGGCATACCTTCCGGGGCACCGGAGCCGATCCGTTCGGCCCCGGCACGATGCAGCGCCCCTGGGATGACGGCACCGATTCGCTGGAAAATGCCGTCCGGCGTGTGCGCGTGGCCTTCGAGTTCATGGAGAAGCTGGGGGCTCCGTTTTACGCATTTCACGATCGCGATGTCGCCCCCGAGGGCAAGACACTGGCAGACACCAATCGCAACTTGGACGCCGTCGTGGCCGTGCTGAAGGAAGAGCAACAACGCACGGGCATTGCGCTGCTGTGGGGCACGGCGAATCTCTTCAGCAACCCGCGGTATGTGCACGGGGCGGCGACCAGCTGCAACTCAGACGCCTTCGCCTTCGCCGCAGCCCAGGTCAAGAAGTGCCTCGAAGTCACCCTGGAACTCGGCGGCGCGAACTACGTGTTCTGGGGCGGGCGCGAAGGCTATCAGAACCTCTACAACACCGACATGCGCCGGGAACTGGATCATTTGGGCGCGTTCCTGCACATGGCGGTCGATTACGCCAAGAGCATCGGCTTCCGCGGACAATTTCTGATCGAACCGAAGCCGAAGGAACCGACCAAGCACCAATATGATTCGGATGCGGCTGCCTGCATCAACTTCCTTCGCGCCTACGATCTGCTGGGCCATTTCAAGCTGAATATCGAAACGAACCACGCCACGCTGGCGGGGCACACAATGATGCACGAGCTGGAATATGCCGGCATCCAGGGTGTGCTCGGATCGATCGACGCCAATACCGGCGACCTGCTGCTCGGCTGGGACACCGACCAGTTCCCGACCGATTACTACCTGACGACGCAATGCATGCTGTCGATCCTGAAGTTCGGCGGACTCTCACCGGGCGGGGTCAATTTCGATGCGAAAGTCCGGCGCGAGAGTTTTGAACCCATCGACTTGTTCCACGCGCACATCGGGGGCATGGACGCGTTCGCGCGCGGACTGAAAATTGCCGCCGCCATTCGCGCCCACGGAGAACTCGCGTCGCTGCTCAAGCAACGCTATGCCAGTTGGGATCGCGGGATCGGCGAGATCATTGAGTCGGGCAAGGCCGATTTCAAGACGCTCGCGGTGTATATGCTCGACAAGGGCGACATCGCACCCAACACCAGCGGGCGTCAGGAAATGCTCGAACACCTGATCAACCGGTACCTCTAGTGCGTCGTCAACGCTCCGTATTGGGGCGGCTGGGGACGAACGAAGGGAGTCCCCAGCCACCCAACCCCAAGATTATGCCGGGACGAGGCACCAGACCCGTACGGCCCGTGCTAGCAGCCCGAGAATTCGTCTTGTGATGCGCCCGCCAGCACATCTATACTCCCGCGACGCGTCCCGGGCAGGTGCCGCCGCGTGAACAGTGCGGGCGGCAAGCTCTATGTTGGCACGGAGGTGTGGGATGTACGGTCGCGGCGCGAGTGTGGGGTGTCTATTGCTGCAAGTTGTCCTGTGGCGTGCGGCGGCGGCTCAGCCGACCCCAGGGACATTGCCCGATGCGAACGGGTCGTCGCTGCCGGCCGCGGCCGGCGGAGAGGTGTGGCGCGCGTCGGATGGCAGTCCGCCGCAGGCGACCAGCGGCGCTTCGCTCAGTGACGCGTCACTTGACGCACTGCGGGTGCGGCCGGCGGAAGCCGCCGTACCCCTGCGCGGCGGAAGCAGTGACTTGCCACGGGCCGACGAGGGTCAGGTCTGGCAGCAATACGACATCAGCGTGTACACATCGCGGGTCACGGGCAGCGAACACCCGGAACAAGCGGTGATCGACTGGATCCTCCGCGAGACGGGCAGCGATATCTGGTTTCGGCCGCCGTTGGGTCTGTTGAGCGCCACGCCCACGACCGTCAGCGTGTACCACACACCGGCGATGCAGCAGGTGGTGGCCGAGGTGATTGGCCGCTTCGTGAACGGGACGCAGGATCCGCACGTGCTGGGGCTGCGGGTGGTGGCGGTCGACAGCCCGAACTGGCGCTCCGCCTTCCTGCATCGGCTGCGCCCGGTCAGCGTGCAGTCCGCGGGGATCGAGGCCTGGCTGGTATCCAAGGAGGACGCGGCGCTGCTGGTGGCCGAACTACGCCGCCGCGTCGATTTCCGCGAGCACTCCGCACCGCAGCTGGTGTTCCACAACGGGCAGACGCAGTCGATCTCCAACCTCCGCCCGCGCATCTACGTGAAGGGCCTGCGGACGCGCCCGCAAGAGGGCGGGTGGGTCGGGTATGACGTGGAACGCGGGCAGATCCAGGAAGGGTTCACGTTGCAGGTCAGTCCGCTGCTGTCACAGGACGAGCGGACGATCGACGCGGTGCTCAAGTGCAACATCGACCAGGTCGAGCGGCTGGTGCCGGTCACGGTCGACGTGCCCGGCTTTGGCGGTCAGGCGCAGCGGATCGAAATCCAGGTGCCGCAGGTCGCCAGCTGGCGGTTGCACGAACGGTTTCGCTGGCCGGCCAATCAGGTGCTGTTGATGAGTTGCGGTGTCGTGGCGTCGCCCGGACCCGAGCGTCAGAGCGCCTGGGGCCTGCCGAATCCGTTTGCCCGGACCGGGAATCGAGCGGACGCGCTGTTGTTGATTGAAGTGCTGGGCAAAGCCAGTCAGGCGCTGATCGGACCGGCGACGGCTGCCGGCGGCACGGTGGTCCCGACCAACGCACGGTACTGACGCAGAGCCCGTGCGTGGTGGGCCCGCGCGTGCGCCGGGACCGCCGAGCGCGGCGGGTGCGCTCGCCTCGACTTGCCGCGACAGGCTCTCTACAATGGGCCGCAGGTGGGAGGCAGTCGTCGCCACCGGGCCGCGTGCGGCCGCGTCAGGATGCCCCACAACCGCGTATCCCAGTGGAACGTATGTCGACAGCCAGCCCACGTCGGGTCGTCATCACGGGTCTGGGCCTGATCAGCCCGGTGGGCAACACCATCGAGTCGCTCTGGGAGGCCGTGACGACCGGTCGGTCCGGCATCCACGCGGTGGCAGATCTGCCCGGTGCGCTGCTGCGGATGCCGTTTGCGGCCGAAGCGCGCGGTTTTGCCGGCGAAATTGCCGATTTCGGCGTCCTGGACAAGGACCAGACGCGATCGATCCGCAAAGGGATCAAGGTCATGTGCCGGGAGATCCAGATGGGGGTCGCCGCGGCGCAGCGGGCGCTGGCCCACGCGGGACTGGGGGCAGGGTCCTACGATGTGGACCGCACGGGCGTCGTGTTCGGTAGTGACTACATCTTGTCGGGCCCGGACGAATTCGTCGACGCCATCGCCGCCTGCGTCGGGGCCGACGGCCGGTTCGCTTTCGATGCGTGGGCGGCGCAGGGGCTCCCGCAGATCACGCCGCTGTGGCTGCTGAAGTACCTGCCGAACATGCCGGCCAGTCACATTGCGATTTACAACGACCTGCGCGGTCCGAGCAACTCGCTGACGATGCGGGAGGCGTCCGCGCACCTGGCCCTTGGCGAAGCCAGTCATATCATCGCGCGCGGCGCCGCCGACACGATCGTGGCCGGCGCCACCGGCACGCGCGTGCACCCGCTGCGGACGCTGCACGTCGTGCTGCAGGAAGAGATTGCCTGCGACGGGGAAACCGCACCCGGCCAGGTATGCCGACCCTTCGACCTCCATCGCAGCGGCATGGTGCTGGGCGAAGGTGCCGGGGCCCTGGTGCTCGAAGCCCTCGACACGGCACGGGCGCGCGGCGCGACAATTCTGGGCGAAGTCGTGGGGAGTGGTTCGTGCGCGCGGATGGATGCCCGCGGTGTGGGCGACTTGCGGGGAGCTGTCGAGAGCGCGCTGCGACAGACGCTGCGCACGGCGCGACTCGTCCCCGACGACGTCGGTCACGTGCATGCCCACGGCTTGTCGACACGCCGCTCGGATGCCGCAGAAGCCCAGGCGATCCACCACGTCTTTGCCGACCGCACCGCACCAGTGCCCGTCACCGCCGTCAAGAGCTACGTGGGCAATACGGGCGCGGGATGCGGTGTACTGGAAGTCATCGCCAGTCTGCTGGCATTGAACCACGACCGGTTGTTCCCCGTGCTCAACTATTCCACGCCGGACCCGGATTGTCCGGTCGCCGTTGTCACATCGGACCGCGTCCCACCCGGTGATGCGTTCGTCGCGCTGAGTCTGACTCCGCTGGGCCAGGCCAGCGCGCTGGCCGTGCGACGATTCGCCTGACGCCGGCGTGATCCACTCGCGCCGCACAGCGGCGAGCCCTGCACGCCCGGCCGGATCTCCGCGTGCCACGCTCCCCCGTACCGATGCCCCCGGTCACAACCGTCCCCTCGCCAGCTCACGATCCAAACGCTGGTCTGCAGCTTGACATCCACCATCGCGACTTGATATCCTAGCGGGACGGAAAATCACACTAAGTTGTGATTTAGGAATGTGTTCGAGCGATTGATCGTCGCAGAACCCGCTCCCGGTTGGAGTGGGTCGTTTTGTTAGTGACGTGCGTGAGACGGGGTGGCGGGACATGGCCGCGGTCGCCTTAGAGGGCGTGTCGAAGACATTCGCGGGTTCGATCCACGCGCTGAGCGATCTCCACCTCCAGATCGACGATCAGGAGCTCGTCGTGCTGGTCGGACCCAGCGGCTGCGGCAAGACAACCACGCTCCGGCTGATCGCCGGACTCGACGCGCCCGATTGCGGCCACATCCGGATTGCTGGGCGGGTCGTCAATGGCGAGGCGCCCCGCGCGCGGAATGTGGCCATGGTGTTTCAGCAGAGCGTCCTCTATCCGCACCTGACGGTGGCCGACAACCTGGCCGCCGGGCTGTGGTGGCACGAAGGCGAAAACTGGTTGGCGCGAACCTGGCGGCGCTGGCGGGACCCCGTGGGTGCCCGCGGGCGACCCGGCAGCGAACGGGACATCCGGCGCCGCGTGCGGCACGCGGCGGGCGTCTTGGGGATCGGTCACCTGCTGGCGCGACGGCCCGGCGCGTTGTCGGGCGGCGAACAGCAGCGGGTGGCGCTGGGCCGAGCGCTCGTCCGCCGTCCGGCGGCGTTTTTGTTGGACGAGCCGCTCTCGCAGGTGGACGCTCCGCAACGCGGCGAGCTGCGGCAGGAAATCCGGCGCGTCCACGAGCGGTCGCACAGCACCATGGTGTACGTCACCCACGATCAGGCGGAGGCAATGGCGCTGGGGGATCGCCTGGTCGTGATGGAGCGCGGGGCCATCCAGCAGGTTGGTCCGCCGCGCGACGTGTACGACCGACCCGCCACTGCGACGGTGGCTCGACTCGTGGGCGCACCCGGCATGAACCTGATCCCGGGCCGCTGGCAGCGCCAGGCGGACCACGTGCAGTTCTGCCACGGTGATGCGACCTGCATCCTGCCCTACCCGACCGCGGTGCCCGGCCCGGAGACCTACGGCAGCGCCGTCGTGATGGGGATCCGGCCCGAACACTGCACGGTCCTGCCGCTGCCGGCGGCCAGGGCCGGCGGGGACCACAATCCGACCGCGGGGGGCGGGTGCCCCTGCCTGGGCCCCGGCGAGGTGCTGCGCGGCGAACTGCTGGGCAGCTCGCGCGTAGTCCGCGTCCGCCTGCTGGCACGCGTCGGCGAGGATCCGGATATTTCGTCGTGCTGGCAATTGACGGGCGGGCCACCACGGCGTATTGAATGGGCGATAACGGTTCCAGTTCGAGAGGCTCCGGACGTGGGGAGGAGGGTGGCCATCGGGCTCGATCCTTCGCGGGTCCATTGGTTCCACGCACACACCGGTCACCGCCTGGCGGTCGCGCCGGCCGCCGCGACGCGGTCCACGCGGACAGGCCCGGGCAGGCTGCGAACCCCTTAGAAAACCAGGTCACCATGAATCCATCTGAGTTGTTGCGCATCGTCGACTCGCTGCACCGCGACAAGAACATTGACTCGGAAATCGTCTTCCAGGCGATCGAGGCCGCGTTGGTCACGGCCGCCAAGCGCCAGTACGGCGAGGAGTCGGAGATCGTTGTCCGGATTGCGCGCGAGAACGGAGCGATCGACGCCAGCTGCAACGGCGTGGCTTTGGACCCCGAAGAGATGATCGGGCGGATCGGGGCGCAGACCGCCAAACAGGTAATTATCCAGAAGATCCGCGAAGCGGAACGCGACGCGCTGATCGAGGAATACCAGGACCAGATCGGACATCTCGTGTCAGGTGTGATTCAGCGCGCCGAAGGAGGCGCCGCCACCGTGACCTTGGGAAGCGTGGAAGCGATCCTGCCGCGCAGCGAACAGATTCCCGGCGAATCCCATCATCCGAACGAACGCATTCGCGCGGTGATCTTCGAAGTCAAGCCGCAGGGCAGCCGGGTCAAAGTCGTATTGAGTCGCACCCGGCCGCAGCTCGTGCAGCGCTTATTCGAACAGGAAATTCCCGAGATTGCCGAGGGCGTGATCACGCTCAACGCCATGGCGCGCGAACCGGGATACCGGAGCAAAGTGGCCGTCAGCAGCATGGATCAGCGCGTCGACTGCGTCGGTGCATGCGTCGGCGTCCGCGGCAACCGGATCAAGAACATCGTGGACGAACTGGCTGGCGAGCGGATCGATATCGTGCGGTGGAGCGACGACCCGGAAGTCCTCATTCCCAACGCCCTGCAGCCGGCCGAAGTCGATCAGGTGCTGTTGTGCGACATGATCGGCCGGGCCATCGTCCTGGTGCGGGAAGACCAGCTGTCGCTGGCCATCGGACGCCGCGGCCAGAACGTGCGGTTGGCCAGCAAGCTCTGCGGCTGGGATATTGAGATCATGACGGCTGAGGAGCTGGAGGAGCAAATCGAGCGGGCCGTGCACGGCTTCAGCACCCTGGAGGGCGTGACGGAGGAGCTGGCGCAAGCCCTGGTGGAACAGGGTTATTTGTCTTACGATGATCTGTCGGTGATCGAGCCGGATGCCCTGATGGAAATGGGGGGCCTGACTGCCGAACAGGTGGAGCGCATTGTCGAGCAGGCCGAGGAACTCGCCGAACAGGCGGAGCAGGCAGCGGCAGTCGAGCGGCGGCGGCAGCGGGAACAGCAAGTGGAGGACGACGGCGACGCTGGTCTCGCGGTCGCCCCCGCGCAGGACGCTGTCGAGCCCGCAGCACCGGCCGCCGAAACGCCCGACCAGGCGGCCACCGAAACAGCCGAAGTGGAGTCGGCCGATGCGCACGAGGCAGGGGGGGACGGTTGAAGCGGATCCTGCGCCGAGCGGCGGGAGCGCAGCGCGAGGCCGAGCATGCCGCTCTATATAGGAGATCGCGGACATGAATTAAGGTGGTTACAGTGGTTGTGCAAGCGGTCCCGCCCAGGGATGCGACGCCGGATCGCTTGCCCAGTACAGGAGGGCGCTTGTGCCCATTCGCATTTACGCGTTAGCCAAAGACCTGCAAATCGACAGCAAGGACTTGGTGGATATCTGCACGAAGGCGGGTATTACCGGCAAAGGGTCCGCGCTGGCGAGCCTCACCGATGAGGAAGTGGTCAAATTGAAGGCGTTCATGGCTGGCCCCAGCCCCGCGGCCGGTGCCGGCGGTGGCGCCGTGACCGAGGCGCGGCCCCGCGTCGGCCTGCAGGTGGGACGCAGCACCGGACTCCTGTCATCGCGCCGCGGGGCCGCCACCGGCCCGACCCTCACGCCACCTGCACCCATCTCCCGAGACGATTACATCGCGCCGAGCGGTACCGCCGGCAAGATCAAAGTGATCGGCACGCGCCGGCCGGCCGCGCTCAAGCCCGCGCCGCCCACCGAACCGACCCCCGCGCCGACCGCTCCCGCGCCGACCACGCCAGGACCGGACGCGGTCGAACTGGCACCGGACGAACCCTCCGTGCCGTCCATCGCGGCCGCGAGCACCGCCACGCCGCCGCCCGGGCTGGACGCGCCCGAACGCGAGCCGGCCTTCCTGCGGACGCCCGAGCGGGCGGAAGCGAGCGGGATCAAGATCATCGGCGGTCCCAAACGGCGGGCGGACGCTGGTGAACGGCGACCGAAACGCCGTGCCCCGGTGATCAATGTCGCCCCAGCCCCCATGCCCGAGGCCAAACAACCCTCGGCCACCGCCAAGCCCACGGAACCCAAAACCCAGAAGCCGGAAATCCGGCTGCCCAAAGAAGCGCTGACGCACCGCAAAGGCCAGCGGCGGCCCCCGCTGGAACACCTGGCCGAACGCAAGCCCAAGAAGGAAACGAAACGCGCCCCGGCGCCCGAAGTGTTCGAAGAAGAATCCCCGGAAGCAGCCGTCC
The DNA here is from genome assembly GCA_025459265.1 of Pirellulaceae bacterium. Taxonomy (GTDB): domain Bacteria; phylum Planctomycetota; class Planctomycetia; order Pirellulales; family Pirellulaceae; genus JAAYDI01. The sequence continues at coordinate 33,084 of JALOQX010000007.1, read as the reverse complement.
GTCGTGCCGCCAGCGGACGACGTGTCGCCCGGCCCGACGAAACACCCGATGCGGGCATGGCCGGGATGGCCAGCGCCCGCGCCGATCGCAAGGCACGCCGCGCCACGCGCAAAGTCAAGTCCACCACGCTGGTCAACCCCCGCGAAGGGGAAGCCCCAGCGCCGCGCAGACGCAAAACGCTCATCCACAAAGGCACGAACACCGCCGCGCCCCGGAAAGGAAAGGTCGCCCTGGAACTCCCCTGCACCGTCCGTAGTTTCTCGGAGACCGCCGGCGTCAGCGCCATGCAGGTCCAGAAAGCGCTCATGGGCATGGGCCTGATGCTGACCATCAATTCGGTCATCGAGAACGAATACGTCGAAATGCTCGCCGCCGAGCTCGGCGTGGATCTGGAACTCAAGGCACACGCGACGCTGGAGGATGAAGTCATCGCCAAACTCCGCGACGCGGACGACGCACCGGAGGACCTGCAGCCTCGACCACCCGTCGTCACCTTCCTGGGCCATGTCGATCACGGCAAGACCTCGCTGCTCGACTACCTCATCGGCACCAACGTGGTCGCCGGAGAAGCGGGCGGCATCACCCAGCACATCCGCGCGTACCAGATCAAGAAGGGGAACCGTGCCATCGCATTCGTGGACACGCCCGGTCACGAAGCCTTCACCGAGATGCGCGCGCGGGGGGCCCACGTCACCGATATCGCCGTCCTGGTGGTGGCCGCCGACGACGGCATCATGCCGCAAACGGAAGAAGCGATCAGCCACGCCAAAGCGGCCGGCGTCCCCATCGTCGTGGCGCTCAACAAAATCGACCTGCCCGGCGTCGACCCCAATCGCATCATGACCCAGATGACCGAGTACGGGCTGACGCCCAGCCAGTGGGGTGGTGAAACGGAAGTGGTCCCCACCAGCGCCGTGACCGGGCAGGGTATGGACGAACTGCTGGAAACGATCCTCACCGTCGCCGATCTCAACGAATACCAGGCCAATCCCGATCGTCCCGCGATCGGCACGTGCCTGGAGGCCGAACAGGAAGGTGCGCGGGGCGTGATTGCCAAACTGATCGTCCAGCAGGGCACCCTGCGCGTCGGCGACGTCGTGCTGTGCGGCTCCGCCTTCGGCCGGGTGAAGGCCATGTACGACACCCTCCAGCGGACCGTCAAGCTCCAGTCGGCCGGCCCGTCCACGCCCGTGAACGTCACCGGCTTCGACGCCGCGCCGCAAGCGGGCGATCCCTTCTACGTGCTCCCCGACATTGCCCAGGCGCGCAGTATCGCGGATCAGCGGCACGCCCAATCGCGACAACGCTCGCTCGCCGGCGTGTCCATCAAGGTCTCGTTCGACGAGTTCCAGCGCCGGCTGGCCGCGGGACGTCTGGCGGAGGGCACGGAGCGCGTGGTGCTGAACCTGATCATCCGGGCGGATGTCCGCGGGTCGATTGAAGCCATCCAGAAGGAGCTGAGCAAACTCGAGCATCCCGAAGTGCAGGTCAAGATCCTGCAGGCGTCCGTGGGCGGCATCACCGTGGCCGACGTCACGCTGGCCCACGCCTCGCAAGCGGTCATCATCGGGTTCAACGTAATTCCCGACGAGGCGGCCCGGGCACTGTCCGAAGAGCGGCAGGTGGAGATCCGCCGGTACGACGTGATCTACAAGGTCACCGACGACATCCGCGCGCTGCTGGAAGGCAAGCTGAAACCCGAAGAGCGCGTGGTGGAACTGGGACAGGCCCTGGTCAAGCAGGTCTTTGCGATCAGCCGCGTGGGGGCCATCGCCGGCTGCTACGTCGTGCGCGGTTCGATCGAACGGGGCTGCCGGATTCGCGTGAACCGGGACGGCCGCACGATCGGCGATTATCCGCTGGAATCGCTGCGCCGCGAAAAGGATGACGTCAAGGAAGTCTCTCGCGGTCTGGAGTGCGGCATCAAGTTGTCCGGGTTCAACGACGTGAAGAAGGACGACGTACTGGAAGCGTACAAGATCGAGGAGTTCGCCAGAACGCTGTAACCGGCCCGCGCCGGACCTGCGGCCAGATCGGTGTCTGGCGCGGCGAGTTGCGGTGCGTCCCCGACGATCCTGCCCATGACGTCACGACGTGTGCTCAAAGCTGCGGAGGCAATTCGGGAGGTGGTCAGCACGACCATTCTCACGGAATTGCGCGACCCCCGAATCGCCGACGTCACCGTGACACGCGTGGAAGTGTCGCCGGACATGCGGGAGGCCAAGGTCCACGTGTCCGTGATGGGCGATCAGGCGAAGCAGCAGCTGTCACTCCATGGGCTCCAACATGCGGCGGGGTTCCTGCAGCAGAAGATCGCGCAGCGGATCGATACGCGCTACACCCCGCGACTCCGCTTCGTGCTCGACCGCGGCGTCAAGCACTCCCTCGAAGTCAGTCGGATCCTCAGCGAAGTGCTGCCGCGCCCCGCGGTGACCGACGGGTCCGCAGAGAGTGCGGATCCCCCCGAACTCGAACCACCCGCCGAACCCGATGACATGCGGAAGGCCCTATGAGTACTCCGAATCGCGCCGGCAAAATCGCCAAGGCCCATAAGGTCCTGAAGAAACACTACAAGCCTGCCACGGTCGCCGATCGCCCGCTGCTGGAACATCTGCTGTACGCCTGCTGCCTGCAGTCGGCCACGCCCGAAGCGGCCGATGACGCCTTCGCCCACCTGCAACAGGCGTATTACGACTGGAATGAAGTACGCGTCACCACCATCTCGGAACTGGCCGAGGTGCTGTCGTGCCTGCCCAAGGCCTCCGAGGCCGCCTCCCGGATCAAACGCACGCTGCAGTCGGTGTTTGAGGCGTATTACTCGTTCGATCTGGAGAATCTGAAAAAGGAAAACATCGGGAAGTCCGTCAAACAGCTGGAAAAACTGCCGGGCGTGTCGGATTTCAGCCTGGCATTCGTCACCCAGAACGGGCTGAGCGGACATGCGATCCCCGTCAGTCACGAGACGCGGGAAGTGCTGCGTGTGCTGGGGGTCATCAGCGACGACGAGGCCGAGCACGGGAAAGTGCCGGGCATGGAACGGGCGATTCCCAAGAGCAAGGGCACGGAGTTCTTCTCGCTCCTGCACCAACTCGGAATCGACTACGCCGCGTCCCCGCATTCACCCCGCGTCCGCTCGATTCTGCTCGAGATCGCGCCGGACGCCAAGGACCGCCTTCCCAAGCGTAGCGTCCGCAAAGCGACCGACGGGGCCGAGCCGTCGGAGACGGGCCCCGCCACGGCTCCGACCACCGCGCCGACTGCTGCCAGCGTCGGCGCGCGTGAACGTAAAGCGAAAACTCCGGATCCGGATAAGGACAAGCAAAAGGAGCAGGACAAAGACCGCGGCCGGGACAAAGACAAAGGTGCGACCAAGAAGACCGCGGGGAAGGCGAGTGCGTCCCAGTCACCGGGCGCGGAACAGGCCCCGAAGGCGCCCAGCAAGCGACTCGCCAAACACAAACCCCGCTGACCCGCGCGGCGGCACGGGCGGCGCGCTGCTGCCGCGCCCCCGCCCGGCGCGGGCCGCGCAGCGTTCACCACGCGGGGTGGGTGCGTCTGAACCAGGATCGCGTCCCGGACGGAGAAAGCGTATGGCTGCTACCCTCGTAACGCCGTGCACAGTCCGCGTCTCGCGTGACCTTGCTCCACACCGTGCGCATTCCGCGGGCCGCGCGGCGATCGCGGCCCAGCCGCGGCACGCGCGGTGGGCTGCCGCCGTCGCGCTGCTGGTCGTCGCACTGGGAACCGCCGTGTGCACCGCGGCACCGTCCGCACTCCGGCAGCCGCAGGTCCTGGATGACCCGCCGGAGGTGATCCCGTATGACAAGGCCCTGACTGACCCGCAGCGGGCCCATGCCGACGCCGTCGCGCGGTACACGCACGGCCGGATGCTGCTGCAGCGGGCCAGCCAGGCCGAAGGCGAGGAACAGCGGGCATTGCTGGCCGAAGCCCTCCGCTGCATGCAGCGGGCGTGGCAGCACGACCCGGCACTGGTCTCGATCGTGGAGGACATCTTCCCGCTCGCCCTGGCACTCAATCGCAGCGGCGAGGCGGCGCGCTACGCGATCCTGGCGGCGGAACAACAGGACGTGCCCCCGGAGCTGCTGGAACGGGTGGCTGCCGTGCTGGTGGAACAGGACCAGTCGGACCGGGCGCTACAGCTCTTCCGCCGTCTGGCCGCCCAAGGGGAGCGTGCCCGCGACGTGGCCGTGCAGTTCGAACTCGGCCGCCTCGCCCTGCTGGGCGGCCATTTCGACGAAGCGGCCGGCGCGCTGGCCGTCGTCCGCGATGCCCTGCTGGGTCAGGGGGACGTGCCGCTGGCGGCAGAGCAGCGGGCCCGCCTGCTGCGCAATCCCGACGCCACCTACGCGCTGCTGGGGGAGAGCTTTCTGCGGGCCAACCGACTCGACGAGGCCGAGGCCATGTATCGTCGCGCCGACGAGGCGAAGCCCAGCACCGGGCTGCTCGGATACCGGCTGGCCGTGCTCGCCCAGCGGCGTGGCCAGCCCGGCGATGCGCTGCGGCACCTGGACGCGTACTTTGACTCCAAGATCACCACCGCCCGCATGCTCCCCTATCAACTGCTCGAAGAACTCCTCGACGGACCGCCCGCCACGGAAAGCGCGCCAGCGGCCGGCGACCAGGCGACGCGGCCGCCGAGCCCGCAGCTGCTCGACCGGCTGCGCACGCTGGCGGCCCAGGACGCGCAGAATCTGTACCTGAGCTACTTCCTGGCGGATCGCTTGCGCGCAGCGGAGCAATGGGAGGAGGCTGAGGCGCAGTACCGAAAACTGCTCAAGCTGGAAGCGACGGCCGACGCGTATCAGGGTCTGGCCGCGATTCTGCTGCACCAGCGGCGGCTCGAGCCGCTCCTCCAGGAACTGGCCGACGTCGTCGGGCAGACCGGCTCCCTGGCGTCGCTGCAGACGGTCATCGCGCCGCTGTGGGAGGACCGCGAACTGCTGGAACAACTGACGGTCCTCGTCTCGGATGACGCGGGTCGCGAGCCGGAGCGGACCGCCCGCATGCGCATGGCCGCGGCGCTGCTTCAGGCTCGTGCCGGGGACGGGGCCCGCGCCGAAGAACTGTTCCGCCAGGCGGTGGCGGAGCCCACCCGCATGACCGGGTCGTTCGCGGTCAATCTCGGGCTCCAGCTATTGGAGGAACGGGAGGCGGCGCGAGCTGCGGGAGTGCTCGAGACCGTCGTGCGCGAAAAATGGCTGCCCGACCGCGTGGCTGAGCTGCAGTTCGTCCTGGCCGGCGCATGGGCCATGGCCAAGGACTACGAGCGGGCGCTGGCGGCCGCGCGCGCGGCCGCCCAGCTCGAACCCAACTCGCCACGCATGCTGGCCCGCGAACCGTGGGTGCTCTACCAGGCCCGCCGGTTCGATGAGGCGCTGGCCGGCTACCAGACGCTTCTCGCACGCTTCGATGCCCAGTACGACTCCGATCCCGACCGGGATGCCCTGCGGGAAATGCGGTTCGTGTTGTCCGCGATCCACGTCGAGCGGCAACAGTTGGCCGAAGCCGAAGAACAGCTGCACCAGATTCTCGACGAGTACCCTGAGGACATTGGAGCTTTCAATGACCTCGGCTATCTTTGGGGCGATCAGGGCAAACACCTGGAGCGCGCCCTGCACATGCTGCAGCGGGCGGTCCAGGCCGAACCGGACAACGTCGCCTACCGCGACAGTCTCGGCTGGGTCCTGTACCGCCTGGGACGGTTTCCCGAGGCCCTGGCCGAACTCAAGATCGCCACCGCCTCCGAGCCCGTCGATGGCGTGATCCTCGATCACTTGGGGGACGTATACTTGCAGATGAACGAATTGGCCTTGGCACGCGAAACCTGGCAGAAAGCGGCGGACGCCTTCACCCAGCAGGACGATGCGCCGCGACGCGACCAGGTGCAGGAGAAACTGGCGCGCCACCCGGCTCCTTGAGCCCCTCGATCGGCCCGGCCGAGACGCGGCGGCGGCGGACCGCCGACGCGCGTGGACCCGGCGACCACGGCAATCAACTCGCCAACTAACTGGAAGAGACGACAATGGCAGGTCATTCGCACTGGGCGGGCATCAAACACAAGAAAGCCCTGATCGACAACAAACGTGGCAAACTCTGGAGCAAGCTCTCCAAGGCCATCATTGTCGCCGCCAAGCTCGGTGGCGGCGATCCCGGCGCCAACATTCGCCTGCGGACGGCGATCCTCGACGCGAAAGCCGCCAGCATGCCCAAGGACACCATCGAACGCGCGATCAAGAAGGGCACCGGCGAGCTCGACGGGGGCAACTTCGATGAGGTGCTCTACGAAGGGTACGCCGCGGGCGGCGTCGCCGTGCTGTGCGACATCCTGACCGATAACCGCAACCGCACCGCGCCGGAGATCCGCAAGATCTTCGACGTCCACAACGGCAAGCTCGGCGGCACCAACTGCGTGGCCTGGATGTTTGAGCGCAAAGGCCTGTTCGTGGTCCCGGCTCAAAACGTGGCAGAAGACAGCCTGATGGAAATCGCGCTGGAAGCCGGCGCCGACGACGTGAAACCGGCCGGGGACAACTTCGAGGTCACCTGCGATCCCGACATGTACGGCGCGGTCGGCGAGGCGCTGGAACAGGCCGGGATCGCGCTGGCAGGAAAGGAAGTCACTCGCATCCCGAAGAACACCGTGGAACTCTCGGCGGACGACGCCCGCAAAGTCATCCGGCTGCTGGAAGCGCTGGACGATCACGACGACGTGCAGAACGTCTCGGCCAACTTCAACGTGTCCGATCAGGTCCTGGCGCAGGTCGAGGCCGCGGGCAGCTGACTTCCGCGCAGGGCCCACCGCCGCACCCATCCCATGACGAATCCCTACCACAGCCCGCGCGGGCTGACCCCCGACCCGCGTGATCCGCCCGCGGCGGTGCTGCCCGGCGCGCGGGCCACCCTCGCCGCGCGCGGCCTGCTCTACCGCCGGCTCGTCATCGAGTCGCCGCTGGATATCCTCCTCGAATTCAACGGACGCGGTCTGACCGACCGCGTCCTGGTCGACCACCACGTGGTGGCGGAGAAGACGTCCTGGTGGCGGATCGCCCCCCAGCTCGCGTTCACACTCACCGCCGGGAGCCACACTGTCAGCGGACTCGTCGAGATCCGCGTCTGGCCCTGGCTGGCCATGCGCGGGTTCCGCGTCACACTCGCCCAACGCGTCGTCTACGCCGAAGGATGCCTGGCCCGCCGCGCGCTCAGTGCTTGACCTTCGCCCAGTACTTCTCGAAGGCCCCTTCCTCCTGGAAGTCGGGACTGTTGTCCAGGTCATGACACTCGAGGCACTTCTGCTCAGCGTCCTCCAGCTTCAACACCAGCTCCTGGCGCAGCGCCTCAATCTCCTCGTCCGACAGTTCCACATCTCCGTTCTCGGCGTCAGTGTGCTGTTTCCCGGGACCATGACAGTTCTCGCACCCGACGTTGATCAAGTCCGGCGTGCTCTCGGCACTGACATACCCTGAACGGTACGGGAAGTACTTCTGCGGGTTCCAGCCCACGACGTGGCAGCTCAGGCATTCCGGGTCGAAATTCCGCGCGATGTTCGCGCGTTTGGGGGGTTTCTGCAGCGTGGCGTACGCGTGGGCATGCTTGGGCCGATGCCCGTCGATGCCGTCCTTCCAGACGCGCCAGGCATTGTCGTGACAGTCGGCACACGCCGCCGAGCCGATGAACTCCCGACCGCTGGGATGCGGCTGCGCCGCGATCTCCAGTCCCTCGTAGCCCGCCTCGCGGATCTGATCCTGGTAGGCCGCCAGTAACTGCAGCGCCTCCGGCGCGTCGGCGAAGCGCGCGTCAAGCGGGACGCGCTGGTAACGCAGCGGCTGCGCCGGGTCATCAAAAAGCCCCACCACCGACGCATACATCCCCTTCGTCCCGACCTCGATCATCTGCACCGACGTCCCTTCGATCAACACCGGCTCCCGCGTCGGTTCACCCGCACCCCCGGTGGTCACCAGCAACGGAAACTGGGGAAACTGCCGTGCCAGCTGCCTCGACTCGTCGATCGACGCGTGGGCAACGAGCACGTACAGGTCACAAGCCGCCTGCTCGAGCGCGGGCCAGATCTCGCGCAGCGCTTCGGCCGCGTCACGCTTCATCACCTCGGCGTTGTTCACCTGGTTCTGCTCCCGCTGACCTAGAACCATCGTGACCCCGATCCGTTTGCCGTTCTCTTCGAGAATCAGATATCGCGACGTGAACGCGGGGTCGAGGACGGAAACATTGGCACACACGAAACGACTCGGCTCGTCCCCCGTCGGGGCCACCACCGCCACCAGCTCCCCCGCAGACAGCCGCAGGTCATCCGGCCCGAAACCAACTGCGCGGTACTGCATGTTCCGCAACGCTTCGACCGTCAACTGGAACTTGATCTCGGCCTGACGACCAAACCGCCGCACCTGGTTACCCGTGTCAACCGGAACCACGGGCCACCCGCGGCCAGCGAGCTCCTTGAGCAAGGTGAACCGCCGGATCAGACCACCCTTCTGGTTCTCCAGTCCCGAACAGCCGCACGGTTCGAGAAACCCGTACTGCGAGCCGGTGAAGACCAGCACCAGGCGGGGCTGCGGCCAACCGACAAACAGCGGCTCCTGGTCCATGAGCGATTTCACTTTGGCGGACAAGGCCGACGCATCATCGGTTTGCGAGTCGTGCGCGGCGGTCGCAGCCGCGCCTGCCGGCGCGTCGGAAACAGGCGACGTGTCAGGCGTGGCGGCGTGACCGGGCGGATCCGCCTTCAGCGCGACGCGATCCTCGCCGTCCACGAGGTCTCCCGGACGGCCCAGGAGGGCGCCCCCGGCCGCAATATCCCCGGTGGTGCCGCCATCGTCCGATCCGGCGCGAGCTACCGCCGCATCGGGCCCGGCAAGAGGAAAGTCGCGCGCGCCAGCGACTCCAGACGCCGACTCGTCGCCGCGGGCGGCGGGGGGCTGAGTCTCGGGAGCAACCAGCTCAGCCAGCGGCTGGCCACGGTCCTTGCCGGCACTCGGCCCGACACGTGCCCCGCCCGACGCCGGCGCCGCAGTGGAAGACGTCGCCTGCGTTCCGCATCCCCCCGCGCATAGCAGACCCAGCAGGGTCACGCCCGCCACAGTGCGGACGATCTGACGATTCAACTCCGCCCGTCGCATCGAAAACGACTCCGTTCTGTTACAGGTTCAGTATTGCCCAGTGCCAGGTCGAATTACCCCGGGGCGAACGTACGCCACCCAGCGCTCGTCACTCCACCGCAAACCGGATGTCGATCGGCACTCGCTTGGTCTGCGGGTGCGTCGTCTCGAGGACGACGCGTCCCCGCGGCGCCTTCTCCGACCCGAGTCGATTGACCGGTCCGGCGCTGCCCGCCGCCTCAATTGTCACTGTGTATTGCAGCGATTTGCCTTGATTCAGCTCCTTAGGTTCACTCACCGTCACCGACAGATGAGACGCCGGATCGACCTCCACGACGGAAAAGTGTGTCTCGTGGCGATACGGCCCCGTCACGTACATCTGCAGGACCGCCCGGGCCGTCTTGTCCCGGGGCACAACCCCCAGGGAGACCACGTTGCGGTTGGCGTCAAACCGGGGTGACGACGCAAGCCGAATATCCGACAGCTTTCGCCCGCCAATCGGAATTCGCACGTCGTTGTCCTCGTCAGCGCGGACTTTCAGTGTGATTGTCTGGTTAATCGGCCCCAGGGGCAACCCAGGTTTTATGGCCACCTTGCCCAACAATCCCACCGTTGCCCCTTTTTCCTCCTTTACCTCCGCCTCAGGAATCGGCTCCCAAGTCAACTCAAAACACTCCGCCGTCTCCTGGTTCTCCCAACTGCTCTCGAGAATTTCGAGATGTTCGCTGCGGAAGGCGAAGAGGCGAAACGTCGTGTGGACCGTATCGTCGGCCGAGATGGTCCCGACCGCCAACTCGCTCGGTAGCACGCGGACACTGTCCGTGACGTACCCACGTATAATGAACTCGACAAACGGCTGGTCCGGGTCGTTGGTCTTGATCTGCACGGCCTGTACGAAGTCCACTTGCGCGAGTGTCGTTTTGCCTGTCCACTCGACGGAGATGTCCACCGTCTCGCCTGGCTCCAGCACACCCTTGGGGAGTGCGCCCACGGTGCATTTGCACGTGGTGGGCCCTTTTTCCACGACCAGCGGCGCCTGGCCGACGTTTTTGAGCTGAAACGTGTGCTGTTGTGTCGCGTCACGGTCCATGCTCCCAAAGTTGTATTCTGCCGAGCCCACGACCTCCGCCTTCGGCAGCTTGCCGGGCTCGACCCGCCTCGCGTCGTCGGCCCGCTTCGACGCCAGGACGGCATACTCTGCGGGCATAAACAACTCCGCACCCTGCCGCATTTCGATGTACGTCCGCAGTCCTCCAATGGCGAGGCCCACCACGGCCGCACCTAACAGCATCAACCACGTTCTCATCGAAGTCCACCTCGGTATACCGCGTTTCGCTCTCTCACTCGCACTCCACCGGCTGGCCAATAAGTCAAGCTAACCGTCAGGGATCCATCACTTTACGTATTTGGCTCAATAGCTGTTCGGCATTTAACTCGGCAGTTCCAGCGTCCGGCCGCGTGCTACCGGCGGCCAGCCGGCTGCCGATCAGGCGCTGTCGGTTCAGCCGCAGTTCGGTATGCGGCATCAGCGCATCGAGACGAAGTGCCTCTCGTGCGTGGTGCCACGCCTGTTCGGTCCGACCGAGGACGTGACAGGCCCACGCCAGCTGCGCGTGCAGCACCCCGCTATTAGGGTACAGAGCAACCGCTTGTTCGTAGGCCTCGATCGCCTCCTGGCCGAGCCGGGGACGCGGCGCCGCCGCGTACATTTCGAAGGCCCAATCGCCGCACAGCCGGTACACGCGGCTGGAATTCCGGTCGCGACGCCGCAACTGGTCGAGGCACTCGTAGAACTTCGCTTCACCGTCGTCAGTTGGTCGGGCCATCCAGCTGCGGGCCGCCAGTTCCGCGCGCAACTCCCACGCCTCTCCCGACCACGGATCGGCATCGCAGGCTTCGATCCAGCGTCTCTCTGCCTCGTCCGCACGCGCGGCCGTCTGCGCCACCAGCAGCAGGCGACGTGCTTGCAGAACCGGTCGGTACATCGTCACGTAGCAGGCACCCGCCAGGAGCACCACGGCGACCAGTGCGATACCGTCACGCCCCAAGGCGACGGGATGGCGTGGAGCGAGCAGTGGCATGGCTTCCGAGCCGCAGATCATCCGTGCGTTGAGTGCCAGGGCGGCCAGCCACCACACCTGTTGTCCGACACCAGGGTAGCTGATGCCGCCGGCAGCCAGGAGATTGACCAGCAGCGCCGCGAGGGCGGCCAGCACGACATGCGGCGGCAGATTCCCGTCGCGCACCCAGCCGTGGCTCAGCCATAGCGCACCGATCGCCGCGGGACACGCCCAGAACAGCACGGCGGGATCGACATCCAATCCGCCGGCCCAGGCGGCCGGGAAAGCCAGCCCAAAACCCGCCAGGCATCCGGCGTAAATGCCCACCACGGTGGGATGCTCGCCCGGGACCGCCATCCTACTGTCCCTGCCGTCACGCTCAGTGGCAGCGGCCGGTGGCGGAGTGAGCGGTCGGCGTCGCCGGGCGGCAACCAGGATCACGGCGGCCGCCACGAAACAGATCGCGGCGGGGAGTCCGGCGGTCGCCGCAATTTCCAACAGAAAATTGTGCGGGTCCGCCACGGTCTCGCTGGCACCGGCCGCCTTGTACCGCGTGTACCACGTCTGAAAGTTCCCGGGTCCGCAGCCGAACCAGGGATGGTCTCGGATCAGGGCGGCCGTGGCTTGCCAGTACTGCCATCGGTACAGGACCGACTTGGGCGCCTCAGTAATCACCTGCCGATCCACGCCGCCGAAACGCACGGCCAGGGCCACGAGCACGCCAAGCGCGACGAGCAGGGCCCACAACGTGCGCCCGCGGGACCAGGCGCGCGCGAGCGGACCGCGCGCGACCAGCAGCACCACGCCAACCGGCACGGCCACAAAGGCGGCGCGGCTCTTGGTCAGGATCAGACATGTCAGCACGGCGGCGGCGCACAGCCAGCAACCCACCCGCTGCAATCGTCCCGCCCGCTCGCGCGGGCGCATCGACACGACGACGAACAGCCACAGCACCAGACTCGGCACCAGTAAACCGGCCAGGGAATTGGTCAGCGCGAACGTCGCCAGCGGCTCCACGCTCGCCACCCGGTTCTCGAACTGTTGCCGCTCGGGCGACCCGGGCGTCGGGTCGATCCCTTCGTTCCGCAGCAGCTGCTCGGGGTTCGCCGCGTAGGCAGCCCGCACGCGGGGGTTGCTGTAGCCGACCTGATAGAACCCGAACACGGACAACCCCACGGCCAGGGCCAGCAGGACGCTGGTCAGCGCGCGCAGCACCTGAGGCCCGACAAACAACCGCCGCACACAGGCATAGAGCAGGCCCGCGGTCATCCAGAGCCAGAGGGCGTTGAGCGTCCACCGCGCGTGACCCTGGCCGAGCATCACGGCGGCACTGGCCGCCACGAGGACCAGGAACAAGGCCACGGCCCCATCCAGGGGTTCCCACCGGCCCGCGTCGCGCCCGGCCCTTCGGCCGCAAACCAGCGACATGGCAGCAACGACGAACCACGCCATCACCAGCACGGCGTGGGTCCCCAGGCGCGCTGCGGATTCGCTCGGAATCAGGGGCGTCGCCACGATCAGCGCCGCCACCGCACCACAGAGCCACGGCTCGACCCGCGCGGCGGACCGCCAGATACGGCTCGACGCGGCATGGCGCTCACGGCCTCGGTCTCTTCGCGCAGTCTTCTTCACGAATGCAGTTTCCGCCGCGCCGTCGTCTCGAGGATGGCGATCAGCCCCAGGATGCAGACAATCATGAGCACGATCAACACCGCGCCGACACGGTCGACGCGATTGAGCAGCAGGGCTCCCAGGGCGCACGTGGCCGTGGTGAGGTAGATCGTCAAGACGGCCTGTCCGCGACTCAACCCGAGTTCGACCAACCGGTGCGAAAAGTGGTTCTGGTCCGCGTGGAACGGACTCTGCCCCCGGCGCAGCCGAATCCAGATCACGCTGATCATGTCATAGAGCGGCACGGCCATGACGCACAGCGGGGCCAGCACGGCGTGCGGCCGCGCCCCTTGATACTCGGTGTACGTCGCCAGGAGCGTGGTCACGCCAATGCAGAATCCGACAAAATAGCTCCCCGCATCACCCATGAAGATCCGTGCCGGCGGCCGGTTGTGTCCGAGGAATCCGAGCAGCGCGCCGGCGACGACCAGCAGCAGGCCAGCGACGAACAGCTGAGGCTGCCGCGGCTCGCCCGCCGGCGGCACGAGCAGGACGGCCGCCAGCGCCAGCGCCGCGATGGCCGCTACCCCGCCCGAGAGCCCGTCCATGTTGTCCAGCATGTTGAACGCGTTGATCAGCGCCACGATCCAGAGGATCGAGAGCAGCCAGGTGATCCACGACAGGTCAATGAACGCGGTCAGCTGCCAACCCTGCCAGAGCACGCAGACGGCCGCGACGCCACCCTGGATGCCCAGCCGCAGCTGCCAGCTCAGCCCCCAGCGGTCGTCGGCCAAACCGACCAGCATCAGCACGGTCCCGCCCCCCAGGAGCACCCACAGGCCCGACGCCTGCTGCAGCAAGCCGTCCACATGCGGCAGTACAAAGGCCGGTACCAGTCCGCGCAGGGCATCCGCCGCCGGCCCACCGGCCGCCAGCAGCCAGACCAGCCCCTGTCCCATGGCCAGCGGCACGATCACTCCCAGCCAGATGGCCAATCCGCCACCCATCGGCGTCGGCGCGCGATGCGTCTTGCGGACACCCGGACGGTCGAGCAGTCCCCAGGAGTGGGCCCAAGGTCGGATGAACCACACGGCCAGCCAGCTGAGGACCAGACTCGGGATCACCGCGCCGCCCAGGAACCATTGAAGGTCCGAACCCTGCATAGCCGTGTGCCCGACGATGACCCCTTCAGCGCTCGTGCAGCCGCTGCCGGTAATAGTCGCGGCAGCGCACCAGAAACTGATGATAATCCGCCCGCTGGTAATCGGGATAGGTCCAGGGACGACGGCACCACTGCCCGGCGTGGAAAAACAGCGTGTTCTCCGCGAAGATGCCGTGATCCAGATACAGCCGGTGGTCCCGGTCCTTGGTGGAGGCCAGGACGAGTTTGGCCTCGGTCAGGTACCCGGGGTCGAGATTCAGGGGGCGGGGGACCGTCGCGGGGACGTGTTGTGCACATTCGCCTTCCCACTGGTTCGTCTGCAGCTTGCGGTGCGGCAACGACGCCGGCTCAATCAACTCGCGAAACGCCCAGAACTGCTTGTGCAGGTCGTCCCCCATTGTCGACGCGTAGTAGTGCGTCTCGCGAAACTCGAACGCAGCGCTCTCCAGGGCGATGGGCCCCCAGGCGGCGACCAGCTGAGCGCGGGCCCAGGCCAGCGCATCCGGCGAGCCACTGAACGCGGCCACCAGTAACAGCACGCGGCGATGCTCGCGGATGTCGCCCATGGTGCTCCGTCTAGTACGCCTTGGCGAACACGACCCGCTGGCGGCTCGGGCGACCGGTAAAGATGCAGCGGCCGGGTTCGTGGTCCCCGTCCAGCGGCACACAGCGAATCGTGACTTTCAATGCGTCGAGCACCGGTGCGACGCTCGGGTCGTCGCACCAATGGCACAGCGCGAAGCCGCCGTGGATCTCGGGCTCCTCGGCGTTCTGCGGCGTGAAGAACGCGCGGAACTCGTCCAGGCTGTCGATCCCCCGCGTGTGCGCGGTCCGCAGGGCCAGCGCCCGCTGGAACAGGGCCTGTTGGATCTCGTCCAGCCGCTGGGCGGCCGTGGCCACCAGCTCGGCCCGCGCCACGCTCGCCTTCTCCCCCGTGTCGCGGCGCGCCACGAACACCGTCTGCCGCTCGAGCTCCTTGGGCCCGATTTCCAGACGCAGCGGCACGCCGCGTTTGATGTAAAACCAGTTCTTCTCGCCCCCCCGCATGTCGCGATCATCCAGCGCCACGCGCAGCGGGCTCTGGTCGTACGTGACCCCCTGCAGCTGCTGCTGGAGCGCACGACAGTAGTCCAGCACCGCGGTGCGCTGCGCGTCATCGCGATAGATCGGCAGGATCACCGCCTGCTGCGGGGCCAGTCGCGGCGGGAGCACCAGACCGTCGTCGTCGCTGTGGGTCATCAACAGGGCGCCGACCAGACGTGTGGAGACGCCCCAGGAGGTCGTCCAGGCGTAGACTTCCTGACCCTGCTGGTCCTGGAATTTGATCTCCTGTGCGCGGGCGAAATTCTGGCCGAGAAAATGCGACGTGCCGGCCTGCAGTGCCTTGCGATCCTGCATCATCGCTTCAATGCTCAACGTGCTGACCGCCCCCGGAAACCGCTCCCCGGCCGTCTTCTCACCCTGAATCACCGGCATCGCCATGTAGTGCTCGGCAAAGCGGGCATACACGCCGAGCATCCGGCGCGTCTCGTCCCACGCCTCGGCCTCGGTGGCATGCGCCGTGTGCCCTTCCTGCCAGAGAAATTCGGCTGTCCGCAGGAACATCCGCGTCCGCAGCTCCCACCGCACGACGTTGGCCCACTGGTTGATCAGAATCGGCAGATCGCGATAGGACTGGATCCACTTGGCATACATGGCGCCCACAATCGTCTCGCTCGTGGGCCGCACGATCAGCGGCTCCTCCAGCGGACCGGCCGGCACCAGGCGCCCATCCGGTCCCATTTCCAACCGGTAATGCGTGACGACGGCGCACTCCTTGGCAAACCCCTCCACGTGCGCCGCTTCCTTCTCCAGGAAGCTCATCGGGATGAAGAGCGGGAAGTAGGCATTCTGATGGCCCGTCTCCTTGAACATCCCGTCGAGCACGCGCTGCATGTTCTCCCACAGGGCGTACCCCCACGGCTTGATCACCATGCAGCCGCGCACGGGCGAGACCTCGGCCAGGTCGGCCGCCTTGACGACCTGCTGAAACCACTGCGGGTAATCTTCCGCCCGCGTCGGACTGATCGCATGCTGGCTCTTGGCCATACCGTTTCCTTCCGTCCCCGCCAGTGCCTCCCCGCCGCACGGCGCGGCCTGCCGGCAGGCGGCATTGTAGGACACGCTCGGCGCACCGGGCAATACGCCGCGGCAAGCGGGCAGGATGGCACAAGGGCCGAGGGTCGTCTAGAATCGTCCCCGAGACCGCCACGGCAGCCCGCGGGGCGCTGCCCGGAAAGAAAACCGCTTGTCCCGGGATGCTTCATGCCGCGCCGCTACATCAACCAGTTGGGCGAACACGAAAGTGTCGATCAGGTATTCCTGGTCTCCGACAAGCAGCTGCGCACCAACCGCAACGGCAACTTGTACCTGCAGCTGCGTCTGTCCGACCGCAGCGGTTCGTTGACCGCGATGCTGTGGAATGCCAGCGACCAGGTGTACGGCAGTTTCGATACGGGCGAGTACGTGCGGGTGCAGGCCACGACGCAGTTCTATAACGGCGCGCTGCAGATGATCGCCCAGCGGCTCGAACGAGTGGACGCCACCACGGTGGACGAAAGCGAGTTTCAGACGCTGGCTTCGACCGATATCGATCAGCTCGCGACGCGGCTGGCCGAGACGCTGCGGAGCATCCGCAATTTCCATCTGCGGTGCCTGGCGGAGTGCTTCCTGATCGACGAGCCGTTCATGGAGAAGTTCCTCCGGGCGCCGGCCGGGATCAAGAACCATCACGCGTATCACGGTGGCCTGGTGGAGCACGTGAACAGCCTGATGGCGGTGTGCCGTGCGGTCGCACCGCTCTACCCCAATCTCGACGGCGACCTGCTGCTGCTGGGCGCCTTCCTCCACGACGTGGGCAAGGTCCACGAACTCACCTACGACCGCGAATTGGGCTACAGTGACGAAGGGCAGCTGATCGGACACCTGGTGATCGCCGTGGAGATGCTCGAGCAGAAGATCGCGGAGTGCCAGTCGCTGTCGAACGAGCCGTTCCCTGCGCAGCTCAAATTGCTGCTGAAACATATGATTCTGAGTCATCACGGCGAGTACGAGTTTGGGAGCCCGAAGCTGCCCATGACTCCGGAAGCGGTCGCGCTCCACTACCTCGATAACCTCGACGCGAAGCTGCAGCTCTTCGGGACGCTCATCGAGGGCGACGCCAACACCGAAAGCAACTGGACACCGTTTCAGCCGACACTGGGCCGCAAACTCTTCAAGGGTGCGGCCACCGATCGCACTGCCGAGGAACCGTGACCATCCCGTGGTACGCGGCGGGGGCATCCCTGCGATGAATCTCGACGAACTCGAAGCACAACTGCTGGCCCACATCCGGTCCGGCGGATACCGGCCATGCAAACCGCGGATGCTGGTCCGGCAGCTCGGACTGCCCGAAACCCAAAAGCCCGAGGTCCGCAAGGCCGTCAAGCGGCTGGCCAAACGCGGTCTGGTGACCTACGGATCCAATCACGTCGTGCAGCCCGCGGCGGTCGGTCCGCGCGAGACGGGCGTGGTGGGGGTGTTCCGCCGGGCGGCCGGCGGCTACGGATTCGTCACGCCGCGGGCGGCGAGCACTGCGCCCGCGCGCTCCGCCGACATCTACATTCCCGCCCGGCGCACCGCCGATGCCGCCTCCGGGGACGTCGTCCGCGTGCGGCTCAGCAAGTCCAAGCGCGGCGCCGACCCGCAGCGTGTGCGGGGCGAAATCGTCGAAGTGCTCGAACGGGAAACCCACCAGTTTGTCGGCCGCTATCGGCCCGCCGGCGACCTGCCTTTGGTCCAGATCGACGGGACACTCTTCGCACAGCCCATCCCGGTGGGCGACCCCGGCGCGAAGAACGTCCGGCCAGACGACATCGTCGTCATCGAAATGATTCGCTTCCCGTCGCACACGCAGGCCGGCGAAGCCGTCATCACCGAAGTGCTGGGGCCACGCGGCGAGCCGGGCGTCGACACGCTGTCGATCATGCGCGAATACGGCCTGCCCGGCGCGTTCCCCGACGACGTGCTCGCGTCCGCCCGGGAACAGGCCGCGCAGTTCGACCCGGACCGGCTCGATGGACGCGTCGACCTGACCGGCGCGACGGTCATTACGATCGACCCGGCGGACGCCCGCGACTTCGATGACGCGATCTCGCTGGAGAAGCTCGACAACGGGCACTGGAAACTCGGGGTGCACATCGCCGACGTCGCGCACTTCGTGCCCCCCAAGTCCCCGCTGGACCGGGAGGCGCGCGAGCGCGGAACGAGCGTCTACCTGCCGGACCGTGTGATCCCGATGCTCCCCGAGGTCATCTCGAATCATCTGGCCAGCCTGCAGCCGCAGCGCGTCCGATTCGCCAGGACCGTGTGGCTGGAGTTCACGCCCGAAGGGGTCCGCTGCCACAGCGAGATCGTCCGTTCCGCCATCGAAAGCAAACACCGGTTCAACTACGACGAAGTGCAGCGCTTTTTCGACAAGCCCGGGCCCTGGAAGAAGAAGTTGACGCCTGCCGTGTATGCGCTCCTGCAGCACATGCAGGAGCTGGCCCTGCTGCTGCGCCGCCGGCGGCTCGAGCAGGGCGCCATCGAACTGGTGCTGCCCGAAATCAAGCTGGACCTGGATGACCAGGGACAGGTGACCGGAGCCCATGTGGTCGAACACACGACCAGCCATCAGGTGATCGAAGAGTTCATGCTGGCCGCCAACCAGGCCGTGGCCGAGCAACTGACCGCGCGGGAGCTGCTGTTCCTGCGCCGCCTGCACGCGCCGCCGTCCCCGCTGAAACTCCGGGACCTGACGCAGTTCGTCCGGGAGCTTGGCCTGCCCTGCGAGAGTCTGGAGAGTCGGTTCGAAATCAGGCGGATCCTGGCGGCCGTCGCGGGTCGACCCGAGGAAGCGGCGGTCAACTACGCGGTGCTCCGCAGCATGCAGAAGGCCGTCTACGGACCTGCCGCGGCCGGCCACTACGCGCTGCACATGCAGCATTACTGCCATTTCACGTCCCCGATCCGCCGCTATCCCGACCTGACTGTGCATCGCCTGCTCGATCGACTCGCCGCCGAGCGCCGCCCGACCCAGGACCTCGATCGGCTCGCCCTCCTGGGCGACCACTGCTCGCAGCGTGAACAGCGCGCCGCAGATGCGGAACGCGAGCTGATCAAGGTGAAACTACTCAATTACCTCCGGCAGCACGTCGGCTTGCGGATGCGGGCCGTGATCACGGGTGTGGAGGATTACGGACTCTTCGTGCAAGGCGTGGAACTGCCGGCCGAAGGCCTCGTGCATGTCAGTTCGCTCGCGGACGACTACTACCGTTACGACGCCACCTCCCACAGCCTGGCGGGACATCGGGCGGGGCATCGCTACCGGCTGGGGGATCTGGTGGACGTCGAAGTGCTCCGCGTGGACGTCGACCGCCGCGAACTGGACTTTCGCGTGGTCACGCCCGAGGGCGCGGAGGGCCCGCACACCGGCGCGGCGGGCCGTCGCAGCGCGCCGCGCGCGGGGCGCCCGGCGCGGCCGAAGCGGGGCGGCCCTCGGGGCAAACGCCCACGCTGACCCCGCCGACGGGACGCTGGCAACGTCAGGTGCATCGACTACAATGCTCGCGGGTCCACCGCGCGGGCGTCCGGCCGACGCGGGGCCACCGAGTTTCGCTCACGTGCCGGCCGCGCGGATTCGACCGCGGCGGGCGCGCTGTCCACCGCGTGCGAGCGCATCATGGCTGACGACCTGTTACGAACGCCCCTGTACGCCTGGCATGCCGACCATCAGGCGCGCCTCGTCGCGTTTGCCGGCTGGGAAATGCCGGTGTCATACACGTCGATCGTGGAGGAACATCAGGCCACACGTCAGGCGCTGGGGCTGTTTGACATCTCGCACATGGGGCGGCTGGAGTTCGACGGCCCGGGAGCCCTCGCGTTCCTCGACCGCCTGGTGACGCGCCGCGTGGCCCGGATGGCGCCGGGGCAAATCCGCTACGCCCTGGTCACCAACGAGAACGGCGGGATCCTCGACGATGTGCTCGTCTATGCCCTCGCGTCATCCGGCCCAGGCCCGCGCGTGCTGATGGTCGTCAACGCGTCGAATCGGCCGAAGATCCTGGCATGGCTGCAGCGGCACCTGACGGCGGACGAGTCGGTGGTGATCCGCGACACGACCCGGCAGACCGCGATGATCGCGGTGCAGGGTCCCACGGCGATCGAGGTCGTCGCGCCGCAGGTCGACGTCGACCTGCGGAGCATGAAGTACTACTCCGGGGCGGTGACCAGGCTGGGCGCCACCGAGATCATCATCAGCCGCACCGGCTACACGGGCGAAGACGGCTGCGAGCTGATTGTCCCGGCGGCGTCCGCCCTGACCATCTGGCAACAGCTGGTGGACCTGGCCACGCCGCGCGGCGGGCGGCCGGCCGGCCTGGCGGCGCGCGATACGCTGCGACTGGAAGCCGGCATGCCGCTCTACGGGCACGAACTGTCGGAAGACATCAACCCGCTGCAGGCCGGCCTCGATTTTGCCGTGCAGCTGCGCGACCACGAGTTTGTCGGTTGTCACGCGCTGCAGGCTGACGCGGTCGCACCGGCGCGGCGGCGTGTGGGCTTGCAACTGGACCAGCGACGCGTGCCGCGCGAAGGCTATCCGGTCGTGCACGCCGGCCAGGTGGTGGGAGCGATCACCAGCGGCACCTTCTCGCCCACGTTCAACCGGCCGATCGCAATGGCTTACGTGGAGGCCCCGTTTGCCACCGTCGGCCAGCTCCTGGACGTCGACATTCGCGGCCGACTCGCACCGGCTGCCGTCACGCCACTCCCGTTCTACTCTCGACACTCGAAGTGAAGGAAACTGCTGTGAAACCCGACGAGCTCCTGTTTGCCGAAACACACGAATGGGTGCATGTCGCTCAGGAAGGGGGCGAAAAGATGGCCACGATCGGCATCTCCGAATTCGCCTTGGCCCAGCTGACGGATCTCGTCTATCTCGAGTTGCCGGAGATCGGTCGGACCGTCGCGGCGGGCGACGAATTTGGCGTGGTTGAGTCGGTCAAGGCCGTCAGCCCGCTCTACAGCCCCGTCAACGGGGAGGTGGTGGCCGTCAATGCCGCCCTGCCCGACCATCTGGAGATCTTGAGTGAGAGTCCGTACGAGCGCGGCTGGATCGCCAAAGTGCGGTTGACCGATGAGGCCTGCTTGTCGAAATTGCTCGACGTCGTAACGTATCAGAAACAGTGCGCATGCGCTGGCGAGAACGGCTAGGGACGCGATGTCGTACATTCTCAACACTCCGGAAGACCAGCAGGCGATGCTCGCGGCCATCGGCGTGGCGTCCCTGGACGAACTGTTCTCGTCGATTCCGCAGCAACTGCGTCTGCGCCGCCCGCTGGACCTGCCGCCCGCCCTGACGGAGCTGGACCTGACCGGACACATGCAGACGTTGGCCGATCGCAACGCGCACGCCGGCAGCCACGTCTGTTTTCTCGGCGGCGGCAGCTACGACCACTTCATTCCCGCCGCGGTGGACGCGCTGGCCGCCCGCGGGGAA
Source organism: Pirellulaceae bacterium (assembly GCA_025459265.1). Lineage (GTDB taxonomy): Bacteria > Planctomycetota > Planctomycetia > Pirellulales > Pirellulaceae > JAAYDI01. The sequence goes on along the minus strand of JALOQX010000007.1, from coordinate 11,562 downwards.
TTCTACACGTCGTACACGCCGTACCAGCCCGAGGTGAGTCAGGGCAATTTGCAGGCGATGTTTGAGTATCAAACGCTCATCTGCCAGCTGACCGGTATGGACGTGTCCAACGCGAGCCTCTACGACGGCGGCAGCGCCACGGTCGAGGCGGCGCTGCTGAGCATGAGTGTGACGCGCCGCATGGGCAAGGTCGTCACGGTCGACAGCCTGCACCCGGAGTATCAGCAGGTGCTGGCCACATACCTGGCGAACTTGCCGACGCAGCTGGTCACGGTGCCGGTGCCCGCGGGTCGCCTCGCACCGCAGCGGCTGGCGGCCGCGGTGGATCAGCAGACCGCGTGCGTGCTGCTGCAGCACCCCAACTTCTTCGGCGGTCTGGAGGACGTGCGGGCCGTCGCGGACATCGCACACCAGGCCGGGGCCCTGCTCGTGCTGGTCGTGGACCCGCTCAGCCTCGGGGTGCTCCAGTGCCCCGCCGCGTTGGGTGCCGATGTCGTCGTCGCGGAAGGACAGTGCCTGGGCAACCCCATGCAGTTTGGCGGCCCCTATCTGGGCATCATCGCGTGCCGCGAGCAGTTCATCCGGCGACTGCCCGGGCGCATCGCCGGTCAGACGGTGGATCGCCGCGGCCGGCGCTGCTGGGTCCTGACGCTGCAGACCCGCGAACAGCACATCCGGCGCGAGAAGGCCACAAGCAACATCTGCACCAATCAGGGATTGCTCGCCCTGCGGGCGACGATCTACCTGAGCCTGCTCGGACCGCAAGGCTTGCGCGAAGCGGCAACGCTGTGCGCGCGCAAGGCCCATTACGCCTGCCAGCGCATCACGGCCCACCCGCGCTGGACGCGCCGGTTCGACGGACCCACGTTCAAAGAATTTGTGATTCGAGACACCGCAGGACAGGTGGCCGAACAGGTCGCCCAGGCGGCGGCCGAGGGCATCTTGGCGGGAGTCCCGCTGGCACGGTGGTATCCGGACCTCGCCGATTGCCTGCTGGTCGCCGTCACCGAGAAGCGCACGCGCGACGAGATTCATCGCTGGGCGGATGTCCTCGCCGGCCCGGTACACCAGGTGGTAGCCTCCCATGCGTAACACGCAAGCCACGCGCATGCTGTTCGATCTGTCGCGCCCGGGTCGGCGTGGCACCGTCTTCCCCGCCTGTGACGTCGACGCACCGGCACTCGACGCGCTGCTCCCGGCCGAAGCGCTGGCCGACGCGCCGCCACCCTTGCCAGAACTGGCCGAACCGGACGTGGTGCGCCACTTCACCAACCTCTCGACACTCAACATGTCGGTCGATACGCACTTCTATCCGCTCGGCTCGTGCACGATGAAATACAACCCCAAGCGGAACGAACGGCTGGCGTCGCTCCCCGGTTGGCTGCACGTGCACCCCTACCAGCCCGAGTCGACGATCCAGGGACTGTTGCAGCTGCTGTACGAACTGCAGGGATACCTGGCAGAAATCAGCGGGCTGCCGGGCGTATCGCTCCAGCCCGCCGCCGGCGCGCATGGCGAACTGGCCGCCCTGATGGTGGCCGCCGCTTACTTCCGGGATCGCGGCGAACACCGCTCCATCGTCCTCACCCCCGACAGCGCGCACGGCACGAATCCCGCCAGCGCACGGATGGCCGGGTTCGACAGCGTGACCATCCCCAGCGGCCGCGACGGGCGCGTCGATCTCGCTGCGCTGCGGGGACAGCTCGACCAACGGATCGCGGTGTTCATGATCACCAACCCCAATACGTTGGGGTTGTTTGACGCGCAGGTCGCGGAAATTGCCGAGCTGGTCCACGCCCGTGGCGGACTGATCTACCTGGACGGCGCCAACATGAACGCCATCCTGGGCATCACCCGCCCCGGCGACTTCGGCGCGGACCTGATGCACTACAACCCGCACAAGACGTTTTCCGGCCCGCACGGCGGCGGGGGGCCCGGCGCGGGACCGATTTGCGTGGCCGCCCATCTGGAACCGTTCCTGCCGACGCCGGTCGTCACCCGCCGCGGCGCGCATTACGCGCTCGATTACGATCGGCCACGGTCGATCGGGCGCGTGCGCGCGTTCTTCGGAAACGTCGGCGTGCTGCTCAGGGCCTACTGCTACATTCGCACCTGCGGTCCCGACGGGCTGCGCCAAGTGTCGGAAAACGCGGTGCTCAACGCGAACTATCTGCTGAGCCGCGTCAAACACTTTCTGCCCGTGCCCCACGGCGACCGGTGTATGCACGAGTTTGTGGCCAGCGCTGAGCGGTTGAAGCACGACAAAGGACTCAAACAACCCGCCATGGACCTCGGGAAGCGGTTGCTCGACTACGGCTTCCACGCTCCGACCGTCTACTTCCCGCTCACTGTCCACGACGCGCTGATGATCGAACCCACAGAATCCGAGAGCAAAGAGACGCTCGACGCGTTCGCCGAAGCACTGTTTCATGTCAGCGGCGAATCCGCCGAGTTGCTCCATGACGCGCCACACGCGTCGACGATCAGCCGACCGGACGAAGTGACCGCCGCTCGACAGGCCCAGGTGAAGTGGACCTGCGAGTAGTCAATGACCTCTGCCCGCCTGCTTCTGCACGAACCGGCCTCCGGCCCCTGGAACATGGCCGTCGACGAGGCGTTGCTGGCCTCCGCCGCCGCCGGGGGACCGTTGACTCTGCGGGTCTATCGCTGGTCGGAACCGACCCTGTCGCTCGGTTACTTTCAGCCTCATGACCAGCGAGCTGCCCACACCGCAAGCGCAACCTGTCGAGCCGTGCGACGCGCCACCGGGGGGGGAGCGATCCTGCACCACCACGACGTGACGTACAGCCTGACGGGTCCGATAGCCAACCGCCTGGATTGCGAGCTCCGGGATTGGTACCTGCGTGTCCACGCGGCCTGGATCACGTCACTGCAGAGGTGGGGCGTCGCCGCTGAATCGTGTCCACGTACCGACGCGGAGCGGGAGGGGCGGTTCCTGTGCTTCGAGCGGCGGGCCGAAGGCGATCTGCTGCTGAGAACCAGGAAGATCGGGGGGAGCGCCCAGCGACGGCAAGCCCGCGCCGCCCTCCAGCACGGCAGCCTGCTGCTGCGCTGCTCCGCATTTGCCCCTGAACTGCCCGGGATCGCCGACCTCGCCGGACACGAGCTGCCGGTCAACGACTGGCTGACCGACTGGCTGACGGCTCTCGCAGAGGCGTGGCACGTGACCTGGGTGCCGGGCGAGCTGACCCGCACGGAACGCTGTGCGGCAGAAGCCTGGGAAGAGAACAAGTACGGCCAGCGGCGTTGGACCCTCCGGCGGTAGTACCGCGAACCCTCCGCATTTCGCGCTTTGACCCGCCCCGCACCTTGTGGTATTCTCAGGCGACGCTCGAGGAAGCAGTTGACTTGCAACCGGTATCGGCCGCTGGCCATAATGAAGGTGGCCTCGCGACGGCGCGGGCTGAGTCAGGAGCGGATTCCAGGAGCTTGTCAATCCAACGAGTGTGCGGCGAACGTCGTGGCACAATCCCGATTCACCTTATGTACGTTTTTTCCGGGGTTGGGTTCCGGCGTTGGTCAACCAGGGGCCGGAGGTGCGAGTGGTCGTTTCGAGAAGGCGATCCCATCAGGTGAACGTCATTATCCAGTTGCTGAGTCGACGAGCTGAATTCATCGCTCGATCGCCGAAACGACGCTTCAAAGGAACCGCTGGTAATGCTAGTCAAACTGAGAGTGATGCAGGGGGCCCAAGAGGGACGAGAAGTCATCATTCCGGTCGCGGAATTCCTGATTGGCCGGGATGAGGAATGTCACCTGCGCCCGCGGAGCGACGCGATCAGCCGACGTCACTGTGTGATTGCCGTGAGCGAGGGCGGCGTGGTCCTGCGCGACCTCGGCAGCAAAAACGGGACGTACGTCAACGGCCAGCGTGTGGAAGGCACGTGCGTGCTGCAGGCAGGTGATCACTTGCAGGTCGGTCCGCTGCAGTTCGAGATCGTCGTGGACCATGCGTTGGGTGGCCTCAAACGACCTGCCCCGCGAGACATCAAGGAGGTGGCGGCGCGCACAGCCGCCGCGGCCGGCGAGTCGGAGGAACTCGACGTGGCACGGTGGCTGGAAGAAGGTGAGGACACGGACGTGTCTCGCGCGGTAGCAACGCCCGAGACGAGGCAATTTCGCATTGATGACACAGCCCACGGCATGAACATGGAAACACACGTCGACCGAGATCCTCAAGACGATCAACCCGAAGAAGAAGCGGCGGCTGACGAAGGCACTGACGAGACGATTGCCGACGAGGACGGCAAGCAGTCGGGCCGACGCTGGAAGAAACCCGCGCCCGGCAAGCTGCCACCGCGGCCCCAGCTGCAGTGCAAAGACTCGCGTGACGCCGCCGCTGAAATGCTGCGCCGGTTCTTCAACCGCAGCTGACCGCTTGCCCAACCGTGGTCCGCGGTCGTTATCCCGGCAGGATACGTGCGGCGAGGCGACAAGATGCGCGCGCCACCAGCGAATTCCGTGCATGGAGAACTTCCCGACCGGCCACCGCCGCGCGACGCTTCGCCGCCTGAAACTCGTGCCGCGTGGACCGGGTATGGTTCCATGAGCGGACCTTTGAGGTCGAGGGTACTGAGTTGACCGACAACCTCCGCCACCTCGCCCGCCGCTGCCTCGCCGGTGACCAGCGGGCCATGCTCGAATTGGTGGATCGATTTCGCGGCCAGGTGTTCGGTCTCTGCTACCGCATGCTGGGCCACCGCGAGGACGCCGAGGACGCGGCCCAGGAGACGTTTGTGCGAGCCCTCAGAAACCTGCGCAGCTGGGATCCGAGCCGGGACTTCGAGCCGTGGTTGCTCGCCATCGCCGGCAATCGCTGCCGCACGGCCCTGGCACGACGCATGCGCCGGCCCAGCGTCTGCTCGCTGGTCGAGCCGGTCGCAGAGCATCGGCCAGACCTGCATGCGGCACGGCACCTGGCCGAAGAGGTCCATCTGGCGCTCAATACCCTGCGCCCCCAATACCGCCAGGCGTTTCTGCTGTTCCATGAACAGGAGATGAGTTACGCCGCCATCGCGGACGTGCTGCAATGTCCGATCGGGACGGTCCGCACCTGGATTCATCGCGCCCGCCGGGAATTGATTCGACGATTACAGAAGCGTGAGGTCGTGGAGTCTCGCCATGCGGTGTGAACACTTCGATGTGCGATTGCAGCAGCTGCTCGACCACCGGCGGGCCCCCGAAGGCGACCCTCGCCTGCGCCGACATGCCGCCCTGTGCCCACGTTGCCACAACCAGCTCACCGCCACACGGCGACTGCTGCGAGGTATCCAGCTGCGGGAGCTCCCCACACTGGATGACGATTTCGCGGCGCGGGTCGTGCAACGCGTCGCCCCCACCGCACGCCCACAGCCAAGATCCGCCTGGCTCCTCGTCGCCACCGCCCTCGCGGCCACCCTGCTCGCTGCCGTCATGCCCCAAGGACCACACGCACCGCACGCCATCACCCGGTTCGCCCCCCACACGCCCCCCCGTTCCGGCAACTCGGCATCCGAACTCGCCGCCACAACAGCGCACCTCCCCCCAAACACAAACCAGCCGCATCTGGAGCAGTCGTGGTGGACCGTTTGCGGCACGTCAATCCTCGAACTCTACCCGGAACAGGCCCGCCTGCGCCACCGTCAACAGGTTTCGCAGCTAGCCGAAGAACTACGCCCCATCGCCACACCGTTCAACGCAACGGTCACCGTCCTGCGCCGAACGATCCCCTTCGGCCGGCCAGAACCCAAATCGCCCCCAAGTGCGTCGCTCGTTCCGCGTCTGGCCCAGCAACCGTCGCACGCGTGACCAACCGCCCAGAGCGCCCCCGCCCCAGCATCCGCCGTCCTGCCTTCCCAGCGGCATAACCCCTACCAGCAGTCGGCTTTCTGCTGCCAGGCCAGGACCTATGCCGCATCGTGTGCACGACGGAAAATTCTACTTTTATCCTCCATTTCACTATATCCATACAGTCTCGCTAGATTCTCAGATTTACCCACTCGTCAGACCGATGGTTCCTTCATTCGACCAGTCGCCGGGTGCTATGGGGCACGCTCCGGCACCGTGTCCACAAGTGGGAGAATTCCGAGGTGACCAAGACCAAAGACCGCCAGGTACTCATCGACCGCCGCAGAGCAACGGATCGCCGGATCGGGGGGGAGCGACGCCGAAAGCAAGAGCCCGTGGCCGTGGAACGCCGCGTAGCCGAACGTCGGAAAGTGCCTCGGCGGCGCCAAATCGACCCGACGACGTGCGAGCGAGACTACACGGCGGACGAGATCGAGTTCATGCACGCCTTGGATGCTTACAAGCGTGCAAGCGGTCGGATGTTCCCGACCTGCAGCGAGATCCTTGAGGTGATTCGCAATCTGGGATACGCGAGACTGCCCGCGAACGATTCACCCTCCCCCGCTTCGCCCGCGGACGGGGACGAGTCTGCCAGCCGACAGCCGGCCGCCAGCGATTCCTGAACGGCGGTGGCGGACCGTCGATTCGCCGCTTCCTCAAAGCGCGTTACGGCGCCGCTGGGCTGCGATGATCTGGAGGCGGCGACCCTGCGTTGCCTCGACGCCGGCAGCGAGATATCGTGGAGGTTCGCGATCCAGTTGGCGTGCGGGTGTCCCCGCGCGGTCGCAGGCAGTGCTGGGCGGGAAGGGAGGATACGATGGGCGGTGGCGGATGGGCGGCGATCGAGCGCCGCGCGTTTCTGGCCCAAGCGGCCGGTGGGATCGCCTCCTTGGGTGGCGTGTGGGCGTTGAGCTCAACGGTGTCCGGCGCGCAAGCCAGCGGCTGGAAGATGCGACTGAGCGGTTCGTCGATCAATTTCATGCGACTCCCGGTCGAAGGAGCCATCCGGGAGATCTCGCTTCTGGGCTATGATGCGATTGATATCTGGTCGGCACACGCCGGATGTCCTCATCTGGATGATGTGCTCAACCGCCTGGGTGCGCCCGGACTCCTCCGGCTGCTGGACGAGCACGGGCTGAAACTCTGCGGTTTCTCCGTTTACGCGGGCGGGTATCCCCGATACGCGGAACTGCTCGGTGCCGCCGGCGGCGGCGTGGCAATTCGCGGGAGCGCCCCGCCGTGTGACCCCGGCGAATTGCGGACGTGCATGACGCGGTTCCTCGAGGAGCTCAAGCCCGAAGCGGAACTGGCCGAAAAGCACAATTCGTTCCTGGCGATCGAAAACCATGGGCACGCGCTGCTCAATTCGCTCGATTCATTCAAGCTGTTCACCGAACTGAATGACAACCCGCAGGTGGGCATTGCCCTGGCGCCGTACCACCTCCAGGTGCTGGGAGTATCGGTCGAGGATGCCATTCGCATTGCCGGCAAGCAGCTGTTTTACTTCTACGCCTGGCAACATGCCCCGGGCGTCAAACAGCTCCCCGGGCATGGCGAGACCGACTTCACCCCCTGGCTTGCCGCACTGGCCGAGGTGAATTACGCCGGCTACGTCAACCCGTTCCTGCACGACGAGCCCGAGCCGGCCGAGACGGCCGCCGCGTTGGCTCGGTCCATCGCCTATCTGCGGGAGACCGAGCGTCGCGCCGTCGCGGTCCGCTAGCAGGACAGCGCCCCAGTAGACACGCCCCACCCCCTCTGCCGGGCGAAATCCCGCTGCCACTCGACCTTGCCTTACAACCACAATCCGGTTACTCTCCCTCCACTTTGGGTCTGCCGGAGGCAGGCGTGGGACCAAGCTCGGTGGTAAGCGAGGTGCTGCGGTGGAAGAGATCACGCGTGCAGGCGTCCGACTCGCGAGTGTGCTCATCCTGGCGGCGGTCGCGGCCAGCAGCGGCTGTAACGCGGTGGCGACCGGGTACAACATGCAGGGTGCGCGGTTGTATCAGCAGGGGCAGTACTATGCCGCCATGGAGAAGTTCCAGGCCGCCATGGCCAACAACTCCGCCGACGCGAACGCGTACTACAACCTCGCGTCCACGATGCATCAGCTGGCCGCAACGCAGCACGACCCGAACCTGCTGATTCAGGCCGAGGCGCTGTACAACCAGTGCCTGGACCGCAATCCGAACCATCCTGAGTGTCATCGGGCGTTGGCGGTGTTGCTCGTGCAGACGGATCGCTCAGATCGTGCCTTCACGTTGTTGAAAAACTGGGCGATGCGCAGTCCGCAGAACGCGGACGCGCGAGTCGAACTCGCACGCCTCTACCAGGAGTTCGGGGACAGCAAGACAGCCGAGCTGCAGCTGCAGCAGGCAATTCAACTGGACCAGCAGAACACGCGTGCCTGGACGGCCATGGCGCACTTGCGGGAGTCGAAGGGGGACACGCAGCAGGCCATGGCCAATTACCAGCGCGCCTACGTCCTGAACGGCTACAATCCGGCGTTGGCCCAGCGGATCGCTGCGCTCAATCAACCCACCTCCGCCACCCCGCTGACCGCCCCGCTGGCTGACGACGGCACGCGTACGGTCAACAACGCACCGCCGCAAGCGCGCTATTGATGCGTGGCGCGGCGTCGCCGCTGGCCCCCTCGCCCGCTGGTGGGCCTGCGCGGCGGGACCAGGGCAATCCTGCGGCGGGAGCTCTGCAGCGGGACCCGGCGTTGCGGCGTGCTTCTCAGCTGCATGTCGAGCGCCTAAAATCCGGGTTTGGTTTGCGGGCGGATGGCCGGGCGACGGCCGCTGGCGCGCGGTGTCCGCGGCGGCCGCGTGCTGCTCGCCCCACCCCCGCGTTTCCGGGCAGGCTACATCGTAGAGGAGACCGACCATGGATGCTGCCGTCGTCACCCCGCGCGTATTCAACTTTGCGGCCGGGCCGGCCGTCTTGCCGCTCCCGGTATTGGAGCAAGCTCAGCGGGAACTCCTTGCGCTGCCCGGCTGCGGCGCGTCGGTCATGGAGATCAGCCACCGCAGCAAGGCGTTCGAGGCCGTTCTGGAGGACGCCAAGTCGCGTCTGGCCGCCTTGCTGGGCCTGCCAGCCAACTACCGGATTCTCTTTCTCCAGGGTGGGGCCCGGCTGCAGTTTTCCATGATCCCCATGAACATCGTCCGCGGCACCGGCCAGCCTGCGGACTACATTCTGACGGGGTCCTGGGGCAAGAATGCGCTGAAGGAAGCCCAGCGGGAGGGCACGGTCCACGTGGCCTGGGACGGCAAGGCCTCGAATTACGATCACGTGCCGACCGATGCGGAACTGCAGCTGAGTCCTCACGCGGCCATGGTGCACATGACGTCCAATGAGACGATTGAGGGAGTCCAGTTCCGCCGCGCGCCGGCGGTCGGCACGGTGCCGCTGGTCTGCGACGCCTCGTCCGATTTCCTCTCCCGCCCCGTGGATGTCCGGCAGTACGGGATCATCTATGCCTGTGCCCAGAAGAACGTGGGTCCGTCGGGAGTGACCGTGGTGGTGATTCGCGAGGACCTGCTGGCCCGCAGCCAGGAGAGCCTGCCCGGTTACCTGAGTTTCGCGGTGCATGCCGAAAACAACTCGCTGTGGAATACGCCGCCGACCTTCGCCATCTACATGGTCGGTCTGGTGGCGCGGTGGCTCCAGGACGAGATCGGCGGGTTGGCCCGGATGCACGAACTCAACGCGCGCAAGGCAGCCAGGCTCTATGACGTGCTGGACGCGAGCGGCGGGTACTACCGCGGTCATGCGCGGCCCGATTGCCGCTCGCTCATGAATGTCACCTTCCGTCTCCCCACGCCGGAGCTCGAGGCGGAGTTCTTGACCGCGGCGAAGTCGCGGGGGCTCGTCGAGCTCAAGGGGCACCGCAGCGTGGGCGGCATCCGCGCCTCGATCTACAACGCCATGCCGGTGGCCGGCGTGGAGAAGCTGTGCGAGCACATGCAGGATTTCGCCCAGCACCATCCGGCGTAAGCACACCTACCGTCACAGGAACGTTTCCATGTACCGAGTCATCATTCTCGACGACGTGGCGCCGGAAGGGCTGGCGCTGCTCGACGCGGCCGAGGGGATCGAGTACGAGATCCGCACCGGCTTGAAAGGCGACGACCTGCGGCAGGCCCTGACCGAGTTCGACGGCGCCGTCTGCCGCAGCGGCGTGAAGATCACCGCCGCGGCGCTGGACGGGAATCGCCGCCTCCGCGCCATCGTGCGGGCGGGCGTCGGCACCGACAACATCGACAAGGCCGCCGCCACCCGCCAGGGCATCGTCGTCATGAACACGCCGACCGGCAACACGCTCAGCACCGCGGAACATACCTTCGCGCTCATGCTCGGCCTGTCGCGCAATATCGCCGCGGCGTACCAGAGCCTGCAGGCGGGGCGGTGGGATCGCAAGCATTACATGGGGACCCAGCTGGCCGACAAGACCCTGGGCGTCGTCGGGCTGGGACGGATCGGCCAGGAAGTCGCGCGCCGCGCCGTCGCCTTCGGCATGCGTGTGCTGGGCTACGACCCGTTCCTGTCGACCGAATTGGCCACCAAACTGGGAGTTGACAAGGTCGAGACCGTGGTGGACATGCTCCCGCACGTCGACTACCTCACGGTCCACACGCCGCTGACCGCCGAAACCAAGCACCTCATCGGCCGGCGGGAAATCGAACTGCTCAAACCGGGCGCCCGGCTGATCAATGCTGCCCGCGGCGGGATCTACGACGAGCAGGCGCTGGCCGAGGGACTCCGCAGCGGCCAGCTGGCCGGCGTGGCGCTGGACGTCTTCGAAACCGAGCCTTGCACCGACAGCCCGCTGTTCGCGCTCCCCGGCGTCCTCTGCACGCCGCACTTGGGCGCCAGCACCGAGGAAGCGCAGACCCAGGTCGCCGTGGAAGCGGTGCAGCTGCTGATCCGCTACCTCACCTGCGGCGAAATTCGCCATGCGGTCAACATGGCCTCCGTGGACCCGAAGACTCTCCGGGCGATCGCCGGCCACGTCAACGTGGCCTATCGCCTCGGCCGCCTGCTGGCGCAGTGGCACGGCGGCCCCGCCTCGGCCTGCCAGGTACAGTATCGCGGCGAAGTCGCCAAGGAGGATACCAAGTTGCTGACCGCTTCGTTCTGTGCCGGGTTGCTGGAAAACCTGCTCGACGAAGATGTCAATATCGTCAACGCCGAACTCCTGCTGAAGGAACGGGGTATTCAGCTGACGGAACAGCGCGACTCGGAACTCGGCGACTTCAGCTCGTCGATCACGGCGAGCATCTCGAGCGACGGCGCGACCCGCACGGCGGCCGGCACGCTCTTCGGCCAGAAGATGCCGCGTCTGATTCGCCTCGGACCGTATCGGCTCGAAGCGTATCTGGACGGGATCCTCTGCGTGTTCACGCACCACGACGTGCCGGGCATCATCGGCAAGGTGGGCTCCGTGTTCGGCGCTCACAACATCAACATCGCGCAGATGTCGGTGGGACGCGAAGGCGCGACGCCCGGTGGTGTGGCCATCGGCGTGCTCAACCTCGACGCGGTCCCGACCACGGCTGCCATCGAGGACGTGCTGGGCATTCCGTCGATACAGTCGGTGCATCTCGTACAACTCCCCCCGGCGGGACAGCTTCCCCGCTGGCTGCAAGGGCTGGTGTGACGCCGCGCGGGCGTTGCGGCGCTGAGCGTGCGAACTTGAACGACGTGCAC
>JALOQX010000376.1 GCA_025459265.1 Pirellulaceae bacterium | reverse complement strand
ACGGCGGGTGAAGGATTGACAACACCCGTGTCCGCGTCCGAGTGGACCCCGGCGCTGGCGCAAGCCGTGGCGGAATTCAACCGTGGGGCGGCGTACCTGGAGAAATTCGAATACGCCAAAGCTGCGGAGGCCTTCAACCACGTCCTCACCGTCGCCCCGGATTGGACGGCCGCGCGCTTCAATCGCGGCCTGGCCTACCTGAACATGGCGGGGGAAAACAGCCCGGACAAGCGGCTGGGATCAACCCAGGAAATGGTGGACACCGCGGTGGCCACGTTCGAGCAGATCCTCGCCGGCGACCCGTCCCACCTGCCGTCCAGCTTTTGTCTGGGCATGCTGCATTCCTACCTTGGTCACGACGACGTGGCGGTCAGCTGTTTCGAACGCGTCTATCGAGCCGATCCGGAAGATCCCTTTGCCGGCTACTGTTACGCGAAAGTGCTGCGGAACCTGAACCGGGGTGAGGAGGCGATGCCGATTCTCGAGCGGATCATCGAGCGGGACCGCGGTTTCGTGTCGGCCGTGTATCTGCTGGGGACGCTCTACATGCGTAACCGCAAAACGGCGGAAGCGAAGGAGCTGATGGAGCGTTTCCGCGCGCTGAATCGGGAAGAGTTGGCCGTCGGTTCGTTCGTGGTCGACGACAAGTACGGGATGGCGGGCAAGTACTATTTCGCCATGGGCAGCGACGGCCTGCCGTTGCCGCCGCAGGCCGTGCCGCCGCCCGGCCGCGTGCTGTTTTCCCCCGACCCACAGCCCGTCGGCGAGACCTTCGCGGCGTGGGAATGGCCGGGAGGTCGCGTCGCGCTGCCGGGGATCGCCGTGGCCGATGTCGATGGCGACGGCGATCTCGACTTGCTCTTGTGCGGGCAGGGACCGCAGCGTGAGGCGGTTCTCTATCTCAATGACGGCAGCGGCCAGTTCGCGCGCGGCGCGAGCTTGAGCCGCGACGCGGTGTGTCCCGCCTGGGGGGATGTGGACAACGACGGGGATGTGGACGTGTGGTTGGGCACGGCCGGCATCGATCAGCTGTGGCTCAACGACGGCGCAGGGCAGTTTGCGCCCGCGGCCGGCGAGGAGCTTGGGGGTCCGGCCACGCTCACGCAATTGACCCGCCTGGTGGATCTCGACAGCGACGGCGACCTGGATCTGATGGCGATGCGCTGCGCGTCCGGCCAGATCCCGGCGCAAGGCAACTCGGCGAAGCCCACGCCGTCAAGTCTGTGGCTCAACCACGCAGACGGGACGTTTGTCGACCGGGCCGCGGATTGCGGGCTGGATTTCCCGACCACGGTCGTGGCGGCGTCCGTCGCGGACGACTTCGACAACGACTTTGATCTGGACCTGCTCGTCTTCCCCGCTGGCGGATCGCCACAAGCTTGGGTGAACTTCCGCGCGGGCCAGTTCCGTACGGACACGGGCGAGACAATCGGCATGGGAGTGGAGGGTACGGTGAGCGCTACGTCGGGAGATCCCGACAAGGATGGCGACCGGGACGTGCTGGTCTTCACGCCGGCAGGCGTCCGGCTGTTTCACAACCGCGGTCGGTTCACATTCGAGGAGGATGCGAGTTTCGCCGCCGGCTGCGGGCGTCTGAGCGGCACGGGCGGCCAGTTCGTGGACATCGACAACGATGGCGATCTGGACATCTTGATTGCCGACGCGAAGCGCGCGGACGGCAGTCGCGGTCCGGCCCTGCTGCTCAACACCTGGCCCCAGTATGGCTTTGTCGACGCATCGAGTGTGGATCCCGGCAACCTGTTGGATGCCATCCACACGGACGGCGATGCGTCGTGCGTGGCGGCGGATTTCACCGGGGACGGACGGTGCGACGTGCTGCTGGCGCCGGTCGGTCGTCCGGCGCTGCTGATCGCGAATCTCACGCCGGGTGGCCACTGGCTGGCGCTGGATCTGATCGGCAAGCGGCCGCAAGACCAGACGGCGCGCTCCAACCACTCAGCCATCGGGGCACGGGCGGAGGTGAAAACCGGCGCGCTGTTTCAGCAGTACGTGGTGGGGGGCAACAGCGGGCCGGTGGCGTCGCTGCCGCTGCGGGTCCATGCCGGACTGGGGCCGCACGCCAAAGTCGACTGGCTGCGCGTGTTGTGGCCCGACGCGATTCTACAGGGTGAAGTGGAAGTGGCCGCGAATCGCGTCCTGCCGCTGGAACAGCAGTCGCGCAAGCCGTCCTCGTGCCCGTACCTGTTCGCCTGGGACGGAACGCGGTTCGCGTTCGTGGCCGACTTCGGCGGAGTCGGTGGACTGGGCTACTACCTGGGCCACGGCCGCTACGCGACCCCCGATCCGACCGAGTTTCTGCCGCTGCCAGCGCTGGCACCCCGGGCGGGGTTCTACGAGCTCCAGGCGCTCACGCCGCTGGAAGAGATCACCTATCTGGATGAGGTGAAGCTGATCGCGGTCGATCATCGGGCGGGCACGGAAGTGCAGCCGCACGAACTGATGGCCATCGGCGTCGCGCCGCCTCCCATTGAACTGTTCTGTCTGCGCGCGCGGCACTACCCGGTGCAGGCGCGCAGCGAATGCGGCGCGGATGTCACCGACGCCGTGCGAGCGCCGGATCGGCGTTACGCCGGCGCCACACAGGCCGACCACCGCTTCGTCGGATTGGCCGCCGAGCACGCGGTGGAGCTGGATTTCGGCGACCAGCTCGGGAAGCTGGCCACCGCGCCGCGCACCGTCCTGTTCCTGCACGGCTGGGTGGAATACGGCTATTCGTCGACGAACCACGCGGCCAGCCAGGCGGGCTTGCGCTATCGAGCGCCGTCGATCGAGGTACGGCGTGACGGACAGTGGGTTGCCATCGCGCCGGAAGTGGGCTATCCGGCCGGCCTGAATCACGTGATGACCGTCGATCTGACCGGAAAGCTGCAGCCGCACGACCGCGCGCTTCGCGTGACGAGCAACATGGAGGTCTATTGGGACGAGATCTACCTGGGCTGCCCGGACGAGCAGGCCGTGCTGCGGGTCCAGGAGTTGGCGGCGCGTGAGGCGCACCTCCATTTCCGCGGCTACCCGCGGGCCTATTCGCCCGACGGCCGCCGTCCGAATCTGTACGACTACGATAACCTGGACCGCAATGTCGCCTGGAAGCTGATGACGGGCCACTACACGCGGTTCGGGGATGTCCGCCCGCTGCTGGAACGCGCCGACGACCAGTACGTGATCATGGGCCACGGCGAGGAAGTCACGCTGCGTTTTGCCGCGGATGATTTCGGGCCCGTTCCGGCAGGGTGCACCCGGTCGTTTCTGCTGAAGACAGACAGCTACTGCAAGGACATGGACCTCTACACCGCGTTTCCGGACACGGTCGAGCCGCTGCCGTTTCACGGCATGAGCGGTTATCCCTACGAGAGCCACGAAGCCTATCCGGACACGCCCGAAACCCGGCGTTACCGCGCCGAATACAACACGCGGCACGTCCACGGACGCTGAGAGATCGGTGACAACTTCATGACACAGATTTCGCGCTATTATGCCGCCGCCTGCCAGATCGACCTGCCCAACCCGGCCGATCGTGAAGAGATCGCAGCGCGGGTCGACCACTTCCTCGATCTGATCGGTTATGCGGTGGACGGGTATCGGCCGCTGCACGACGTGCGGCTGGTCGTCTTTCCCGAATTCGCCCACGCCGCGCCGATCTACGGAACCGTGGAGGAATTGCTCGACCGCCTGGCGGTGCCGATTCCGAACGAGCACACGGAGCGCTACGTGCAGACCGCCCGGGAGCGCGGCGTGTATATCCAGACGGGGACGTTCCTGGAGTCCGATGCGCGCTGGCCCGGACATGTGTTCAATACGACGTGCCTGATCGGACCCGACGGGCTGCTCACCAGGTACCGCAAGGTCCACACGTGGATACCCTGGGAGCTGCACACCAGCCCGCCGGATCTGCCCGGTTACGACGAACCGCTGTTTCCCGTGGCGGAAACGGATATCGGACGCCTGGGCGCGGCCATCTGTTACGACTGGCTGTTTCCGGAAGCGATTCGGCAGCTGGCGTTGGGCGGCGCGGAGGTGCTGGTGCGCGTCTCGGCGTACATGGATCCCTGGGGCACGGCCGAACCCCTGGACTGGTGGACGCTGATGAACCGGGCCCGCGCGGTCGAGAACATGAGCTACGTGGTGGCGGCAAATCAGGCGGCGCAACTGGCCCATTACCCACCCTTCAGCTGGCCGGGCGGGAGTATGATCGTCGACTACGACGGTCGGATCCTCGCGCGGGCCGAAGCCGGTACCGGCACGAAGATCGTCGTCGGACCGATTGACCTCGACGCGCTGCGCTACGAGCGGGACCGGCGTGCCGGCCACCATCTGCTGGGGCACCTGCGGCAGGACGCCTACACCCGTTACTCCGGCCGGCCATCCAAACGCACGATGTGACCGTCGCGCAGACCGGCCAGCTGCGGCCGGCGCACGTTGCTCCCCGGTCCGTCCCACTCGATCGGCCCCGAGACGCCGGCGGTCGGTGACAAGGTGCGGAGTGCCTGCGCGATGTCGGCGCGATTGAGTCCGGCCTGGCGGATCGCGCGCACGACGAGCCACACCGCGTCATAGGTGTGCCGGCCAGCATAGTCGCTGCGATCGAGCCATCCCGTCTCCCCGGCATCCGGCGCGGCCAACACCGATCCCGTGCACGGCCCACACAGAACAGGAAACGTCAATTCGCCCGCCTGATCGGCCACCTGGCTGATAAACGGACTTCGCCCGCACGCCGGTCCTCCCACGATGGAGCCGGCGTAACCTGCCGCGCGCAGGGCGAGCACCAACTGAGCGGACAAAGACGGGTCAGCGACGACAACGATACAGTCCGGGTTGGTCGCCACGCACGCAGACACCAGCGACGGGAGTGCCTGCGACTGCGGTGCATATTCAAACTGGTACTGCGGCGTTCGTCGGCGCGCGGTCAGTGCCTGGCGGATCTCACGCGTCAAGAGGTACGAATCGTGATCGTTCCCCGTCACCAGCGCCAG
>JALOQX010000113.1 GCA_025459265.1 Pirellulaceae bacterium | reverse complement strand
GTCAAGAGCGTATTGTCGCCGATGATCCAACGCGCCGTGGGGGCGAGGAGGTAACGCTCGACGAACCCGAAATCGCGAAAACTGTCCGCGTTCTCGTACGCCCCGTTGAAGCGGTACAGCAGTGCCCCTCCTTCGGTCGCGTAGCCGTTCGTATCGAGCGTATAGCGATCCAGTCCGAAGCTGCCGAACTGGAAGTCGACATCGGAAAACTGCGCGTCGATCGGTTTCTTGGTGATGAAGTTCACCGTGCCGGCCGGCGAGGCCGACCCGTAGACAACCGACGCGGGCCCTTTGAGGAACTCGATCCGCTCGATGTTGGCGATCTCCCGCTGGTTGAACGATGGATCAAGAAACCCGTTGCGGCGGAAATCGCGGGTGCGGACCTCTAACCCACGCAGGAAGAAGCGGTCCGCGAACTGGTCATCGCCCACCGCAATGGCGGCCGGCACGTTCCGCAGCGACTCGCGCACGGTAATGACCTGCTGGTCGCGCAGCAGCGGCCGCGTGACCGCGTCTACGGTCAGGGGCAGTTGCAGATCGGGCACGTCGAGCCAGGTGCCGGTGGTGGTGGAGTCGCTCAGATACCCGTCGGCCAAGGCGCTGCTGAAGAGCGAACCCTGCAACAGGGACGGCGGTCCGAGGCTGGCGCTGTCGATCACCGGGGGCAGTGGCGCGGGCTCCGCCGGGGGCGGCACGGGCGTCGCCTCCACCACGGTTTCCGGAATTTCCTGCGGGGTCTTCCCGTCGCGCTCGCCGTCGTCTTGCTCAGCCCAGGCCGCCGCACTGAGGGCCAACACCAGCAACCCGGCAATGGCACGCGGGGCCACGCCACTTCGTGCGCACGTCATAACACCCCCCAACTCGCAGACCCGGTCCGCCGCGGGTTCTCCTGCAATCGAACTACCCTCGATTGTCCGAGACCGGCGCGTGGCGGCCGCAGAATGCGCATTATCGCTACAACCGTTACAACTGGTCATCGGCGCACGCGGGGGGCAACCTCCAGTCGAAGTTGACGGGTATCGAAAGCCGAGTCGGAGGCGGCAGCGGGCGCCGTTACCCGGCTTCGCGCAGCGAAAACCGGACGGGCACGAGCAGCTGCGACGTGACGGGGACCCCACGTGAGCGGGCGGGAGAGAAGCGCCATTGCCGCACCGCCCGCATAGCGGCTTGATCCAGGAGGACTGAGCCGCTGCTGGCTCGCAGCTGCGCGTTCACAACGCGGCCGTCAGCGTCGAGAAAGACCAGCAGGAGCACCCGTCCCTCCTCGTTGCGCTGGCGGGCGGCCAGCGGGTATTCCGGAGCCGGGTTCGTAGGCAACTTGTACGCGGCCGCATCCAGATTGGCACCGGGATCGTTTCCGGAAAACGGCAGAGACACAGGCACCAGCGTGGCCGCGGGGGGTGCCGGCGCGCGAGTGACGGTGCGGGGCGGCGTCACCGGGCGATCCACCAGCTGGGGCGCGTCGCGATCATCGGACGCGGGGGCGCGGTCCGAGCGGGGCACCTCCGGCGCCGGCGGCGCTTCCGCCGCCAGCGGCGCGCGCGGCCGCAGCGGCTCGGGCGGCTCCGTTGCGGGACGCGGCGCGACCACCGCCTGCGGCGCCGCCTCGGCCCGCGGGCGCGGCTCGGGCTGCGGCTCGTCCGCGACGATTCTGGCGGGGTGCTCGTGCTCCGGGCGCTCTTCGGGTGCAGCGGCCACGACCGCCAGCGACACGGCCTGTCCGGGATCCACGGCCAGGTCCCAGGCCGAGTCGTCCACGCTCAGCCAGCCGAAGACCGCCAGCGCAGCAGCATGCAGCGTGGCACTGGTCACAACGGCCGTCCACATGCGTCGCGGCAACCACGGGGCAGCCATCCCTGGCCGATCAGCGACATACGCTGTTACCGCTTGCCGGCGGACCGCCGCAATCGGCTCACTGACGACTCGGTCCGCCAGGTTGTCGTGCCGATGAGCTGCTGTGTGAGCTCCTTCGCGGCACGGGCGGGGAAGCGAAGCGTGGGCCATTTCCGTCGGTGCCATCTCAAGGGGTTGCGGAACCAAGTCACGCCGGCCGCCACGACAGGGAAGGTCCTGGCGTACGGGGCAGAAGTCGATCGCGTTGCGTCTCCGGCGGCTTCCGCGTCGTCTTCACTCTGCCCTGCCCAGCGCAGCCTGTCAAGCGACCTGCCCGCCGTGCGATTACTGCCAACTGCCGCCGGCGCTGCGGGACGGACGGGCGGTATCCATGGCGGCCTGGATCGCCACGAACTCACCCACGTTGTCCATCGTCACCAGCCCCAAGAGCGTCCCCTGCCGCATGACGGGGACGGTATGGCAATCACACGCCTGCAGCCGTCGAAACGCCGAGTCGAGCATCTCCGACGCGTCCACGGTCTCGAACTGCTGTTGCATGCAGTCCCCCACCAGTACCTCGCGCCCATGCTGGGAAAGTCCCATGAGCACATCATGCCGTGTGAGGATGCCCACCACGCGACCGCCGTCCACCACCGGGAAATCCTGCTGCGAGCCGGACAGGATCTGATCGACGGCGTGGGCCAGCGTGTCGCGCGGAGACAGCGAGTGGAACTCCGTAATCATCGCGCGCACGACAGGAATACCGCCCAGCGCCGACCGCATCTGCGCGACACTCGCTTCCTGCGCCGCACCGATCCAGACAAACAGGGCAATGAACACGAGGAACGGATTGAAGAAGATCCCCAGGAAGCCGAACAGCAGCGCCATGGCCTGTCCGATCCCCGCGGCGATCTGCGTCGCCCGCGTGTACTCCATCCGTGTGGCCAGCAGCGCCCGCAGGACCCGACCGCCGTCCATGGGGAACGCCGGCAACATGTTGAACACCACCAGGAAGAGATTGACCACCAGCAGCCGCTCGAGAAACGGGCCGCTGGTCACGGTCAGTTCGTTCAGCGGGAGAAACGCCGCGCGCAGCACGAGCCAGGCAAACAGCCCGGCAGCGATCACCACATTGACCGCCGGGCCGGCCAGCGCCACCCACAATTCCTGCATCGGCTCCTCCGGCATCCGCTCCAGCCGCGCCACCCCGCCGATCGGCAGCAGCGTGATGTCGCGGGTCTGGATGCCGTACCGTGCCGCCATCAGCGCGTGGCCGAACTCGTGCAGCACCACGCAGCCGAAGAGGGCGAGGATGAACCCGACCCCTTCGAGCGTCTTGGCGGGCGTGAAGCCGGCCAACCAGTGACTCAGCACCACAAAGCCGATCAGAATCAGAAACGTGGCGTGCACGTACACGCCGATCCCGCGGTACTCACCGATCTTCAACGACCATTTCATGGCACACACCTCGTTGCGATTCGACAAACGCCAGGCTCGCCAGCAGCATCGTCAGACACCAGGCGACCAGCCCGGTGAGCAGCGCCAGCGAGAGCCAGAACGGAATACCCAGCACCAGCAGCAGCGGCCGCGCCAGCCGGTGCCACACCAACACCCCAAACACCAGCAGGTAGAGCACGATCACGTGCGTCCAGGCATTGACGAGCAGGAACGCATCCGAGAGCGCGGTCAGATTTACGAGCCGGGATTCGGTGCGGGCGATGAGCCACCAGACTGCTTCGCCCGACCACCAGACGTCGGCGGCGAGCATGTTGAGTCCGGTCAGGATGCACAAGGCCGCCAGATGGAGTTGGATCAGGCGCACACTGATGTTGGCCGCGACGGATGGCTGCGGGCGCGATGGCGCGTCCCGCGCCCCGCCACGCCGCGCTCGCCGGCGGGCCAGCAGGGCGTCGAGCGACCAGCAGCGCCCCGTCGGAGCCAGACTGAGGTACGCCAGGAGCATCGTGAGCACCGGTTCCCACTGACCGGTCAGCAGCGGCATGCGATGCACATAGGCCAACACCACGAGCAAGGCCGCGGGTGCCGTCCAGCGCGACCAAAGCCCCACGGTCAACGCGACCACCGTCACGATGCCCGCCCCGTGCAGAATCCACAGGGATGCTGGCGTGGCGGCCAGAAACAGATACGAATACCGCAGCGTCGGTCCCAGCGTCTGCTGGCCATTGAGCTGCAGCGTTGTCTGCGCGTCGAGGATGCCGTCCGGACCCATCCAGCGCACGAGGTCCGCCGTGTGAGAGATCACGAAGGCCAACGCACACAGGCCCGCCGCGATCCGCAGCGCGCACACCATGCGCGGATCGCGCGGTGTGTACCAGAAGCGATTCCAGCCCGCCCCGAAGGCGTGCGCCAACTCACGGAGATAGTCCGCCACGCGTTGTCCGATCATCGGGGGCCACCTGGTTGTGCTTCGAGCGCTGCGGATTCACGCTTCAGGATCCGGACCTGGCCCTGGTCCCCCGTGATCACCCGGGCGGCATAGGCGGTGGCGAAATACGTCGCGCTCTCTGCATCGCGCTCGGCCGGTACGTCGCTGCGCACCGCCTCCCAGCTCTGCAGCAGGTGCTGGCGGCAACGCACCTCGGCCAGCCGTTGCCCATCCTGCTGCAGCGACTGCCGCACAATGCCTGCCGCCACCAGCGCCGTGACGGCATCGTCGCCCTGGAAGAACGCGATGGCTTCCGCCAGCCGCTGATACCGATGGTAGCGTTCGCTGCCTCGTAATCCGCGCACCAGCCGCACCCAGGACGACGGATCGCCGGCGTCGCGACCCGCCGGCAACACCTCGATGCGATGGTCCACATCCCGCTGCGATCCGTGAGTCAGATAGTAGCGGGTGCCATCCAGGTCAAAATTCAGCACGCGGGCGTAGGGACGAAAGAACCTCAAAAGCTTCTGTTGCAGCAGCGACGGCACCAGATTGGCCGCCAGGCAGGTGGCGACGACAAACAGGTGCGCAAAGAGCGCCACGGAGATCAGAGCCCGCGCCGTCTCGCCCAGCCGCGTCGACGCGTTCACATCAACCTGATCGCGCAGCGATCTTCGGCCCATAGCATACCTCGTTCCCAATCCCCGCCCCCTGGTTCCCGACCCACCACGGGGCGATCCGCCCATAAGAAAAGACCGGGCATCCCGAAGGAACCCGGTCTTCATTTTATGGTCGCCAATCAGACCACGCTAACAGGGATGCGCGGACTCATCGGCCTGCGAAACACGAGCCCCTGTCCTGCCTGGCTCCGCCGGCAGCACGCGAGGCCCGACGCCACATTACTGCGTCTCAGCCGGAGCTTCCGTGGCGGGCTCCTCGGCCGGCGGGGCAGCCTCATGAACTGCTTCTTCATGAACGACTACACCGCAGCAGTCAGCCACAACCGGCTGCCCGCAACAGTCCGCCGCACGACGGCCTGCGCAACGCCGCGCGTGATGCACACGACCGGCACAACGATCACGACCGGCACAACGATCACGACCGGCACAGCGATCACGACCGGCACACCGGACGCGACCGGCACAGCGGCGGCCATTGCCCTCACAGGCAACCGCCGCACAACCACCGTTGCCGCCATTGCAGCCTACGGCGCCATGACAACCATTGCAGCCCTGGCCCGCAAAGGCCTGCGGCTGATCGCCCACCAGGGCGATCCCGACGATCGCGAGAAACAGCGCGACGCCGAACACAATCATTCGATTCATGCAGAGTCCTCCATAGAAACTACCGTACCCGAAACTGATGTTGCCTTGCCGCGGGTCGCACCCCGAGGCGCTACACGGCCAACTGTTGACCGCCGAGCCCGCTGCCTGTCTGTTTGTCCCGACCTGTGGCTCTCGCCGGCCTCGTTTCCCCCAAGAGTCGACAACTTTGCGGCCTGCGAAAGATAAGTCAACCAAACAGACTAGGCCGATAAGGTAACATCATCCGATTGGATGTCAAGGACCGTTGCAGCCACGCTTGCACTCACCCCCCCTGCAGAGATTGCAAGCTACGGGGCCGATGGTCCGCTGGGGTGAGCCAGTCGCTGGGCAATGACGCCTAATGCCAGGCCAGTCCCGCCGTATCGCGGCCGGTGTGCCCGGCAGGCCGGAAAAAGAAAAGGGACCTGCAATTCGCAAGTCCCTGGCATGATTCAGCTTAGATACAGCACTCAGCAAGCCGCTAGCGGATGGGACCCGCCGATTGCGGTTGCTGCGCCTGTTGGGCCTTCGCCGCCGGCTGGGTCGCAGACTCCGCTTGCTGGACTGTGTTTTCCATGGCAGTCAGGTCCTCAAAATCCAGGAAGACCGGTTCTTCGGACTCGGCCAGCTGGGTCGCCATCCCGGCGACGCGCCAGCCAGGCTCTTCGTGCCGGAGGATCCACACGACTTCGTACGCCTCTTCCTCGCCATTGTCGTACGTTTCCGACCAGACGCAGCTGACGTACGCGATCTTGGGGTTGTCATCGGGGTGTTGGACTTCACCGACCGTGTACTTGGCATTGGGCGCACCGGGGGGTTCCACGACCAGGTCGTGAGCTTTGGTTTCCTGGCGTGCTTTGGTGGTCAGCATGGCAGTGGCGACCTTGTCGTCGCCGGTCTGCAGCGCCTTGAGAAAGCTGCCGACGGCCTCGGCGGGCGTTTCGGCGGCGACCTGGACTACCGGCTCGGCGGCGTCGACGGCGTCGTTCGCCTGGGCGGTCGTGTTCGAGCTAGTGGGAGGACTGCTCGGCGTTTTGTTGTTGCACCCGACGATTCCAGCGGCCAATACCGCGACGGCAACGATCCATCCCGTGAGTTTCATGGCTGTACGCATCCCTTCTCCATGCTAGCGATGCCGCCATTCCAGGCGGCGGACCCCGCACGTTGCGGGGCGGAGTGTCGCAGGAACCCAGAGAGGTGTCAAGTCGAAAGGGGCAAAGACAGATCAATCGATCAGTCAAGTGGCCGCGCGATGGGTGGCTGGGGACGAGCTTTAGCTCGCCCCCGGCTTGTCGCAGCTGGGGGCTCACTTCGTTCGTCCCCCACCACCCCGATATTTCGCGTTGGCCAAGCACTAGTGCCGCGTACGGTCAGCGCACGATGGCAGCTGATGGCGGGTCCACCACGTAAGTCCCCGCACATCGCGCCGCGGCGTCGGATCGAGCAGGCTCAGCACCGGCGCGACCAGCACCGTGAACAAGAACGAGACCGGCAGGATCCATGTGAAGCTGATCTCGGGCCAGAGCGGCGTCTGCCAGCCCCCGGACTGGAGCCATCCGCTCAACGCAGGCAGGTAGCCCAACACAAGGCTCACAACGAGTCCGCCGCCCGTGGCGCCCAACGCCGCGGCCTGCCGCACCTGGGGCAGGAACATGCCCACAAAGAACAGCCCGCCCAACGGCCCGGTAATCGCGTTGAACGTGCGCGGGATGGCATCGTAGATGCCCCATGAGGCCGGGAGCCAGGTCAGCGCCCAGGCAGCCACGGTGGTCCCCGCCCCGGCCGCCACGGTGAGCCACATCGCGAGCCCCACATGACTCGCCGGCGGCACCAGCTGGTCCGCGTCCCGACGGACAGGGTCTCCGTTTCCCCGGTCATACGCGATCGCAGCGGCGTTGGGTCGCAACTCAAGGGATATGACCGTCGCCAGCGAGTTCAAGCCCGAATCGACGGTCGACATGGCCGCCGCCAGCAATGCCGCCAGCAGCATGCCGCCCGCGCCGGTCGGCAGATGGTGCAGCACGAACGTCGGGAAGATCAGGTCTCGCTGGGTAAACGGGTCCAGGTTGCCGTCCAGCGGGCGCTGCGTGACGTGATAGTAATACAGCACGGCCAGACCAACACCCATCAAGAGCAACGTGATCCCGACGTACGCCGCCGTGCTGACCAGGAATCCGCGGCGAGCGTGTCTCGAGCCCCGCGCGCTGAAATAGCGCTGCACCGCCATCTGATTCGAAGTGTGCATGCACAAGTGCCAGACCGCCATGTTCACGGCGGCCGTGACAACCGTGGTGCGCTGCGTCGGATCCCAACTGAACCACGGGATGGACTGCGGCTGGCCCATGCGTGCGAGATACGTGCCGGCAGCGGCGATCCAGTCCCAGCAGCTTCCGGGTACCTTCCACGCCACATAGAGAATCGTCAGTACGGCACCACCGGTCAGGACCATGACCTGCACCAGATCGGTCCCGATGACCACTCGCAAGCCCCCCCAGGCGGTGTACGCCGTGGTGACCGCGCCGACAGCGAGAATGGCAGCCAGCCGTGGCAGCCCCGTGAGCTGGGTGACGACCTGGGCCAACACGACCAGAACGAATCCCATCCACAGCAGCACCAGCACCACAAACAACGCGGCACCCACGCGCCGCGCAGGACGGCCAAACCGCCCCTCGAGGTACTCATACACACTGGTGAATCGGAACCGCATCATGAACGGGATGCAACAACCCCACACCAGCGCCGCTTCGAGAGGGATCCCCAGCAACTTGCCCAGCGAATGCGTGATGCCCGACTTCCAGACTTCACCCGGTTCGGCCAGATAGGTAATGCTCGACAACATTGACGCCATGACGCTCAGCCCAAGAACCATGGGGAGCACTTGGCGTCCCACCAGGAAATAGTCCTCGTCGGTCGGAGCGTGGCGTCTCCCCCGCCAGCTGCACACTGCCAGCACGGCGAAATAGGCAGCCAGCACGAGGTAGTCGACGACACTCAAACGCACGATGCACCACCTCCGGTTCCTGTCCGTTTCGCACAGCATGGGCTAGCTGCGGCGGGTTGTCCACCCAGGCGGACCCGGTCGGAAATAGACAGAAAAGCCAGGAAAATGGGTCAAGCCAGCGAATTTCCGACCGGTTTGGCAGACGCTGTCGGATGTGTCGGCTGTAACGGATCACCGGCGCGGAACTCGATTTCCTGCCGCAGTTCCCGGTCAGCGCCGTCGGCCCGGAGCCCGATAACTGGCGATGTAGGAAGTCGTTCTGTGGCCTAGCAAGGATTCGTCACATGGCTAACACGCGAATGCGCATTCTCCGGGCTGTTGTCGCCGCGGCTGTGGTCGGCCTCTGCGCCAGCAGCATCGCCGGCAACCCCGGCAAGTCCGCCTCGTACAGCTCGATGCCCGCGAGCATGTCGAACACGGCAAATCTGTGGGATGAGACCGCCGAGGAGGCAAACGCTACTCCGGCAACCGGCAACAGTTGTGCTTCGGGGGTCTATTGTGACTGCTGCTCGCCGACCTGGTACGGTCAGGCAGACCTGCTGGTCTGGTGGTTCAAGCCGAACCAGGCACCGGCCCTGGTCACGACCAGTCCGGACGGGACGCCCCGGCCGAGCGCCGGCGTGCTGGGAGCCCCCGGCACGGAGGTCCTGGTGGGCGGCGGCGGACTGGACGACAACTATCGACCCGGTGTGCGGCTGACGATGGGCTACTGGTTGGACGATTGCCAGTTGAGCGGTCTGGAATTCACCGGGTTTGCGGTAGGCGACGGCGCCAACTCGGGGAATTTTTACGCTCACTCGGTGGGCACGCCGCTGAGTCCCATTCTGGCGCGCCCGTTCAACAACGTGCTGCTCGGGCAGCCAGATTCCCAGCTGGTGGCGTTTCCCGGCCTGGTGGAAGGAAGTGTCCAGACGGAGACCAACAGCGAGTTGTATTCGGTCGCGGTGCTGTTGCGCCGCAACTGGCTGCGTGACTGCGACCGCCGGGTGGACCTGATCGGCGGCTACCGCTACCTGCGGTTCCGCGAGAGCTTGACGATTCGCGAGCAGCTGACTTCGACCGATCCGGGCGGTGTGATTCCGGTCGGGACGACGTTCGGGATTGTGGACGCGTTTGGCACCGAGAACGACTTCCATGGCGGCGAGGTGGGGCTGTCGACGTTGATCAATCGCGGCTGCTGGGACTTTGATATTCTGACCAAGCTGGCCTTCGGCAACATGCACCAGCGAGCGACGATTGGCGGTCAGACCGCGATCACGGTCCCGACGCAGCCGGCGTTGCTCGGCAACGGCGGTCTGCTGGCCCTGCCGACCAACATCGGCACCTACAGCTGGGACGAATTCGCTTTGATTCCTGAGCTCAACCTGAATTTGCGTTATCGCTGGTCCGAACGGTTGAGTCTGGAGATGGGCTATTCGCTGTTGTGGATCACCGATATCGCTCGGACCGGCGGCCAGATTGACATGAACGTGAATCCTTCGCAGTTGCCGGCCAACGGCGGCAACCTGGTCGGTCCGGCCGCTCCGCTCCCAGTGCTCGATCACTCCGACATGTGGATTCAGGGGCTGAATCTCGGGGTGGTCTGGGAATTCTGAGCCGAAGTTCGGAACCGACTTCCTACGGTATCTTCCAACCGCCTCGGTCGACGCCCAAGAGCCGGCCGAGGCGGCTGTGTTGCGTCGTGATGCGTGCCCATGGAATTGCGGGACCCGGGGTATGCGTTCCTTCTGGGACAAGCGGGGTCGAGCGCAGCGAGCCACCGGAACGCCGAACGCTGGGGGCTCACTTCGTTCGTCCCCAGCCACCCGAGAATCCCGAAATCACGCAAGTCCACTTAACGCGGCGGCAGTTCGATCCCCATCTCGCGCAGCAGCATTTTCATGTCGTCCCAGGTGGCCCGCTTCGCGCCGGGATTGCGCAGCAGATAAGCGGGATGGTACGTGGCCATCACGCGTATGTCCTGGAACTGGTGGAAGCGACCCCGCAGCTGACCGATGGGCGTGGTGGTTTCCAGCAGGCACTGGGCGGCGACGGCCCCGAGGCAGCAGAGGAACTCGGGCTGCAGGATCGCCAGTTGCCGCAGCAGGTACTCGCGGCAATTCTCCGCTTCGTGCGGCGTGGGCGTACGGTTGCCGGGCGGACGACACTTGAGAATGTTCAGGATGTAGACGTCCTCGCGCCGCAGCGTGCAGGCGTCGAGAATCTTATTGAGCAACTGGCCGGCCCGGCCCACAAACGGCTCGCCTTGCGCGTCTTCATCGGCCCCGGGCGCCTCGCCCAGAAACACCAGCCGCGGCAGAGGATTGCCCACGCCAAAAACGGTGTGTGTTCGCGTTGCGGCCAATTCGGTACAGCGCTGGCAGGCGGCCACCTCGCCGCAGACCTGGGCAAGCGCGGTGACACGCTCCTCGCGGGATAACGACTCGCGTCGCGGCATGGCTGGCTCCGGCGAAAACAAGGACCCCGTGGTGGCCGTGCGCGACGCGCGGACGGGTGGGTGCCGTGCGGCGGGATGCGCGTGAGACCGAGACGCCTCGCCCGGCCGCGGTGCCGGCTCGGCAGGAGCCTCGCCCTCCCGAGACGCCTCGCCCTCCCGAGACGCCTCGCCCGGCCGCGGTGCCGGCTCGGCAGGAGCCTCGCCCTCCCGAATCGCCTCGCCCGGCCGAGACGCCTCGCCCGGCCGAGACAGTCGGGGCAGGCCGGTCACGCCCGCGCGGGCCAGGCTCTCCAGCCGCTGCAGGATGATGCGGCGCACCTGTTCGTGCGAGATCTCACTCACGAATCACCAGTCCCCCGGGGTGTCCCGCCATGTTCTGGCGGCCGTTGTGGCCCGCGCGGTTTCGACTATCATGGGGCCACTATGCCTGTTCCGCAAGTCGCCATTGTCGGCCGCCCCAATGTCGGGAAATCGAGCATCTTCAACTGGCTCGCCGGCCGGCGACTGGCCATCGTCGACGACGTCGCGGGCGTGACGCGCGACCGGGTGTCGCAACTGATCCGCCACGACGATCGGACCGTGGAGCTGGTGGATACCGGCGGGATCGGGATCGAGGATGTCGACAACCTGACCGACGAGATCGAAGCCCAGATCGCGTTGGCCATCGACGCCGCGGACGTGCTGCTGTTTGTGGTCGACACACGCAGCGGCATCACGCCGCTGGACGAACAGGTCGCGGCACGGCTACGGCAGGTGGCCAAACCAGTCCTCTGCCTGGCCAACAAGACCGACGACCCGAAGCTCGATGCGCAGGCCGACGAGTTCTACCGGCTGGGGATCGACACGCTGATCAAGGTCAGCGCGCATCAACACCGCAACAAGGATGTGCTGTTCGAGCATCTGGTGGCCCTCCTCCCACCGGCCGATCTGGACGAAGACGCGCCGGAGCCGGAGATGAAAATCGTTCTGGTCGGCCGCCGCAACGTCGGCAAGAGCACCTTCATCAACACGCTGATCCAGGCCGAGCGGATGATCGTCAGCGAGGTGCCGGGAACGACGCGTGACAGCGTGGACGTGCGGTTTCAGCTGGATGGCAAGTCCTTCCTGGCGATCGACACGCCCGGGCTGCGCAAGTCGAAGAGCGTGCGGAGCGACGTGGATTTCTATAGTCTGCAGCGCGCGCAGCGGAGCATCCGCCGCGCGGACGTCGTGCTCATGTTGTTCGACGCCGCGCAGCCCGTCAGCCAGGTCGACAAGCAGCTCTGCCAGTACATCATCGACCAGTACAAGCCCTGTGTGCTGGTCGTCAACAAGTGGGATCTGGTGGTGTCACAGATCGCCACGCAGCAGTGGGTCGACTATCTGCGGGAGGCGTTTCCCACGCTGGCCTATGTGCCGATCGCCTTCATTACGGGTCAAACCGGCAAGAACCTCAAGGTCCTACTGAACCATGCCCAGATGCTGTTCAAGCAGTCGCGTGCCCGCGTGGGCACGGGGGACCTGAATCGCCTGGTGCGGCGTGCTCTCGAACTGCATCCCCCTCCGCTACATAAGAACCGGCGTCCCAAGATCTACTATGCCACGCAGGTGGCGATCCAGCCGCCGACCATCGTGCTGATGTGCAACATGCCACAGGCGTTCGGCGCCGATTACCGCCGCTATTTGCTGGGCGTGCTGCGCGATGAACTCAGTTTCGGAGAAGTCCCGATACGTCTGTTTCTGCATCGCCGCGGCGCGGACGATCACCGGGACGACGTGGACGCATGAACCGCGCGAGGAACGCTGCATGAGTGGCCGTCGACTCACGATCGGTGTGTGGCTGCTGGCCATGGTGCTCAGCGTCAACAGTGCGTGTCGCGATCCGAGCGGACCGGTTGCCGCGCCCGACCCGGCGGCCGTCTCCGCGGCGCCGCCGCGCGAACCTGCGACGGATCCCGCACAGGAATTGGCCGAGGCGATCGAGCGCTCGGCCCGCTACCTCGCCGGGCTGTGCGATGCCGAGGGACGGTTCCGGTACCGCGTGCATCTCGACCCGACCGTCGCCCTGCCACCGGCTTATAACGAACTGCGGCACGCCGGAGCGGTGTACGCCTTGGCCCAGTGTCAGCGTCGTGCACCCGATCCGCACATCGAGGCGGCCATGCTGCGTGGCGTGGCCTTCCTGCGACGCGAGTGTCTGGGTCCCGTGGCGGACCAACCCACGATGCTGGCGGTCTGGCCGCCGCGCGGTCGTAGCGATGACGGCGCGCCTCGGGAGGCAAAACTGGGCGGCGCCGGACTGGCGCTTGTGGCGCTCTTGAGCGTCGAAGCGGTCTCGCCCGCGACCGTTCCGCGCGAGGAACTGCGCGCGCTGGCCCGCTTTTTGATCTTCATGCAGAAACCCGATGGTGGATATTACTCAAAGTATTTCGCCGACACGGGGCGGAGCGACGCCTGGCAATCGGAATACTACCCGGGCGAAGCGGCTCTGGGCCTCTTGATGCTTTACCGGCATGACCCCCAGCTTGCCTGGTTGCGGTCCGCCACGATGGCGCTCGACCAGATCGCGCGGCGCGGCGCGGAACGTCCCTCCACGTTTCCTGACCAGTGGTATCTGCTGGCGACCGAGCAAGTACTGGCCGTACCGGCCGATGCGGGCGTCCCCGTCCCCAGAGACACCCTGATCGCGTTCGCGCGGCGCATCTGTACCGACATGCTCACCGAACAACAGGCCCAGGCCACCCATGCGCAGCTGGCCGGCTGCTACACGCCCGATGGACGCAGCTGTCCCACTGCCACCCGACTCGAGGGACTCCTGGCCGCGTACCAGTTCCTGCCCAGCGAGGATCCCACGCTGGCCGAACCGTTGCGGCAGTCGATCGACCAGGGCGTGCAGTTCCTGCTCCGATGTCAGATCACCCAGGGACCGCACGCAGGCGCGTTTCCCCGCGTGCTGCGCGATTTCCAGCCGGCGACCGAACCGACGGAGGGCACTCGAGCGCAAGAAATCCGCATCGATTACGTGCAGCATGCCCTGTCGGCGCTGATCCGGTATGAGGCCCTCAGCGCACGGGGACGTTGACTAACACGCGTGGTTCAGTCGCGGGCACCGGCACATCGGCTGCCCAACAGATGCCGTTGCGCAGCAGGCGGACGAACGGGGGCAGCGTGAAATCCCGCGGATGCCCCAGCGAGGTGTAGAACACACGCCCGCCATGGGGCGTTACGGAGACCCATGCGACGGGCTCGTGCGGCTGCACTTGTTCGGCCCGACCCGTCATTAAGAGTGTCGTGGCCGGTGTCAGCGGCCCACACATGTAGAGCGACCCGAAGACGGGGAATTCGTCCGGCGGCATGCCCGCGAGGATCGGGTGGGTTGTCGCGGCCGGCTCCGGGCGTACGAACGTCCGCACTTGATCGCCGTGGTGGTTGCGATAGTGACAACCCAGAATCGTCTGGTCGAAATCCCGCCACTCCGCCAGTCCGGCCGGGGGAGGACCGTCCCGCCGACAAAACGCATGACTGGACGTACGAATGGCGGCCAGCGGTCGGCCGCGCTCCAGGTAGCGGCGAATCGCGTTCAGGTCGTCGGGCACCAGAGGCCGACGGCGCACGGACAGGACCAGCAGGTCGGCGGAGTCGAGCGTTTCGAGGCCGGGCAGATGGTGCGGGTTGTCCGCGGCCGCCTCCACGCGCGTGATCCGAAAGTGCTCAGAAAGATTCAACTCGGCGAACGGCGGAAGCGTCTGGTCGGTGTGATATTCATCTTCCGCAATCACGAGCACCAGATGGGGCGGGATGCGCTGGGAGGGCTCGTCGGCAGCCTCAGCCCCGGCGGATAACAGCATGCAGCAGAGGCACGGCCCCATCCACCTGCGGATCATGGCTGTGCCTCGAACTGCGACACTCCGCTGAGGCTCGGCACCTGGTCATAGGACGGCAGCCGTTGGCACAGCTCTTGAGCCGACAGCAGGTCCTCCTGCGTGACCACCCCGGCGGCGCGACCGGCCGAACGCGGGAACTTCATGCGGGCGAGCATCGGCCAGGAGACGCCGTTGGCCACGTGCCAGGCCGCCAGTTGCGCCACGCGCTGGTCTACCATCCCCTGCCCAAATCGCCTGAGCAGCTCCTCGACCGCCGGCTGGCTGTTAAGGTTCTTCAGCTCCACCAGCTCATACGGGATGCGGCGATTCGGGTCCGGCCGACCATATTCCAAACAGAAACACGGGACTTGCACCTGCATCAGCTCGCCGGGCGCCAAGGTCCAGGCTCGGGACCCCTTGGGACGATCATTCCCGGCTCCCGCGATGGCCGATTCCTGACCTGACGCGTTCTTCTGCTCGGCCCAGGGACCCGCCAAAGAAAACCCCAGGCCCTGGGAGCTGCCTTGCGCCGGCGGGTAGTTGTGTGCCAGATTCGGTGGCATGCCCTGCTGCTGCAGCTGCTGCTGGGCCTTGCGGCGCGCAGTCGGAATGGCCGCCAGTGTCTCGGGCAGCTGCACCTTGAGTGTCTCCGACGTCTTGTTCCGTACCCGCAGCATCATGAGGCTGAAATTCTGCGGTACCACAGCCACCTGAATCTCGCCGCTTTCGATGGCCGCAAACAACTCGACCTCTTTCGGCGGCGCGGGCGAGGTCGCCGCCTGGTCACCATCGTCACACCATGCAAGCCAGGGGCAACAACCTGCGATAACCAGGCTTGCTATGAGACATCGCACACTCATCTTCGCACCCCACCGGCCAATTCGCCACGTCCCCGTTCCGTCGATCCGGCGTCACCCCGTTGTTTCGCCGCACGCTCCCGTCATTCTACTAACGACGGCGCAGTTTGCCAGCATTTCGCCCCCAGGAATACGACATCCGCCACGGTGGCCAGCGGGTTGCGCCGGCGGGGCTCGCTTCCGCTTTCGCGTCTGGCTAATCAGACGAGAGATCGCCTTGTTCCTGGACTGGTAATGCACTGTCCCGCTAGAATCGTTCGCATAGGTAATGCCGTCCGATTTCGCAGCGTCGACCATCGTAGGGGTATACCGTGAGCGTGGACATCAACGAACTCAGAAAACTGCCAAACGCCGAGAAGCTGCGCCTTGTAGAGCTGTTGTGGGACGAAATTGCTGCTACGAAGGAGCCAATTGTCCTTCGTCCGTGGCAGTTTGACGAAGCGACTCGCCGGGCCAAACAGCTCAAGGCTGATCCATCGATCGCGATCGATCGTGACGAACTGTGGCGGCGTGTCAATGGCTGATCCACTTCGATTTCATCCGCTGGTTGCGGACGACCGCCAGGCCGCCGCGGGATGGTATGACGAAATCTCGGTCGATCTGGGCAACCGCTTTTGCCGCGCCGTCGACACTCAACTCGATGCCGTCGAACTTCGCCCGGTGTCGTACGGGCGCGTGCAGGACGAACTCCGAGCTGCTCGTGTCGAGGGGTTTCCCTATCTCGTCGTGTTTCAACACGATGGCATGGTGACAGAGGTACTTGGCGTTTTCCATGCGGCCGACCCGCAGTAATGGCGCAAGCGAGTTCGCTGACTTGGGGGACGCAGCGTAATGAGCGGATGTCAGGCGGATGTCAGTCAGGCGGATGTCAGCGAATGTCAGACACCCTGATTCGCTGGCGTCTGGTCGGTTGCTGCCAGGCATGTTAAGCGAATGCGCTGCAGTCAGAACTACCACCGCAGCTCGGGATTAAAATCAGAGTGCCTGGTCTTGTGATGTGAGGAGATCGACCTGCCCTGCGGTACGGAACTCGCCGCCACGTA
>JALOQX010000375.1 GCA_025459265.1 Pirellulaceae bacterium | reverse complement strand
CTTGGGGCGGTTCAGCGAGTTGGAGTATCACGCGCCGGCCATCGGTGCCGGCACGGGGCGCACGGCCGGCGATGATGTGTCGCAGACGTGGGCCTTTCGGGGACCGCGGGAGGACATTGGGCGGATCATGGGCCGGCTCCTGACGCCGGCGGCGGGAGATGCGGCATGAAAGTGGAACTCACCAACCGCATCGCGCTCGTGACGGGCGCGGCGCGCGGCATCGCGCACGTCTGCTATTCCGATGTGGATGCGTCGGCCGCGCACGAGGCCGCCGGCCGCACGGCCAACGCCTGGGGCGTCGAGATGAACGTGACCGACGAGCGGCAGGTGCAGTCGGTCATCGATCAGATCGTGCGTGAGCACGGGCGTCTGGATATCCTGGTCAACAACGCCGGCGTGAACACGTTCCATCATCGTGTCCCGATCGACCAGTTTCCGCTCGACGAGTGGGAGCGGATCCTGCGTGTGGATC
Source organism: Pirellulaceae bacterium (assembly GCA_025459265.1). Classification (GTDB taxonomy): domain Bacteria; phylum Planctomycetota; class Planctomycetia; order Pirellulales; family Pirellulaceae; genus JAAYDI01. Next base: position 5,525 of record JALOQX010000375.1, on the reverse strand, counting down.
TGACGGGGCTGTATCTGGTGAGCAGCGCCGTCGGACGCGTCATGCGGTCGCAGGACTGGGGCCGCATCATCAACATCTCGTCGATTGCCGGCGTGGTGCCGCTGCGCCTGCAGTGCGCCTTCGTGGCGGCCAAGGCGGGCGTGATCAATCTGACCCGGGCGATGGCGCTGGAACTGGGGCGTGAGGGGCTGACTGTCAACGCCGTGGCCCCCGGTTCGACCCTCACCGAGGGCACGCGGCAGCTGTTCTACGGTGAGGATGGACTGTTTCGCGCGTCGGTCCAGCAGATGCTCGCCCATGTGCCGCTGGCGCGACCCGGCACGACGCAGGAAATCGCGTACGCGGTGCTGTTCCTGGCGGCTCCGGAGGCCAGTTATGTTAACGGCGCGGTCCTGACCGTCGACGGCGGCTGGACTGCCGGCTACGCCCGCGAGTTCTGACGCCGCGCGACGCGACGTCCCGCCGCAGCGCTCGCGGGATCGGTATCGAGTACCATGTTTCACGGCGGACCACACCCATGCAGCTCATCACACGCGATCAACTGCGGACTCATCAGGTGCCAGCAGGAGCCATCACCCTCTGGTGGCTTGGCCAGACCGGCTTCCTCGTCAAAAGTCCCGCGGGTCAGCTCATGGCCGTGGATCCCTATTTGACGAATGCCTGCAAGTCGATTGGTGACCAGCACGGCGTGAACATGGACCGGCTGGTTCCCCCGCCGCTGGCGCCGGCGGACCTGGTCGACATCGGTCTGTATGCCATGACGCACAGCCACGCCGACCATCTGGATCCCGAGACGTTGGCGGGTTATCGCGCCGCCGGCGGGCAGGGCCCGTACGCCGCGCCCGCCGAGACGGTATTGAAACTCGCGGAACTGGGCGTGCCTGGCGCGCAGACCATCCTGATGTGGCCGAACAAGACGCACCGGCTGGGCGATCTCTGGCTGCGGGCGACATTCGCCATCCCGCTGGGCGCCGACGATTTGACGCACGTCGGCTACGTGATCGGCGTGGATGACGGACCGGTGGTGTACATGACGGGCGATACGGCGTACCACGAGGTGTTGGCCGACGCGGTCGCGCCGCACCGGCCCGACGTGCTGGTCGCGGTCGTCAATGGCGCATTCCGCAATCTCTCTCCGGCGGAAGCTGCGCGTCTGGCTCGGCAGCTCGGCGTGCACGTGGCAATTCCCTGTCACTACGATCTGTTTCCCGACAATTCGCTCCCTCCCCGACTGTTCCGCACCAACCTGCTCCTCGAGGGCATCGCCGACCGCTACCACGAGCTGGAGCACGGCGTGCCCTTTACCTACCAGCGTCCCGCCCCCGGCGGCGCGTGAAGCGAGGACAACCGCGCGGGGATACGCGGCGGCGCTCTCAGGAATGCCCGCAATCACGGAGAATCTGCCACGTCCGCCGGCGAGACGCGTTCGATGTTTCGCGTTCGATGTATCGGCGGGATGGCAATTGGTCGGATCGAGTCGCGCCTCAGTCGCCCGCCTCCCCACGCACCGCTTCCTGTTCGCGCAGGTGCTGGCCGAGTCGGACCAGCTGTGCGTGCGAGTCGGTGGGGATCCGGCCCGAGTCGATGTCGATCGGCACGTTGATCGTGATCGCGCCACCGACCGACTTGACCGCATCGACGAACGCGAACAGCTCCCGGTCGGTGTAATGGCAGTACTGGTTGGGCACCGCGGGGTTGAACGTCAGGTCGATGGGCAACAGGCCGTGCCACTGCACGTTGTCGATGAACTGGGCGTCGGGCAGGTAGTATTGCGGCGGCTGGCCGGCCTTGCGCAGCTTGCCTTGCGCGTCGATGATGATGCCCTCGCCGGGCGGCCAGAGAAAGTCCGTGCGAATACGGCCATCCTCGAGCAGATGGATTTCACCGGCGTGGTAGTCTTCGATCGGACAGAGCGGGCGGATGTGCCCGCCCGAGGCGCAGAACTCCGCGCCGCTGAACGCCACCACCGCGTCCGGGTTCCCGGCGCGGCAGGCGGCCATCTCGGATTCCCAGGCCGCACGCTCCTGGGGCTGGCAGCTGTCGAACCACCAGCCGTGGCAGTGTGGGCCAAGCAACAGGGAATACTGGCGGACGAAAGCATTGTGCCGGTCAGCGTAACCTGGCGTCCCGATTCCCAGCAGGCGTTTGACGGTCGGATCGGCCGGCGTATGCGCACCGGGCGTATAGATGATCAGCCGCTTGTGGCGTTCGTGCAACTGGCGGCCGATTTCCGGGATCAAATCCCGGCGCGGCGTGTATCCTGCCTCGAGGTCGTCGAGCAGCGCGTGTCGGCTCGACAGGTACCCCATACCCTGGCCGAGCGTAAAGATCAGCCAGTCGGCGCCCGTCTGCTCGATCTGCTCCACGAACGCATCGACGTCAAACGCGTCCACCGTGCGGTTCAGGTCCGCGGTGCGCTGTTCCGGCGTGTCGCCGCGCGGTGCGATCAGGTAGTGGGTCATGATGCCAAATCGGCCCTGGGCCATCCAGGCGGCGCGGTTGGGTGTGCCGTCGGGCCTGACGGTCTGCACGACCGTCTCCGCCGCGATCAACTCTGCTGAAGACCAGACCACCACGCAGGCAACGCAGGTGCGAATCGTCGATGTCATGCGAACTCCTCACGGTGTGTCGCGGGTGGTGTCGCTACCCTGGAGACAAGACTATGGTACGACCTGGGCGCGCGCGCCGACAGCCGGCGGGCGCCATCTCCCGGCGAATGACTTTTGACGCTGACTGGGGCGACGAATACAATCGGCGGTTTGCGACTGCCGCTCGTGGGACGGCTCTGGAGGACTTTCTCGTGCGATCAACTCATGGTGCCTCTACCCTGGTCGGACTCGTGGCGATATGCGGGATCTTCTCGGCGTGGCACCGTGGTCCTGCCACAGTCTGGAGTGCCGAACCTCGGCTGAAGGTCAGCGACAATGGCCGCTTCCTGGTCAGGGAGGACGGGTCGCCGTTCTTTTGGCTCGGGGACACGGCCTGGGAGCTGTTTCATCGGCTTGACCGCGAAGAGGCGGATCGGTACCTGGCCGACCGCGCCGCCAAGGGGTTCACGGTGGTCCAGGCCGTCGCGCTGGCCGAGTTGGATGGACTGAACGATCCCAATCCGTATGGGCACGTGCCGCTGGTGGACCACGATCCGACCCGGCCGGATGTGAAGGATGGTCCGCAGAACGATTACTGGGACCACGTGGATTACATCGTGCAGCAGGCCAATGCGCGCGGCATGGTGGTCGGATTTCTGCCCACGTGGGGGGACAAATGGAACAAGAAATGGGGCGTCGGACCGGAGATCTTCACACCGGACAATGCCGAGGCGTATGGCGAGTGGTTGGGGCGCCGATATCGTGAGGCGCGTCTGGTCTGGATTCTCGGCGGCGACCGGCCGGTCGAGACGGACGTACATCGCGAGATCATCCGGCGCATGGCGTTGGGGTTGCATCGCGGTGATGGCGGCGTGCATTTGCACACGTTTCACCCCACCGGCGGCAGTGGATCGGCGCAGTACTTCCACGACGCGCCGTGGCTCGATTTCAATATGCGTCAGAACGGGCACGTGCCCGAATACACCGGCCGCTATGATCAGACGCGTGCTGACTACGACCGCACACCGATCAAGCCGGTGCTGGACGGTGAACCGATCTACGAGGACCATCCGGTGTCATTCCGGGCGGGGGAACTGGGCCATTCGGTCGCGGCCGACGTGCGTCGGCCGCTGTACTGGGATCTGTTTGGCGGTGCCTGCGGCCACACTTACGGGCACCATTCGGTGTGGCAAATGTGGTCGGCCGCCAAAGCGCCGATCAACAATCCGCTCCTGCCCTGGCCGGCGGCACTGGATCAGCCCGGCGCGGGGCAGATGCAGTTCGCAAGGTGGCTCCTCGAGTCGCGTCCGTTCCTGACGCGGATCCCCGACGCGTCGGTGGTGGTCCCGGGTCGCGTCCCGACGGCGGTGCCCGGCGCAGGGCGATATTACTTTGCCAGTACACGTGACGTCGATGGCACGTACGCGCTGGTCTATGTGCCGGTCGGTCGACCGTTCCGCGTGCGAATGGAGGTGCTGCGCGGTCGTCGCGTGCGGGCCTGGTGGTACAATCCGCGCGACGGCCGTGCCACGCGGATCGGAGAGTATGAGAATCAGGGAGAACGCGAGTTTGTGCCGCCGGATCGCGGCGAGGCGCTCGACTGGGTCCTGGTGCTGGACGACATCGCACGGGACTATCCCCCGCCCGGCCAGCGCACGGGCGGCTGATTCCTTGCAGGGCGAGATGTCGCGCGTTAGATTATCGCCCGGCCGCAGTTTGAGTCGTCGCCGCACGTGAAAGGGACTGCCGATGGATGTCGTGCTGCTTTCTCGCCTGCAGTTCGCGATGACGGTGATGTTCCATTACCTCTTCCCGCCGCTGACGATCGGGTTGGGGATGGTCCTCGTGTTTCTCGAACTGCAGTGGCTCCGCACGGGCGAGTCGATTTATCACCAGGCGACGCGTTTCTGGACAAAGATGTTCGGGATCAACTTCGCGTTGGGCGTGGCCACCGGGATCGTGATGGAGTTCGAGTTCGGCACGAACTGGGCGGTCTATTCACGGTACGTCGGCGACGTGTTTGGGTCCGCGCTGGCCGCCGAGGGTCCGGATTTCTGGCTGTCCTGCTGTACGGGTGGGACAAAGTGTCGCGCGGCTTCCACTTCTTCGCCACGTGCATGGTGGCGTTGGGAAGCGTGTTTTCCTCCATCTGGATAGTGGTGGCGAATTCCTGGCAGCAGACGCCGGCCGGTTTTCAGGTCGTTGAGCGCGAGATCAACGGCCACGTGTTTGCGCGTGCGGAGATCGTGGATTTCTGGCAGCTGGTGTTCAACCCGTCGACGATGCACCGGCTGGTGCACGTGTGGTTCGGCGCGTTCATCCTGGGTGCGTTTTTCGTGTTGAGCATTTCCGCTTGGTATCTGTTGCGGGGGCGGCACGAGGAGTTTGCCGTGCGGTCGTTCAGCGGCGCGCTCGTCCTGGGTACGCTGGCGTCGCTGGCGCAGTTGCTCTCGGGGCATTTCAACGCCGACATGGTGGCCACGCATCAGCCGGCGAAGCTGGCGGCGTTTGAGGGACATTTCACGACGGGCGAGGGGGGAACACCGTTGTACCTGGCGGGGTGGCCCGACGCGTCGAGCCGGACCGTCACAGCGGGCGTGGCCGTGCCCGGGATGCTGAGCTGGCTGTTGTATGGCGACACGACGCGGCCGGTCCCAGGGCTGGATCAACTGGAGGACCGCTACGGCAGTCCGCCGGTATGGCTGTCGTTCCAGTCCTACCATCTGATGGTGGGACTCGGGATGTTGTTCATCGTCAGCACGCTGTACGCCAGCTGGTGTTGGTGGCGGGGGACGCTTTTCGGCCAGCGGTGGTTGCTCTGGTATTTCGTCTTTGCCGTCGCTCTGGCGGTGGCGGCGAACCAGCTGGGCTGGGCGGCCGCGGAGGTGGGCCGGCAGCCGTGGGTCGTCTATCCCGTGCTGGATGCAGCCGGGCAGG
>JALOQX010000374.1 GCA_025459265.1 Pirellulaceae bacterium | reverse complement strand
CCACGCGTACTGGAACCTTGCCGGTGCGGGACAGGGCACGATTCTGGACCACGAACTGATGCTGGCGGCTGACACGTACTTGCCGGTCGACGCGACGCTCATTCCCACGGGGGAACTCGCCTCCGTAGCCGGCACGCCGTTCGATTTCACGTCGCCCCAGAGGATTGGTGCGCGGATCGGCCAGGTGACGGGAGATCCGCCGGGCTACGACCACTGCTTCGTGTTGCGCGGTCAGAAGGGCGCATTGGAGCTGGCTGCGCGCGTCCGGCATGCGGGGTCGGGTCGCACCATGGAGGTCTTCACGACGCAACCAGGTGTTCAATTCTACACGGGTAATTTCCTGGATAGTGGGCCAGCGGGCGGCGGATATTCGCGGCATGCAGGATTCTGCCTGGAAACACAACACTATCCGGATTCGCCGAACCGGCCGGAGTTTCCGAGCGTGGTGTTGCGTCCCGGCGCGACCTATCACGAGATCACGGTCCACAAGTTCGGGATCAGCGACGACTGAATGCTGAGGTGCCATGCGGCCTGAACCAAGTCGCGTCCTGGTGCCCACGTTGACCGCCGCGAGCGCGAGCCGACGCAGCGGTTTCACGCTGGTGGAATTGCTGGTGGTGATCGCCGTCATCGCCGTGCTCGTGGGGCTGTTGTTGCCCGCCGTCCAGTCGGCGCGCGAGGCGAGCCGCCGGACGCAGTGCCGGAACAACCTGAAGCAGGTGGCGCTGGCCGCCCACCAGTTTCACGACACGCACGGCCGGTTTCCGCCCGGACTGCTGGCATCGCGCAAGGTGTACCCGATCGTGGATTTTGGCCAGGCGGTCGGGCCGCTGGCCTGGCTGTTGCCATTCATGGAACAGTCTGCGGTCGAGCATCAGCTCGACATCAGCCTCAACGTGCTGTGGCATCCGGAGGACCCGCGGCCGCCGGCGCCGCCCAACACGATGGCCTTCTGGGAGACACCATCGAGCTGGAGCGCGGCCCACGCGCGGATCGCAACCCTGTTATGTCCCTCGAGCGACGCCTATGCCAACACCGTCGGCACGCTAATGGCGCTCCACGGGCGCGCCGGCGACCACCCGGCGGATCCTCCTGATCGCTCGTCCATGCGCGGTTACGCCAGCTACTGGTATTTTTCGGTGGGTGGTGGCGGACGGGAGCTGGGGCGCACGAATTACCTGCCGGTCGCCGGCGGGTTGGGGACGATCGGCAATCGCTGGGACCAGTTCACAGGCGTATTCTACAACCGGTCGAAGACCCAGATGAACGAGATCAGCGACGGGCTGAGCAATACGCTGTTGGTGGGCGAATACGCGGGTGGATATGGTACGGCAAGCGCCGAACTGGAATGGTCGGCCAGCTGGATTGGCGGGAGTGGCTTGCCCAGTGCCTATGGATTGGTGCCGCAGGCCGCGAGTGGCCGGCGACCCGCCTGGTGGCAATTCGGATCGCTGCACCCGGGCCTCGTGCAGTTCGCCGCCGCCGATGGGTCGGTGCACGCCGTCGCACTGACCATCGCCGACCAGCCCCCCGAGCGTCTGTTCGTCGCGCTGACCGGCATGCGCGACCGGCAAGTCGTTCCGGACAGTGCCCTGGGGAATTGAGCTGCCGGTCGTCGCGCAGGATCGAACCACCACTTCGGGCAGCGACTTGCCGCAGCTGCTGATCCTGCCTCGACTTGCTTCAGCCTCTGGCCAGCACCCGCCGGCTGATGTGGCCAACACGTGTACAAATGCTATTGACTCTGTACACGCGTATATTATACTTCACTAGGCGTTGCGACTTCGATTGGCAGGGGGGTACCGTACCATGTCCGTGTTGGATCAGCTCACCGAGCGCCAGCAACAGGTTTATCAATTCATTCACGAGAAGATCACGCAGCGCGGGTACGGGCCGACGGTGCGGGAGATCGGTGAACGCTTCGGGATCAGCTCACCCAACGGGGTGATGTGCCATCTCAAGGCGCTGGAAAAGAAGGGGCTGATTCGGCGGAGCCCGAACAAGTCGCGGGCCATCGAGCTGACGCGGGAAGCCATCGCGGCGGAGAAGGGACTGCCCCTGGCAGGGCTGGTGGCGGCCGGGAGCGTGCAGCTGGCGATCGAACAGCAGGAGCGGATCGATTTCGGGGACTTCTTCAATCAGCCGGACATGTTCGTGCTGCAGGTGACCGGCGACTCGATGATTGACGCCCAGATTGCGGACGGCGATTACGTCGTCGTCCGCAAGCAGGCGACGGCGCGGCCGGGTCAGATGGTCGTGGCGCAGACGACCGAAGGTGAAGCGACGCTCAAGTACTGGTTTCCCGAAAAACAGCGGATCCGCCTGCAGCCGGCCAACTCGGCGATGGAACCCATCTACGTTAAGGACGCAACCGTAACGGGCGTCGTGGTAGGGGTGGTCCGCGCCGTGCGGTGACGTTCAGGCGGACTTCTCGAGTTGCGACGCCTGGTTGAGCTTGTTGTAGAGCGTCTTGAGGCTGATCCCCAGTTCATCGGCGGCTGCCGGTTTGTTGCCCTGGTGCCGCTCCAACGCCTCGTCAATCGCCTGCAGTTCCAGTTCACGCAGCGTCCGCGGCGGGAGCGACGATCGACCGGGTAGCCGCAGCGTCCGCGGGGCGGAGAGGCGGTCGGGCAGATGGTCGTCCCGGATGGGCAGCTCATCGGCCAGGATCGTGGCATGCTCAATGACGTTGGCCAGTTCCCGCACGTTGCCGGGCCAGGGATAGTTGCGGAGCAGTTGGAGCGCGTCGGGGGAGAAAAGTCCCTCGGCGGCGCCGTGGGCACTCGGCCGGAAACGGCGCACCAGGTGGACCGCCAGGGCGGGAATGTCCGAGAGCCGTTCCCGCAGGGGCGGGATCGGGATTTCGAACGTGTTGAGTCGGAACATGAGGTCTTCGCGGAACTGCTGCTGGGAGACCATCTCTTCGAGGTCGCGGTGCGTGGCACACACGATGCGGACGTCCACTTGAAACGACTCGTTGTCGCCCACACGGCGCATCTCGCCGCTCTCGAGCACGCGGAGCAGTTTGGCCTGCATGGCCTTGGGCAGTTCGCCGATCTCATCCAGAAACAGCGTGCCACCGTGGGCGACTTCGAACAGGCCGATGCGGTGTTCTTCGGCCCCGGTAAACGCCCCGCGGCGATGGCCAAACAGCTCGCTTTCGATCAGATTCTCGGGCAGTGCGCCGCAGTTGATGGCCACGAACGGCATCTCGGCCCGCAGGCTCTGGTCGTGGACCGCGCGGGCGACGAGTTCCTTACCGGTGCCGGTTTCACCCAGCACGAGCACGGTGGACGACGTCGGCGCGACACGCTGGATCAGCTGCCGCACACGCTGCATGGCCGGTCCGTCGCCGATCAGCCGCGGTGTGCCTTCGAGGCGTTCCAGCTGGCGTTTGAGTGCCCGGTACTTGTTGGTCAGTTCCCGCTTCTGGGCGACGCGTTCGAGCAGGGCCTGGAGTTCGATCAGCCGGCAGGGCTTGGTCAGATAGTCGAACGCCCCGAAGCGGAGGGCGGCGATGGCCGAGTCGAGCGACGATTTGCCGGTCAGGACGACCGCTTCGGTGTCCGGCGCAAGTTCCTTGGCGCGCTGGATGACTTGGATCCCGTTGAGACCGGGCATGTCGAGATCGACCAACAGGCAGTCGTAGGCATTACGCTCCAACGCGGCCGCGGCCGTGGCGCCGTCCGGGCAAACCGTCACCTCGTGGCCCATCCGCGGCAGTTCCAGGCTCATCAGCTCCTGCAAGGCCGCCTCGTCGTCGGCGAAGAGGATCCTGAGGCTTCTAGGCGGCTTGCGATCGTCTTTGGTTTTCTTCTTCATGGCAACTCAGCGGTAAGGTCACGGAAAGCTGCGAACCGCGGCCTGGCCCGGCGCTCGTCGCGCGGATCTCCCCGCCGTGGTCCGTCACAATGCGATAGGTAATGGACAGCCCCAACCCTGTTCCCTGGCCGCCGCGGCGGCGCGTGAAGAACGGTTCGAACAGGTGCTGCAGCACCTCCTCCGTCATGCCGATGCCGTTGTCGGCGACGGTCAGCATCGCCACGTGGCCGGTGGTGCGAAGCTGGACCTGGACGACGCCGTGCTGATCGAGGCTGTCGAGGGCGTTGGTGATCAGGTTGAGGACAACCTGTTTCATTTCCTGCGCGTTGGCGCGCACGACGATCGGCGCGTCGCACGTGAACTCGATCGACTTGTGGCGGTGTTTGCCCAGGTGCTTCACCATGTCAATCACGCCCTGGACCACCTCCCGCAGATCCGTGTCCTGCCGTTCGAGGTCGCCGATCCGCGAGAAGTCCAGGAGTCGTTCCGTGATCCCCTTGCAGCGGAACGCCTCGTCCTGGATGCGCCGCAGGTAGCGCCGCAGCACGTCGAGCTCCTCGTGCTGCTCAGAGGGCACGGCCTCGTCGGCATGCAACAGATCGTGCAGACGCGATTCCAGCGACTCGGCACACCAGGCGATCGATGCCAGCGGGTTGTTGATTTCATGCGCGACGCCGGCAGCCAGGAAACCGACACTCGCCAGCTGTTCGCTGCGCACCACTTCCTTGGTGCGCTGCTGGACCTGGGCATCCAGATCGTCGCGAATCTGCTGGAACCGCTGCGTCATCGCGTTGAGCGCGTCCGCCAGCTCGGCCACCTCGTCGTGCATGTCGAGCTGGATGCGATGCGCGAAGTCCCCCGAAGCGACCCGTCGCGAACCGGCCACCAGGATCCGCAGCGGCCGGAAGATCCAGACGTAGAACAGCCGCACCAGCCAGAGCACCACCAGGCCGGTCAGCAGGGTGGCGAACCAGGTGAGGAAGATCCAGGTGTGGTATTGCCCGCGGACTTCCTCGCGAAACGCCCGCATGCGGTCGACCAGAAATTTCGGCAACTCCGCGGCCAGTTCGCCCAGCCGCTCCAGCTCGTCTTCCAGCTCGCGCGAGACCATCGGCTCGAGCACCCAGTCGTTCTGATTCTTGAGTTCGGTGATGCGATCGAGGCAGTGCCGGATCTCCTGGACGGTCTCGAA
>JALOQX010000112.1 GCA_025459265.1 Pirellulaceae bacterium | reverse complement strand
GCCAGCTTCTGCCGCTCGCTCAGCTGCTGTACCGCTGCGCGGACCACGTGCGCCCGCTCGCGATGGTCCAGCTGGCGGGTCGGCATCAATCCGCTGGCGGCCAGCGCGAGCTGTTCGAGCGGCATGGCATGGGAATCCGCATCATGGCGGGGCGCCAGGCTCACTTCGCGGCGCCGCGCCAACGTGCGAAGGGCGTTGCTGGCCACGTGGTTGGCAATCGTGAACAGCCAGGTGGAGAACTTCGCACCGGGTACGTAACTCTTGCGGGCGCGAAAGACGCGGAGGAACACTTCCTGGGCGAGGTCCTCGGCCGCGTCCCGGCGGTGGACCAACTGCTCGAGGACGGTGATCAGTCGGCTCTGGTACCGCCGCACCAGCTCCTCGAACGCCGCCGCATCGTCGTCGCGCACCCTGAGCATCAGCCGGACGTCCGGATCACGCAGCTCGTAGTTCTGGGCAGGCGTCTCACGGTCGGCCAAGCGCGAATCCCCTCTCTTCCAAGAAACCCCACTGCCCAGGAAACGGGTCGACCCTCCCCAGGGGCTATCCAACTACCCGCTCCCGGCGGCGCGCCGCAGCTGGCCACAGGCAGCATCGATTGTATCCCCCTTCTTCTGGCGAAACTGCACCTGCACCCCACCGGCCTCCAGCAGCTCGCGAAACTGCGCCAGGACCAGCGGGTCCGGCGTGCGGTACCCCAGGCCCTGCACGGGATTGTAAGGAATGACATTCAACAGGGCTGGTCGGCCGCGCAGCAACCGAGCCAATTGTCGCGCGTGCACCGGCTGGTCGTTGACACCTCCCAGCAGCACGTACTCATACGTCAGGCGACGGCCGGACACGTCGAAGTACTCGTCGGCGGCCTCCAGCAGCGGCCCCAGACCAATCCGGGCATTGACCGGCACGAGTTCATTCCGCAGGGCATCCGTGGGGGCGTGCAGCGACACGGCCAGATGATAGTGGTGGGTGTGCCGGGCGAGTCGGCGGATGGCCGCCGGCAATCCCACGGTGGAAATGGTGATGCGGCGCGTCCCGATCCCGAAGCTCTCATCGCGCCGCGCGAAGTCGAGCGCCGGCAGCAGCTGGTCGAGGTTCGCCAGCGGTTCGCCCATGCCCATCACGACGATGTGACTGAACCGCTCTTCGACCCCCAGCAGCCGCTGCAGGTGAGCCATCTGTTCCACGATTTCGGTCGACGACAGATTGCGTTGCACGCCCTGCAGCCCGCTGGCGCAGAACACGCATCCCATCGCACAGCCGACCTGCGTGCTGATGCAGATCGACCAGCGTCTCCGGCCCGGCAGCAGGACACACTCGATCCGCGCACCGTCCCATAATTCCAGGAGCAGTTTCTGGGTCCTGTCCGCACTGGTGCGCTGGGCGACGACGCGGGACGTAAACAAGGCGAACGCGTCGGCCAGTTCGGCCCGCAGGGCCTTCGGCAGGCTCTGCATGTCACTCCAGCTTGCCACGCGGCGCAGATACAGCTCCGTCTGAATCTGCCGCAGTCGATACGCCGGGTACCCGCGCTCCGCGAGCCACCGCGCCAGCGGTTCCTGGCCCGGGTCGCACACGCCCAGCTGCCGCGCGTCACGGTGCTCGGTCACCCTCGACGTCCTTTCGCCGCTCGGTGGAACGCAGCCGCTGGTGCACGTACCCGCTGGCCAGCGCCGACGCGAACGACTCGAGATCGGGCACAATCACGTGGCTGCAGAACCTGATCACCCAGTTGTGCGCAAGCGGGCTGATGGCCACCACGAACGTGCCGTGGCGATAGGCCTCCCACATTTCGATGGCGGTCCCCATCGACGCCTCGGGGACATACGCGATCACGACATCCACCTCCCGGCACATCCGGTTGTGGCGCTCGAACACCTCACGGCCCCGCACGTCGTCATAGCCGAGCGAGTCCTGGTGGTCCGCCAGCGGGTCGTACACGTCGGCCTCGGGGAAAGAGTCCGCGACCAGCTGCCGCAGCTGCGCGCGATATCCCTGGTGGTGCAGCACCTCGCCCACATGGGACCCCTGCATGATACCGGCCAGGAAGATACGCATCCCGGTACCGTAAGGGACAACGCGGGAATCCGCAAGTTGCATCGCGGCGCTACCAGAAAATCACGTACAGCGCGATGGTCAGGCCGACAACCACCAGCCCGAACAGCTTCGCCCCGGCCGAACTCTCCATATTCATGGCCGGGTTGACCGGCAGCTCGACGGGCTGCGCGAGCGGCTTGAGAAACGTGATGACGCCGAGCACCACCAGGATCGCGAAGAAGCTGATCGCCATCCGGTCGAGGAACGACACTTGCGGCAGCAGCCACATCAACAGACCGTAGAAGATCGGACTGAGCACCAGCCCGATCGAGCCCACCATCCGCGGGGCGCGGTGCACCAGCAGCCCGAACAGGAAGATGGCCAGAATGCCCGGCGAGATGAACCCCTGGAACTCCTGGATGTAGTTGAAAATGCCGCCGAATCGCGGATGCGCCAGCAGCGGCGCGATGCTCATCGCAATCACCACGAACACGACCACGAAGATGCGGCCCACGGTCACCAGCGTGAACTGGCCGGCGCCGCGATGCAGCTTGCGGTAGAGGTCCATGGTGGCAATCGTCGAGGCGGAATTGAGCATCGAAGCCAGCGAGCTGACCACCGCGCCAAACATGGCCGCCAGGACAAAACCCTTGACTCCGACCCCCACCGGCAGCAGCTCGCGGATCAGCGTGGGAAAGGCGTTGTCATAGTCGTGTGCCACGAGCTGTTGGACGGCGACACCCTCCCGCAGCGCGTTGCGCGCGGCCTGCACCAGTCCGCTGTTCCATTGCGCGACATCCGCGGGCAGAGCCGTCGCCGACAGCTCCTGGTCCGCACGGACTCGTTCCGCCAGCTGCCGCGCATTGAAGGCCGCGATGGCGGCCGCGTCTTCCGGGTGCAACGTGGCAAATGTCGCGTCGAACGTGTAGAGCTGCGTGGGGGCGGCGGCGGGCGGCGTGGCCTCCAGGGACCTCGCAATGCGGGCCAGGATCTCCTGATTGCGCGGATCCGACGCCACGGGTTTCATCTCCGCCGAGAGGCTCCGGTACACGTCCGGCGTCTTCTCGGCCAGGATCTGTGCGTTGCGATTCACCGCGTCGCCGTGCAGGTGTCCGTGGAACAGGTTGAACGCCAGGATCCCCGGGATGACGACGATGAACGGAATGAGCAGCTTGAGAAAGGCCGCGAACACGATGCCTTTCTGACCGGCCGCCAGCGACTTGGATCCGAGCGTGCGTTGCGTGATGTACTGGTTCAGGCCCCAGTAGAAGAAATTGGGAATCCACAGGCCGATGACCAGCGCGGACCAGGGGACGGTCGGATCATCCAGGGGCCGCACCATGTGCGTCTTGCCGGCCGGCAGGGGGCCTCTGTTGAGCTCCCAGAACCGCTCGATCGCGCCGGCCTGTTCGAGCCTCGCGACGGTTACGTCCTCGTTGCGTGCCGTCGCGATCAATGCCGCCGGCTCCGCCGCGCCCAAATACCACAGGGCAAAGAGCGCAATGACGCCGCCACCGACGATCAACGCACTGCCCTGCAACAGGTCCGCCCAGGCACAGGCCTTGAGCCCCCCGGCGAAGACGTACACCGCCGCCAGCGTGCCGATGATCCAGCAGCCGACCGTGATGTTGCCCAAGTCGTAGCCGCGGATGACCGTCCCCTGGAAGTTCCCCGTGATCACCTTGGCACCCGAGTAAATCACCGAGGCGGTCGGCACACCGACCAGGATGACCAGCGTCACCACGGCCATGACCAGGCGAGCGAACGCGTTATAGCGATACTCGAGAAACTCGGGAATCGTGTAGATGCCGCTGCGCAGAAACGTGGGCAGGAATACGAACGCCACCACCACGAGCGTGATGGCGGCCATCCACTCGTAGCTGGCGATGGCCATCCCCAGCCAGCCCGCCGCCTGGCCGCTCATGCCCACGAACTGTTCGGTCGAGATGTTGGCCGCAATGAGCGAAAAGCCGACCAGCCACCAGGTGAGTCCGCGGCCGGCCAGGAAGTAGTCCTGCGCCCCATGTTCACCGTGGGTCGCCTCGCCGCGGCTCTTCCACAGGCCCACAAAGATGACCGCCACGACAAAGCCGAGGAAGATGACCCAATCTACTGGTCCCATCCGTCTCCCCTTCCGGTCTGCAACAGGCTGGCCCGGCGAAATCACGACCGCCCAGTATACCGGGCCGGAGGCGTCCCGGGGAATCAGCCGCGAGGGGCCACAGGGACCGACGGTCATGCGGATCTGGGCGCGCCCGGCGCGCGACGCTCGACGCCTGGCCGACGTGCGGGATCGCGCACGGTCCTCTAGAATAGTGGCGACCCTATGACCTGCTCAAAAGATGTCCCGTCATGTTGCTGCTCGAACCACCTCGCACCGCCTATGACATCCACTTCCAGGTCGCCGGCATTCCGGTCCGTATCCACCCGCTGTTCTGGCTGGCCACGCTGATCCTGGGCACCAGCGGCAGTTGGGGAGCGGACGGCGGCGTCGACCCGCAGGCCGGCATGCGGCTGCTCATCTGGACGGGCGCCGTGCTGGGGTCGATCCTCGCGCACGAACTGGGACACGCGACGCTGATGCGCCGCTTCGGTGAGGATCCGCGCGTCGTCCTGTACATGCTCGGTGGCCTCGCCGTTTCGGATGGCGCTGCACGGTTTCGAGCCGGGTTCGGCGGGCGGCGCTCGGCGCGCGAGCAGTTCCTCATCAGCCTGGCCGGACCCGGCGCCGGTTTTCTGCTCGCCGCGCTGACCGTGCTGTTGTTGCTGGCCATGGGCGGCGGCTTCCAGATCGATCTGGCCGGCTTTCCGATCTTCTTTCGGTACGAGATGCCACCCGGTTCGGCCATGCCGTTTACGATGCTCATCGGCGACCTGTTGTTCATCAACATCTTCTGGGGACTGATCAATCTGCTGCCGGTTCTGCCGCTGGACGGCGGCCAGGCAGCCCGCGTGTTGTTCGAAGTGGCCGATCCCTGGAACGGCACCGTGCGCTGTTTGTGGCTCTCGGTCATCACGGGCGGCGCGGTGGCCGTGGCCGCCGGTTTCTACCTGCAGGATCTGTTCCTCGCGCTGTTGTTCGGCTCGCTGGCCGTGTCGAGCTATCTGACGCTGCAGCAAATCGGCGGCGGAGGGTTCGGAGGTCGTCCGTGGTAGGACTGCAGTCGGCCGACACGACGGGCCCGGCATCTCCCGCCCGGCGCGTCATTGTGCTGGGAGCCAGCAACGCGACGCGGGGCCTGTCGTCGCTCGTCGGCGCCGCCCAGCGCGCGTGGGGCACGCCGCTGGACGTCCTGGCCGCCATTGGTCACGGCCGATCCTACGGGATGAAGACCCGCGTGCTGGGGCGCGCCTTGCCGGGCATCCTGGAATGTCGCCTGTGGGACGAACTGGCGCAGCGCCCGCCGGCCGCCACCGCGGCACTGGTCACCGATATCGGCAACGATCTTCTCTACGGCACGGATGTCCCCGTGATTCTGAGCTGGCTGCACAGCTGCCTGGAACGTCTCCAGCACATCGCCGATCGGTTGGTCATCACCCGGCTGCCGCTGACCAGCATCGACCGGTGTCCGGACTGGCAGCTGCGTTTGCTAATTTTCCTACTTTTCCCCGGCGCGCGTATCGAGCCAGGCGACGCGCGCGCGCGAGCCATCGAACTGGACCGGCAACTCATCGCGTGTGCCGGCCAGTATCGTGCATACGTCGTGCAGCCGGACCGTCACTGGTATGGATGGGATCCGATTCACGTCGCACGTACGCAGCGCTCCTTGGCGTGGCAGAAATACCTGATGCCTTGGACGGATGGCACCGGAGTGACACCTGCCTCGCGTTCGTGCGAGCGCTGGCTTGCCTGCCTGCGCGCTCGTCCTCGGCAATGGACCTTTCTGAACATCTGTCGCGAGCGCGCACAGCCCTGTGCGAGGCTGTCGGACGGCACAACCATTTCGCTCTACTGAATTGCTGCACGCAGCGCATCGCGCTGCACGATGCAGCGTCCGTCGGGATCTGTTTCATCCAACATGCCTGTAGCAATGGCGACGAGTCACGCCGCGTGATGCTGCGCATCATGGAGTGACGATGATCCCTGTGTCGCGCGCAACGATTCATCTTCGATCGATGCCGCTGCTGAGTGTTCACACACGCGCATCAATCATGGCGCGGACAAGGTAAGAAAAAAATCTTGAAAAAAATTTTCCAAAAGTGTGGAATCCATGTTGCATAAATTACCATCATCCGTACAACTACTATGTTAGGTTTGGATACCACATCGGTTCTCTTGTGTGCATTGTCATCAATTCGATCGTGATGCAGACCAGAGGCCAAGCAAACGGAAAGTGGTTTTCGAGTTGTAGGTGGAACCTGACTCGTTGGCTTTAGGCAAACGGAAGCCTCGAGACGGAGTTCGCCGGAGGTCCTGTTTAACGGAGGATGTACTGTGGCCAAGAAGAAGAAAGTCGCGAAGGCGGCCCCCAAGAAGGCTCCCAAAAAGAAGGCCGCCAAGAAGAAGGTCGCCAAGAAAGCGACGGCCAAGAAGTCGGTCAAGCGGAAGAAGAAGTAGTCCGACTTCAGCCCGGCCTGCGGGGCCGAAGTGAACTCGACGAGAAAGAGCCGTCAGGACACCTAAGTCTTGACGGCTCTAGCATTTTTGGCGATCAGCCGACCACTCTATTCCAGGCTTGGCAACGACGGTGTAGCGGGTTGCCGCGCCGCGTTCTCGGCCAGGTTCTTGGCCAGCCGGTAGCAGATGCGTGCCAGGTGCGGAGCCACTGCCGCGTCGTCGAAATTCGCCGCCGTGCGTCCTTCATCACCATGGATGCGAATCTGCAACTGGATCGGCACATCGCCCAGGAAAGGTACGCCGCTGGCCGCGGCTTCGCGCGCGGCACCTCCGCTGCCAAAGATATCGTATCGCTTCTGACAGTCCGGACAGATGAAGCCGCTCATGTTCTCGATCATTCCCAGCACTGGGATGTTCACCAGCCGGAACATGGCGATGGCCTTGACCGCGTCCAGCAGCGCAACGTCCTGGGGCGTGCAGACGACTACCGCCCCAGTCAACGGCAAGAGCTGGGACAACGTGAGCGCCACGTCGCCCGTACCGGGCGGCATGTCGATGATCAGGTAATCCAGATCGCCCCAGTTCGTATCGCGCAGGAACTGCGTCACTGCCCCATGCAGCATGGGCCCCCGCCAGACGACCGCCTGATCTCGCTGAATCACGAACCCCATCGACATGACGGGCATCCCGTCACACAAGATCGGCTGCAGCTTGTTGTCGACCAACTGGGGTTGTCCGCGCAGTCCGAGCAGATGGGGAATGCTGGGACCGTACACGTCGGCGTCCATGAGCCCCACCGTACAGCCCGCTCGTTTCAGGCCGACGGCCAGGCTGGCGGCAATCGTGCTCTTGCCCACACCGCCTTTACCCGACCCGACCGCGATAATGGTCTTGGCCGTCACGCCGATTTCGCCCTGTCGCGGCGCCGGACGGGGATGCACGACGCGCGTCACATGGACGGCGCGCAGATGCGGTAGCCTGCTCCGCAATCGCTGTTCGAGTGCCTGCTGGGTTTCGTCCCAGAGTGGCGCGGCATGCGTCGTCAGCGCCAGGGTCAAGGAAACAACATTCCCGTCGACCGCAATATCCCGGATCTGGTCCAGTTCCAGGGCACTGCGTCCGGTCTCCGGATCCGGAAACGCCGCCAGCGCTTCCCTGACCGACTGAATCGTCACAGAGCCATCCGTCATCTCTTCACTCCCTCTCTTGCGGGATTGCGTTGTGTGGCCTGTCTGTTCGTCACGGCTGTTGCACGGTGCGATCGCTCAGCTCCCTGTCTGGCCACGGCAGGCGCTGCCAGATGCGGTGGCGCACCGTATCCTGTTCGGCCGGTGCCGCGTCGAGATGCCGGCGGATCAGGCGCACGAGTGGCATCACATCGCGCGGCGAAAACGCCACATGCGCTGCGCCCGCCTCGCGCAAGAGCCACTGCGCGGGTTCCAGGCCGCGGTCGGCACAGGCGACCAGCCGCGCGCGAGGAAATGCCTGTCCCAGGCGTGCCAGCCAGCGGACCGCCGATTCCAGATTGCCTCGTGTCACCTCGATGCCCACGACGCTTGCCGAGTGCTCCGCGACCTCCCGCCAGCAATCTTCCAGGCTGCGCGTCTCATACACGCGCACCCCCCATCGTTGCAAGGGGCGGCGGAGCGCACTGGCCCACCGGGCCTTTCGTTCGCAGACAATGCAGTGCGCCGCTGTCATGAATTGCCGACCCTGCCGGTGCCGTCGCGCGGCGACCGCTCGAAATACTCCCACCGCCGATGGAAACGTGCTCGGGAGAGGCCGAGCAGGTGCGCCGCCTTGGTCTTGTTCCCTTTGGCGCGGCGCAGCGCGCGGACAAACAGCTCGCGCTCGACCTCCTCCAGGACCGCGTCCAACACCACCGCTTCGTCATCCCGCGGCGGGTGCGCTACGGTCTGGTTCGCCCAGCGAATCTTGTCGGGCAGATGACGCGGCTCAATCCAGCTCCCTGTGGCCGCCCGGCAGCCGTGGGAGACGACCTCGGCCAGTTCGTCGACATTCTCCGGCCACGGGTAAAGCGCCAGGGCGTCGAGCGTCTCGGGCATCAACCCGCTGACCTGCCGGTTCGCCTGGCTGTTGTACTTCTCGACGAAATGCTGGCTCAACAGCGGGACATCTTCCGGCCGCGCGGCCAGCGGCGGGATTTCAATCACCAGCGTGCTCAGCGCGAAAGCCAGGTCCTGGCGATACCGATCAGCGGCTGCCAACTGAATCAGTGACTCCTGCGTGGTGGCAATCGTGTAGCACTCGAAGCTGGGCAGCCCCAGGAACCCCGCCAGTTCCGCCTGGGCTTCGCGCTCCAGCTGGTCGACTTCCAGCAGCAGCAGGGTCGGCGCCCGTACCGCACCAACCCGCTCGCTGCCAGCCGGCGGGAGAGCCAGCCCCCACTGCCGCACGACCGCCGCGATTGTGGATTGAATCAGTTCGGCGTCCAGCAACGGGCACCACAGCGGTATGAGCGGATCGGTCTCCGCGGGGAGCGAGCGGCGGTAGAGCAGCCGCGCCGCATGTTCTCGCCCGCTCCCGGTGGCCCCCTGAATCAGCACGCGGACGGCACCGCGGGCCGCCAGTGCGAGCTGGTCGCGCACGCGCTGAATCGCCGGGCTCACCCCGATCAGTTCTTCCAGTGGCCAGTGCGCCCACAGATCCTGGCGCAGTCGCGCCAGCTGGGCGTGCAGCGTCGCCGACTCGGAGGCGTCCTCCGTTGGCTCGACACACGGCGCGAGGGTCGCCACCAACCCGCCGCCCGCCAAACCGTCTCCGCCCAGCAGCACAAACTCCGCCCGGCATGGCTGCCACGCCCCCGAGCCTTGCCGCACCGTCAGCACTGCCGACGTAACCTCCCCGTGCCAGACTTCCGGCGGCGGACACAGACTGGCCGCGATCCCAGCCGGCTCGGCACTTTCCCCGTCCGGCGCGTGATACGCGCAGCGCTGGCCCAGCACTGCATCAGGATCAACGCCCAGCAACTCCCCACAGGCCGCATTGCAGTACACCAGCTGATACTGCCCATCAATGGCGTAGATCGCACGCGAGGCCCCTGCTATGAGCTGGCTGAGTGATCTCGCGCCTGCACGCGAACGGGCCATGATCAGCTTCCCACTTCGGGAACCAGGTGCGGACGGTCCGCCGACGCTGCCGGCACAACCACCGGCGCGGGATGGGCGGCCGGTTCCTCTGTCAACGTGGTGACCGGCGTGAAGACCGCGGTCCGCGCTTGCTGCCGCAGCGGATCCGCCAACTCAGCCGTGCGCAGCACGAACCCGGGCAGCAGTCCCCCGACCAACACCAGCACGCCGCAGACGCTCATCGCCAGCGCCGTCCCCGGTCCGCCACGACCGGCCCACGACGCCGCGGGCGGCGTGAAGTACATCGCGCTGATCACCCGCAGATAGTACGCCGCACCGATGGCCGCGTTGACGACACCGACCAGACCCAAGGCCAGGAACCACCCCCACGTGCCCGACTCGCTTTCCCACGCGACTTGGATCGCGCCGGTGAACAGGGTCAGCTTGCCCCAGAACCCGGCCAGCGGTGGCAGCCCGGCGAGTGAAAACAGGCACACGGCCAGGACTCCCGCCACCCACGGCCGCCCGCGCGCCAGACCGGCCAGCTCGGATACGCGCCGCACGTCGCACGCATCGTCACTCAGGTACGCCAGCGCCGCGAACACGCCCAGCGCGGCCAGGACGTAAACCGTCAGGTAGAGCAGTGTCGCAGCGATGCCGCCCGTCGCCGGCGAGGCCAGCGCCACCGCCAGGCCGATCAACATGTAGCCGCCATGGGCAATCGAAGAGAACGCCATCAGACGCCGCAAATCGGTCTGCCAGAGCGCACACACATTGCCCCATGTCATGCTGGCCATCGCCACCACGGCCAACAGCCGCCAGCCCGCCGCCCAGTCGGGAGGCACGACCGCCACGACCAGCCGGATCAGCGCGAGAATGCTGGCCGCCTTGGGCGCGACGGCGAGCAACCCGGCATTAATGTGCGTGGTCCCCTGGTACACGTCCGGCGCGTAGAAATGGAACGGTACCGCGGCCAGCTTGAATCCCAGCCCGCAGAGGACCGATACCAGCCCGATCAGGAACAGGCTCTGCTGGTGCGCCGGCAGCTGAGCAACCGCCTGCTGAATCCCCGGCTCGCTGGCCGTACCCACAATCAACGTCGTGCCCTGCCCCACGCCATACAGAAAACTCATGCCGTAGACCAGCAGCGACGAGGCGAAAATGCTCAGAAAAAAGTACTTGACCGTCGCCTCGCTGTTCGCGCGGTCCGACCGACCCAGGTACAGCAACACGTACGTCGGAATGGAAATCAACTCGAGCGAGACAAACAGAAACACCAGTTCGTTCGCCCGACTGACCAGCATCAGGCCGGCCACGAGCATCATGATCGTGCCGAGCACCTCCGTCGCGAGCTGCGGGCCACCGGCGCGCGCCGCCAGGAGCGTCAACAGCACGCCGATCCCCAGGCAGGCGTAGCGACTTGCCTGCCCGAGATAATCGACAATCAGCGGCCCGTTCACGCGGACCAGACCCTCCGCGGCCTCCACCGTCAGCTGGCGTTCGTTCCGCCACAGCACCGTGGCCACAACGACATACGTGACCAGGGCCAAACCGGTCCACATGGCCCGCCCGCGTGAGAACGTACCCCCCAGGTACATCCACGTCGCGATCAGGATCAGCATGAATTCCGGCCAGACCAGGCTGACCGTCGACAGGTCCACGAACACGCGCAGTTACCTCCGGACGAGTTGCTCCGCCGTCGCGCCACCCCCAAGCGTCGCCCTCGGATCCACGGGGCCCTGCTGCAGCGCATCCTGCGCGACCACGACCACGCGGTCGAGCGTCGGGGCCATGCGCTGCAGGAAATAGCCGGGCTGCACGCCAATCCACACCACCAGCACCGCCAGGGGCGCTAACGCGACGATCTCGCGCCGCGTCAGGTCGTGCACCGCATGACCGGCCACAGCCGACGGTTCCCGCAGCGGTCCAAACAGCACCCGCTGCACCATCCACAGCATGTACCACGCGCCCAACACCACACCCAGCACGGCCAGGACGGCAATCACCTGCAAGGACGTCGCCGCGACCGCCGATCCGCTCCCCCACGCCCGCTGGAAGATGCCCAGCAGAATCAGCAGCTCGCCCGCAAATCCATTGAGTCCGGGCAGGCCAATACTCGAGAAGGTGAAGACCACCAGGAAAAACGCCAGCCACGGGAGCCGCCGCGCCAACCCCCCCAACTCGCGGATCTCCCGCGTGTGGTAACGCTCGTACAACATCCCCACCAGCGCGAACAACGCACCCGTCGAGATCCCGTGATTGACCATCTGCAACGTCGCACCTTGCAGGCCCGCCGAGTTGAGGGCAAAGAGCCCCAGCATGCAGTACCCAAGATGACTCACGCTGGAATACGCAATCAATCGCTTGATGTCCTGCTGGGCCAACGACACCAGCGCTCCGTACAGGACGCCCGCCACCGCCAGGGAGAGCATCAGCGGCATGCAGATCGCACTCGCCTCCGGGAGCATCGCCAGATTGAACCGCACAAACCCGTACGTGCCGATCTTCAGCAGGATGCCCGCCAGGAACACGCTGCCGGCCGTCGGCGCCTGCACGTGCGCCAGCGGCAACCACGTGTGCAGCGGGAAGAGCGGCACCTTGATGGCGAACCCGGCAAAGAGCCCCCAGAACACCAGCAGCTGCCATGCCAGCGGCCGGATCGGCTGCAGCTGCAGCGACGACGTCAGCGCAGGGATCGAAAACGTCATCCGCCCGCTCTGCTGCGCATCCCACACCACGATGGCCAGCAACGACAGAAACGTCAGGACGCTGCCGGCCAGCGTGTACACGAAGAACTTGCGGGCGGCGTACTGCCGCTGCTCGCTGCCCCAGATGCCAATCAGAAAGAACAACGGGATCAGCGTGAACTCAAAGAAGACGTAAAAGAGAATCACGTCCCGCGCAGCGAACACCCCCAGACAACCGCACTCGAGCAGCAACAGCATCGCGTAGAACAGCCCCTCGTCGTGCGTGATGCTCTCCCAGCTCACCAGCACCGCCGTGAACATCAACAACGCGGAAAGGACAAACAGCCACAGGCCCAGACCATCCAGCCCGACACTGAGCTGGATGTCCCACGGCGACTGCGTACCCAGCCACGCCACCGTGCTGACACCCCAGCCGTCGTCCACCACGCCGTCGCCCGGAAACCGCCAGGCGATCACCAAGGCCAGGACCAGGGTCAGCAGCGTGATCACCAGCGCGCCGCTCCGCACGGCGGTGCGCCCGCGCCGCGCCAGCCCCGCCAGCAGCACGGCGCCCAGCAGCGGCAGACCCATCGTGATGACCAGCAACTCGCCCGTGTCCATCGCGTCCCTATTCGACCTTACGGTCGCACTCCACTGGACCAGACACCCCCCAACCACGTCCACATCCGACCGGTCAATTCGGGATCGCTCAACAGCAGCAGGAGCAATCCGCCGACTACCATCGCCAGCGCGTAAAACTGCACCAGGCCCGTCTGCAGCGATCGCAACACCCGTCCCAGGACCAGCGGCAGCCGGCCCACCGTATCGACCAGCCCATCGACCACGGCGTCGTCCGCCCGCGCCCACAACCACGCCAGCCCGGCCAGCGGCCGGACGACCAGCATGTCGTACACTTCGTCCAGATAAAACTTCCCGTACGACAGGCGGTACCAGATCGAACCCCCCACCGCCTCGCGCCGCGCGCTCCCACCGGCTGCCAGATACAGCCCCGAGGCCAGCGCGATCCCGGCCAGCGCGACCGCCGTGCTGGTGGCGGCCGGCCCGAAGTGGAAGGCACCCAGCGCTTCGGTCCCGGCCACCGCGCCGGTCAGCGACGGCGTGGCCTCGAGCAGCTGCGCAAACGGGTGCGTACCATTGAGGTAACTGCGGTCCATCCACAACCCGGCCAGTGCCGCGCCCACGGCCAGAATCACCAGCGGCACGACCATCACGCGCGGCGACTCGTGGGCGTGGTCACCCGCTGCCGCCGGCACGCGCAACGGCCCATAGAACGTCAGGTACAGCATCCGAAACGTGTACACGCTCGTCAGAAAAGCGACGAAAACCGCCGTGTAATAGAGCAGTCCATACAACCGTGCGCCGCGCTCCAACTGCACCTCGGACCACGCGGCCAACACGTCCGGCGCCGCGTGAACCGCTGGCGCATCGGCCATCCAGGCCACCGTGCGAAAGGCCTTCGCTTCCCCGCTGGCCAGCAGCTCGTGCCGCGCGTCCAACGCCTCCTCCAGCACATGCGCCTTGCCGTGGACCGCCGCCAGGATCGCGTCCTTGCTCCAGAAACCGGACAACGGCGCGATGCCGGCCAGCGCCAGCGAACCGATCAGGAAGGTGGCAAACGTGTACGGCATCAGCTTGCGCAGCCCGCTGAACTGCCGCATGTCAATCACGTTCCCCATGGCGTGCATCACGCTGCCGGCACTCAAGAACAACAGCGCCTTGAAGAAGGCGTGCGTGACCAGGTGAAACATGCCGCCCGTGATGCCGGCGAGCGTGCCGGTGCCCAGCCCGAGGAACATGAATCCCAATTGACTCACCGTCGAGTAGGCCAGGACGCGCTTGAGATCGAACTGGGTCAGCGCGATCAGCCCGGCCAGCAGGGCGGTGAACGTGCCGACTGCCGCCACAACCATCTGCGCCTCGGGCGATGCGCCAAAGAGTGGCGTGCAGCGGGCGACCATGTAGACGCCCGCGGTCACCATCGTGGCGGCGTGAATCAACGCGCTGACCGGCGTCGGGCCCTCCATCGCGTCCGGGAGCCACACGTGCAGCGGGAACTGGGCGCTCTTGCCACAGGCACCCAGCAGCAACAGCATGCAGATTGCAAACCCCGTGCCTCCTCCTACGTAGGCCTGCGCGCGAATGCGCTCGGCACCCAGGACGCCCGGCTGCACCGCCGCCGCATCCGTCTGGCCCGCCGACGCGGCCGCGTCGAACACGACCGCCGTCGCTGCCGGGCGCGGCACGTCGTGATAGTTCATGCTGCCGTACGTCGTCCAGATCAGGAAGACGCCCAGCATGAAGCCGAAATCACCCACCCGGTTGACCAGAAAGGCCTTCTTCCCCGCCGCCGCCGCGGCCGGCTTCTGGTACCAGAAGCCGATCAGCAGGTAACTGCAGACGCCGACCGCCTCCCAGAACACAAACAGGAGGACGAAATTGCTCACCGATACCAGCATCGTCATCGAAAAGACGAACAGCGCGATGTAGGCAAAGAACCGCCAGTAGCCGCGGTCCCCGCGCATGTAGCCGACCGAATACACCGCCACCAGAAAGGAGATGAACGTGACCATCGTCAGCATGACGCTGGTGAGCGTATCGAGCCGCAGGGCGATATCCACGACCAGGTCCCCGCGCGGGTGCAACGCGTCCGGCACTCCCGGCTCGGCGTCCTGCGGCGCGGCGCCGGCCGCGCCGACCGCCGCCCACGTCCAGTACGACTCCACGCGCTCAAACCCGACCGGCTGCTGCCGGACGTGTCCCAGCAGCAGGAGACTGGCCAGGCACGACGTGGCGAGCGCGATCAGGACCGGCCAATGACTCGCACCGCGGAGCACGCGCGGACCGAGCGCGGCGACGGTCACCGCCGCCGCCAGCGGCAGCGCGGGCACCAGCCACATCAGCAGCCTGATCCAGTCGTTCATGTCATACGCCACTGCGATACAAGTTCTCTGCTTCGTCCGCCACCGGCTCGCGTCCCGCCGCCGGCAACGACGGCCACGCGCGCGGCGCGCCGCGTTCCTCCGGCACCTCGCGATCGATGTAGGGGGCCACGGTCTCTTCCCGCAACTCCTGCCACGCCACCATGTCGAGCGAGCCGGTGCGGCGGGCGATGGCCAGGATCAGCGTCATCGCCAGGGCCGCCTCGCACGCCGCGACGGCAATCACGAACAGCACCAGCATCTGGCCCCCCCAGTCGTCCCAGTAGCGCGACCACGCCACCAGGCTCAGGGCCACCCCCTGCAAGATCATCTCCACGCACAGGAACATCACGATCAGGTTGCGGCGCACCAGCAGGCCGACGACGCCGATGGCCAGCACGAGTCCGCCCACCAGCAGGTAATTGTGCAGCAGCGCCGCTTCGTTCAGTTCGGTCATG
Organism: Pirellulaceae bacterium; assembly: GCA_025459265.1. GTDB lineage: Bacteria > Planctomycetota > Planctomycetia > Pirellulales > Pirellulaceae > JAAYDI01. The sequence goes on along the minus strand of JALOQX010000112.1, from coordinate 1,025 downwards.
ACGCCGTCCCCCGCGGCACCTGATCCGCCGCGCCCGCGGTGCGGGTCATGATGGACAGGGTTCCCACCAGTGCAATCAGCAGCAGCGCGCCCGCCACTTCGATGCTCACCAGATGCCGCGTATACAACTCAGCGCCGAACCGCGCGACGTGGGCCTCCGCCAACACCTCGCGGGCCACCACGGTCCCCGGTTCGACCGTCATGTCCCGCTGGTGCGCCAGCCCCACCTGCAGCGCCACGGTCAGCACACCCAGCAGGCCCGCCGCCACCAGGGCGGCCGCCATCTTGTTGTACCAGCTCCAGGAGATCCGATCGTACACCGCGTGACCTTCGGGCTGGGCCAGCATCAACACAAACAGAAACGTGACGACGATGGCGCCCGCATAGACGGCCGCCGTCGACACGCTCAGAAACTGGGCCCCGTCGAACAACAGCAGGCCCGCTGTCCCCAGCAACGACAAGGCAAACCAGAGCGCCGTATGGACCGGCTTGGGTGTGGCAATCGCGGCCACGGACGCCACGACCGTGACGACCGCCAGCCCCCAGAAAACCACGGCGGCGGATCGCGGGACGAGCGGCACCAGCAGGTCGGTCGTGATCAACAACAGACTGAGCACCCCCAGCAACGTCCCGACGAACTGCCGGCGACGCGTCGTCGCCGGGAGCAGCAGGCAGAGCGCGACGATCCCCAGGAGGATCGCGCCCCAGAACTCGCTCCCCAGTCCCCCATCGCGTGCGGATTCGGCCGCCGCGCCCGATGGCGGACCCAGCGCCAGAATGGCCCCGATCTCCGGCACCCGCATCATGGTTGACCTCCGGCAGGGGCCGAACGCATCGGCTCGCGGTCCTTGGTGGCGTCGAAGACACTCAGCAACTTCGCCTTGTCGAAGACCATCTCTTCGCGGCTGCGACCCGTCAGGTTATACAATGTCGTCAGCTCGTTCGCATCCACCGGAAACTCCTCTTCGCACATCCCACAGAAAATGCACCGCAGTTCGTCGATCACGAAGCTCTCAGGATACTTCT
>JALOQX010000373.1 GCA_025459265.1 Pirellulaceae bacterium | reverse complement strand
CTTTGATCAGGGTCGTCTTGCCCGCTCCGTTCGGTCCAAGCAGCCCGGTCACGCCATGCATCAGCCGCATGCTCACCGACCGCAACGCCGCCACGCGACCGTACCACTTGTCGATCCGCTCAAGCTCCACCACGGCGGCGCCGTGCGCCGCCGCCGAGGCAGCCGGCGACGTCCCCTCCCGCGCCCGACCATCGCGCTCAGTGATGATATCGATCGATCTGGTCAACGCTTCAGCATCCGGAACGCGCAATCACCACCCCAGCCCTGGAACACGGCCAGATAGACGTACAGCATCGCCAGCGGCTCCAGCTGCCGGGCCAGCCTGAGCGGACCACACTCGATCGGCTCGAAACCCAATTCCCGCGCCAATTGGTGCACCGTCTCTTTGGCCGACGGGTCATCGCCACAGATGAACACGTGCGCCGCCAGGTCGCCATACCGCGGATTCTCCATCGTGGCGGCACTCAACGTGTTGAACGCCTTGACCACCCGCGCCGTGGGAAACCACGCCGCAATCTGCTCCGCCGCCGAGGTCTTGTACCCCAGCGTCAGGTCCTGCAGGTCGGGCGTCAGCGGATTGATGCAGTCGATCAACAGCTTGCCGTCGAGCGACTCGGCCCGCTCCAATACCGCGTGCGTCTGGTCCCAGGGAATGGCCAGCAAGACCGTGTCGCAGGCCGCGATCGCCTCTCGACAACTGCCGGCCCGCGCTCCACCGCCCGCCCGCGCCAACACCGCCCGCACTTCCGCACCCGCCGGATCGCGCGCTCCAAAAAAGACACTGTGCCCGACGGCAGCCCAGCGGCAGCCTAACGCGCCACCCACATGCCCTGTTCCCAGCACCGCAATGTTCACAACGACGCCTCCCGATACCTCATCTGGCAGGAACGCTTTATCATCGAAGATCCCCGTCCGCCGGACAAGTCGCGGCTCCCGGTTCGCTGCCTCCGCACGCTCCTTCGGTCTCCTCTCCCCACACAAAGGCGTGATTCCGGGAAGGCCACATCCTCGCCTGGCGGGAGTTGCACGCAGCGAACCCCCGGGAACGCAGCACGCTGCGGGCTCACTCCGTTCGTCCCCAGCCACCCGGAACGGTCCCGAAATCACGCACCTCCCATCCGTCAGGTCCCGCTCCCTCCAGGCCCCACCTGGGTCACTGCCACTGGTTGATAATAGCCAGATTGGGGTAGTGCCAAGATAGCCACACGATGTATGTCCCCTTTCCGTTCGTGGGGGCTTGCAACCTCGCCCCCACAAGCTAGTCTTTGAGACTTAAGGTGTCTGGCACTAGGCCCTTAAGCACAAATGGCTGACACGGTGGTCACGAGGGTGGCAATTGCGGGGCGGAGGAACAGGGGATCCAAGTGATGGCGCAGACGCTGGAATCGTTTGTCAATCGCCTGCGAGCGGATGGAGTGGAGGCCGGCCGTGTGGCGGCTGAGCAGCTTCGGCGCGAGGCGCAGGAGCGCGCGGAGCAGGTGGTGCGGGAGGCGGAAGCGCAGGCGCAGCAGCTGCTGGCTGAGGCGGCCGCGGAGCGCGAACGAACCCTGCTGCGAACTCGGACAGACCTGCAGCTGGCGGCCCGCGATACGGTGGCCCGGCTGCGGGAGGCGTTGAGTCAGGCGGTCACGCAGGTGCTGACTCAGGCCGTGGAGAAGACGCTGGACAAGCCGAAATTTCTCGAAGACCTGATTCGCGACATCACCACGCGGTATGCGGAAGCGGATGCGACGGGCAACGCGACGTTGACGATCAACGTGGCCGAGCCGATGCGGCAGCAGCTGACCAACTGGGTGATCGCCACGTTCCATCAGGGGGCGAAGCAGAAGGACGGCTTCTCGGTGGACCTGCACGGTACGTTGTCCGGCGCGGGCTTCGAGTACCACGTGGCAGACGGCACGGTGGAGATCACGCCCGCGTCGGTGGTCCAGGTGCTGTCGGCGATCGTCAACCCCGAACTGCGGCGGTTGTTATCGGAGGCGATCAAGGATACGACGGGAGCGGCGGGCGATGCCTGAGGCCGCTTCGGCGCGGATCGCACAATCTGTGTCACCTGTGCGATCCCGGTGAGGGAGAGCGAACGATTCCAGGCCGGAGACGGGGCGAAATGGCCGCCCGCGGCGGGTGTTCATGCGAGCTGACCGCTACTACTTCATTGCTGCACTGCCGGTGTTGGGCGAGTTGGGAACGGCCCCGCCGATCGGTTTTGCGCAGTTAATGGAACACGTGGGGGAGCAGTCCCGGTGGGGCCGGCTGGTCGGGACCCTTCTGCTCTCGGACGACCTGTTGCAGCGGGAGGCGCATTTGGCGGGTGAGCTGCGCCAGGTGGATCCGTCGGTGTTGACGGTCCAGCAAGCGCGCAACGAAGTGCCGCTGCCGCCTTACCTGGTGCCGGCCGAGGAGTCGGAGCTGGCGGGGAGCCGGCTGGAGGTCGACACGCTGTGGGAATCGTATTACCGCCATGCGTTGGGGGTCGCGCGGGAGCTGGGCAGCGAGCTGCTGGAGCGCTGGGTGCGGTTTGAGATCGCGCTGCGCAATGCGCTGGCCACCGCGCGTGCGCGGCGGCTGGGCCTGGAAGAACGCGGCTATCTGGTAGCGGCCGACCTGGCGGAAGACGACGCGGATTTCTCCCAGCTCTTGAGTGATTGGGCCGCGGCGGCTACTCCCCTGGCCGGACTCCGCGCCGTGATTCGTGCCCGTTGGGCGTGGCTGCAAGACCATGAAGCGTGGTTTTCGTTTTCACCCGATGAACTGGTCGTGTATGCCGCACGACTCCTGCTGCTCGAGCAGTGGCGGCGTTCGTCGGTGGAAGAGGAACCGGCTCCCCCGGAGGTGGCTGCAAGGTGACGACAACAGCGAAGCAGCAAGATGACCGCGCCAATGCGCGCATCGTGGCGGTGTACGGGAACCTGGTGATTGCCGAGACCAGTGGTCGAGTCGTGCAGAACTCGATCGCCTACTGCCAACGCGCTGATGGTGTGCGGTTGTTGAGCGAAGTGATTCGCGTGCGAGGCCGCATGGCGGACCTGCAGGTGTTCGAGGAAACGGGCGGACTGCGGGTCGGTGACCCGGTCGAGCTCCGCGAGGAAATGCTCTCGGTCGCGCTTGCCCCGGGACTGCTCGGCCAGATCTACGACGGGCTGCAGAACCCGTTGCCGGAGCTCGCGCGGCAGGTCGGGTTCTTCCTCCAGGCCGGGGTCTACATCCACGGCATCTCCGAGACGCAGCCCTGGGAGTTCACGCCGGCGGTGGCGGTCGGGGATAGCGTGGCGGCGGGGGACACGTTGGGCACGGTTCCCGAGGGCATGTTCCGCCACCAGATCATGACCCCCTTCGGCTGGGCGGGCCAGTGGACGGTCGAGCGGATCGCCCCGGCGGGCACCTACACGGTGACAGACGAGATCGCGGTGCTGGTCGACGCGCAAGGCCAGCGGCGCGCGGTCACCATGCAGCAGAAATGGCCGGTCAAACGGCCGTTGAGCGTCGCCCGCCGGCGACTGATGCCGGACGAACCGCTCGTGACCCGCGTGCGGATCATCGACTCGATGTTCCCCATCGTGCGGGGTGGCACGTACTGCATTCCGGGCCCGTTCGGGGCCGGCAAGACGGTCCTGCAGCAGATCACGGCACGGCATGCGGAGATCGACATCGTGATTGTCGCCGCGTGCGGGGAGCGTGCGGGCGAGATCGTCGAAACGCTGCGCGACTTCCCCAAGCTGATTGACCCGCGCACCGGCCGCAGCCTGATGGAGCGCACGATCATCATTGCCAACACGTCGGCGATGCCCGTGGCGGCGCGGGAGGCCTCCGTCTACACCGCTGCCACGCTGGGTGAGTATTACCGCCAGATGGGGCTGAACGTCCTGCTGCTGGCTGACTCCACGTCGCGTTGGGCGCAGGCCATGCGCGAATTGTCCGGGCGCCTGGAGGAGATTCCGGGTGAGGAGGCGTTTCCCGCCTACCTGGAGAGCCGGATCGCGGCGTTTTACGAGCGGGCCGGTTGTCTGGAGCTGCGGGACGGTCGGATCGGATCGCTCACCATTGGCGGCACGGTCAGCCCGGCCGGGGGCAATTTCGAGGAGCCGGTGACGCAGGGGACGCTGAAAGTCGTGGGGGCGTTCCACGGCCTCTCGCGCGCGCGGAGCGATGCCCGCCGCTATCCGTCCATCGACCCGCTGGATTCGTGGAGCAAGTACGCGGGGATTATCGACCGCGCCGACGTGGTGCGGATGCGGCGCCTGTTGACGCACGGGAACGAAGTCCAGCAGATGATGACGGTGGTCGGCGAAGAAGGCACATCGATCGACGACTTCACGGTGGCGCTGAAGGCGAGTTTCTTCGACAACTGCTACCTGCAGCAGAACGCATTTGACGAGGTGGACGGGGCGACCCCGGCCCAACGGCAGACGTTCGTCTTCCAGAAAGTGCTTGAGGTGACCAACCTGGACTTCGCCTTCCCCGACAAGACCGCGGCGCGGCAATGCCTGGTCAAGGTCACCGACCTGTTTCGCAACTGGAACTACGCGGCGACGGACAGCGACGAGTACCGGCAGGGTCTGGCCGAGATCGACCGGTTCATCGCCACGAAAGGGCAGGAGTCATGAGGAAGTATTTCGACGCCATTCGCCGCATTGCGGGCAACGTCGTGACCGTGGATGCCACGGGAGTAGGTTACGACGAGCTCGCGGTGATCCATTCGGCGCACGGCGAATCGTACGCGCAGGTGATTCGACTCGAAGGGCAGCAGGTGAGTCTGCAGGTATTTGCCGGGTCGCAGGGCGTCTCGAACAACGACCGCGTGCGGTTCCTCCACCGGCCGATGCAGGTTCCCTTCTCCGACGAACTGCTGGGACGGGTGTTGGATGGCTCGGGGCGTCCCCGCGATGGGCGGGGAGAAGTGACCGGCAAGATGACGGCGCTCGGCACGCCCCCCGTCAATCCCGCGATGCGCCGCATGCCGGACAAGATGGTGCACACCGGGATTCCGATGATCGACGTGTTCAATTCGCTGGTCGAGTCGCAGAAGAT
>JALOQX010000372.1 GCA_025459265.1 Pirellulaceae bacterium | reverse complement strand
TCCCAATCCCGCGTCCGCATCGCCCGGGGTGCCCGCGGACGCGCTCGCGCTGGCCGCGCGATCCAGAAACGCCACAATCGACTCCAGGCGACCGCGGATCTCCTCACGCAGGATCTTCGCGCCGCGCGCATTGGTATTCAACAGGGCCAGCCGCAGGACTTCCTTCTGGTTGTCCAGAAATCGCTCCCAGTCCCGGCTGAACTCTTCCACGTCCTGACGCACGATAGCCAGCGATTCATCGCGAACCAGGGGATTCAGCTCGAGCAGGATTTGATTGACCTGCTCGGCTGCCGCCCGCGCGTCCTGCGCGAAGGCGGCCGATTCCGTGTCGTCGCTGGTGAGGACGGCGTTCTTTTCCGAGCGGATTGCGGCCAGCAGCTCCACGCGCACGGTCGACGCCAGATCGATGGCGCGTGCGTCGATTTCCACCAGATCGCGCATGCGGGAGTTCAAGCCGCGCAGCTGCCGCACGCCGACGATGGCCACGAAGAGCCCCGTCACCACGAGGACCCCGACCAGGATCGCGATCTTCCCACTCAAACGCAGATTCTTCACCGGTGCTTCTCCCGCTTTCAATCCCAGGACATGGATGCTCAGCTGCTTCTGCCCATAACTTCCACATTGATCCCACGGGCCATCGCTGGCAAGAACCGACGCGGCTCGAGAATCGTCAACAGCCCGTCATCCAGCCGGGCAATCCCCACGACCAGGTCGTCGATGCACGTCTGACTTGGGGCCTCATTGCCCCCGCCGGCCGCTCCGTCCTTAGGCCGATCGATCCGATCCTCCCCGATGGCCACCATGTCGCCGATCCGGTCGACAAACACCGCCACTGACTCGCCGACGCGCGCCTGAAACACGATCAGATAGCCACTGGCGCCCGCGTCCGAGGCGGGCAAGCCGACCAGGCTCGGCAGGTCGAGCACGAGATACAGGTGTCCGCGAAGATTGACGTAGCCGCGGACCGCCGGAGGTGCCAGGGGGATGGGCGTGCACGCAGTGTGGGCGCTCACCTCGCGGATCGCTGCGGCATCGACGCCAAATCGATAGGCGTCGAGCCAGAACGAGCAGATCAATCGGTGGTCGCAGGCGGCATGCGCAGGCTCAGTCATCGGCCGATCCTCCCTCACGCGGCGCCGGCAATTCACCCCGCAGCAGGCGTGCCACGCAGGCGAGAAACCCCTCCCGCTCGAGCTTCACCTGGAACGCGTCGAAGCCGCAGGCGATCGCCCGCCGCCGGTCCTCATCACTCGAGAGCGTCGTCAGCGCCAAGAGCGGCAGATGCGCGCATTCCGGGAGTCGGCGCACCGCGGCAGCCAGGCCCCAGCCGTCCAGCACCGGCATCTCCAGGTCCGAGATGACCAGGTCGAACTGGTGGCGCTGGATCGCCTCGAGCCCCTCCGCACCCTGCTGCGCCGTGACGACGTGGTAGCCGGCCCCTTCCAGATATCCCTTGACCAGCTCGCGGAAGAACTGCGTGTCCTCGACCAGCAAAATCCTGGCGCCGGCGCGCGCCGGCACCCGAGTCGCTGCCGGGCCACGTGACGCGTCGACGCGACACGCCAGCTGACTCAGGTCCACCAGCGACGTGATGCGTCCGTCCATCAACGCCGAGCCCACGACACCGGGCACCGCCATGGCCGGCGGGCCCAGCTCCACGCTGGTCTCCACCGTGTCGAGTATGTCGTCGACCAGAAAACCCAACGGTTGATCGGTGTGCCTCGGGAGCAACGCAAACAAGACGGCGGGCGGCTCGGTCCGAGGCAGATCCAGCAGGTCGGTCATCGGCACGAGCCGTGTGGGCACCGAGTCGATCGTCGCATAGAGCCGTTCGCCCACACGCTCGAACTGGCTGCGCTGGAGCATGACGATCCGCCGGATCATCGTCAGCGGCACCGCGCAACGATCCTGCTGGCCGGGACGGAATAACAAGAGCGACTGCGTTTCGGTGCCTGCGTGCTGCGCCGTGTGCGGGGTGCACTCCGCGTCGCTGCCAAACCGAACCCGCGCGTGGCGGGCGATCCCCTCACAATTCAGAATCAGGGCCACCTTGCCGTCACCCAGGATGGTCACGCCTGAGTAGATCGGCAGGTGCCGCAGACTCGAGTGCATCGGTTTGACCACGATCTCTTCGCTTGTCACCACCGCATCGACCGTCAACCCGAAACGCCGCGAACCGCTCTTGACAATCGCCACCAGAACCGGCTCGGCAGGAGCCTCGCCCTCCCGCGCCTCGCCCTCCCTTCCTTTCGATGTTCGATGTTTGATGTTCGATGTTCGATGTTCGCTCGACGGCTCGGCAGGAGCCTCGCCCTCCCCTTGGCGCCTCGCCCTCCGTCCTCCGTCCTCTGCCCTCCGTCCTCCGTCCTCTGCCCTCCGTCCTCCGTCCTCTGCCCTCCGTCCTCCGTCCTCCGCCGCGCCGGCCGCCAGCAGCAACTCGGCGCGGACCAGGGGTAACAGGAGGCCGCGCAGGCGGACAACCTCCTGGTCGGCGGTGGCTTCGATCCGCAGCTGCGACCGGCCGGGATAGACACACACCAGTTCTTCCAGGTCCTTCTGCGGAATGGCATATCGCTGCGTGCCGCATTCGACCAGCAGGCAGGGAATGATGGCTAACGTCAGCGGCAGACGCAGCGTAAACGTCGTGCCCCGTGCGGGGGCGGAGTCGATCTCCAGGCTGCCTCCGACCTGCGCGAGATTCGTCTTGACGACATCCATCCCTACACCACGACCGGACAGGTCGGTCACGGTCGAGGCCGTCGAAAAGCCTGGCAGTAGGATCAGTGCGAGCAGGTCTTTTTCGTCCAGTCGTGCGAGCTCGTCGGCCGTCCGCACACCGCTTTCGAGGGCCTTCCGCCTGACCGCTGCGGCATCGATTCCTCGCCCGTCGTCGGCAATGGTGATGCAGATCTGGTCGCCGAGGTGACGCGCGGTCAACGTCACGCGTCCTGCGGGAGACTTGCCGGCGCGGACACGATCTTCAGGCGACTCGATGCCGTGATCACAGGAATTGCGCACGAGATGCGTGAGAGGATCCGAGATGAGATCGAGAATGGTCTTGTCCAACTCGACTTCCGTGCCGACCATCTCCAGCTCAATCTGTTTGCCCAATTGTCGCCCCAGATCGCGCACCAGCCGGGGGAACTTGCCGAATAGGTTGGATACCGGCTGCATGCGGGTCTGCAGGATCGTTTCCTGAAACTCGGCCGTCACGGTGTCCAGCCGCTGGACGACGGGACCTGGGAGGACCTGGCTCGCTTCGATCGAGCGGCGCGTCTGATTCCGCACCAGAACCAGCTCGCCGGCCAGCGTCATCAGGCGATCGACCAAACCCACCGGAATCCGCAGTGTGCCGCTGCGGTCGCCCGGGCCAGAGGCCGGAGCGCGGAGGTCGGAAGACGGAGGTCGGAGGTCGGAGGGCGGAGGGGGGAGGTCGGAAGGCGGAGGTCGGAGGTCGGAGGTCGGAGGGCGGAGGTCGGAAGACGGAGGCCGGAGGTCGGAGGTCGAAGGGCGGAGGTCGGAGGGCGGAGGTCGGAGGTCGGAGGGCGGAGGGCAGAGGGCGGAAGACGGAGGCCGGAGGCCGGAAGACGGAGGCCGAAGGTCGGAAGCCGGAGGACCGAGGTCGGCGGGAACTGCCAGCAACGCCTCCAATCGCCCGACGACATCGGTCACATCCCATTGGTCACTGTGCTCGATGTCGTCCACCAGCACGGCCAGACGATCCATAGCTGCCAACAGGATGTCCACCGTGGCTGACTCCTGGGCCACGTCGCCGCGCTCGATCCCTTCCAGCACGGATTCGACCAGATGTGCCAGGCGTTCCACCGCGCGGCACCCGAAGAAACCTGCCCCGCCTTTGATCGAGTGCACCGCGCGCAACAATTGCTGGATGCGCTGGGTGGCATCGCTGTCGGCCGACTTCTCGAGGTGCAGCAGATGGTCGCAGACCACAGCCAGATGCTCGCGGGCCTCGATGACAAAATCCTGCAACTGCGGCGGCGCAGGAGCCGTGGCCCGCATCGATTTGTCAGGCAGTGTTTCCGCGACAACGTCGGTCCTGGGCGCGGACGCGGGTGGCGGCGCCGCGCCAGGCACGGCGGGCTCGCCCGCGACACAGCCCGCGATGGCCTGCGTGATGCGCGCTATCTCCGCCGCGTCCAGATCGGGTAACTGCGTCGCATCGTCCGGGATCTGCGTCACCCGCTGCAGCAGGTCGACACCGTGAAACAGCACGTCCATCGTCGCCGCCGAGATGGCGGCGCTCCCTTTCCGCAAGGCGACGAAGCAATCCTCGATCGCATGCGCGATTTCCACCGCCGGTGTCACGCCGACGATGCGCGCGGCACCCTTGATCGAGTGTGCCGCCCGCATCAGGGCCTCAAACAACTCAATGCGCGAGGGATCCTTCTCAAGCACCAGCAGCCCGTCGTTAAGCGCCGCCATGTGCGTCTCAACTTCAGCGCGGAAGAGCTCGAGCAGAGCGGCATCGATGTGGAACGGCGTTGAGCGATCCACTGCGGCCTCAAGAACTTACGTTGGGGAACGCCACGTCCATGCCCGAAACCGGATCAGGGGTGCACCAGCCCCGTATCCATCACGCGAAATGGACCCTTGCTCCCACTGTACTTCGACCCACGTGCCCCGTAAAGCCAGTCGTGTCCCCCTCAGGAGGGTGGTTGGCGCAGCGGATGGTCATCTCGTCGCCGCGGCCCACGGTGACCGGGGCCTCTCGGTCCAGGTGGCTGGCAGGACGACCTCTCGGCGACGGCCATTTCCTCGTACAATAGCCGCGGCGTCTTCGCAGGCAGCCGTCCCACGGCAGGTTGCCTGATTCGTTGATTGACGACCAGCCGATTGTCGGCGAGATGGTGCGCCGCATGGTGGGCAGCGAGCCCGACATTGCGTTCCACTACTGCCAGGATCCGACCCAGGCCATCAGTCGCGCTAACGAACTGCAGCCGACCGTGATTCTGCAAGACCTGGTGATGCCCGAGATCGATGGTCTGACGCTGGTCAAGTTCCTGCGTACGAATGGGTCAACCCGCGAGGTGCCGCTGATCGTGCTGTCGAGCAAAGAGGAGCCGGTGATTAAAGCAGAGGCGTTTGCGATCGGGGCGAACGACTACCTGGTGAAGCTGCCGGACAAGGTCGAATTGCTGGCGCGGATTCGGTATCACTCGCGCGGCTACATGGCACTGCAGGAGCGCAATGAAGCGTATCGTCGGTTGGCCGAGAGCCGCAAGCAGTTGGCGGACGAGATCGACCAGGCGGCGAAGTATGTGCGGTCCCTGCTGCCGCCGCCGATCGCCGATGGGCCGCTCCGTGTGGACTGGCGGTTCGTTCCCTCGACCGAGCTCGGCGGCGACTCGTTCGGCTATCACTGGCTGGATGATGAGCACTTTGCTTTGTATCTCCTGGATGTCAGCGGCCACGGGGTGGGGGCCTCTCTGATGTCCGTCACGGCCATGAATGTGTTGAGTTCTCAGGCGCTGCCGAACGTGGACTTTCGAGATCCCGGCCAGGTGTTGCAGGGTCTGGATGCAACCTTCCAGATGGAGAAACACGACGGCAAGTACTTCACGATCTGGTATGGCGTGTATCGCCGCAGCCGGCACGAGCTGGTGTACAGTGGGGGCGGGCATCCGCCGGCGCTGCTCTATAGCGGTGCGGACGCCGACAGTCTTCAGCTCAGTCCGCTCGAGTCTCAGGGGCCGATGATCGGTAGCGGGTTGGACATGCCGTTTGACACCGACACGGTTCAGCTCCCGCCTCAGGCGCGTCTCTATCTTTACAGCGACGGAGCCTTCGAGATCCAGCAGCAGGACGGCTCCACCTGGACGCCCGAGGAATTCATCGAATTTCTCGGCCAGCACCAGGGGCAGGCGTCACCCATCGAGTGCGTGCTAGGTCACGTGGCCCAGCTGCATGGACCAGGTTCCCTGGAAGATGATCTCTCGATCGTTCAATGCGACCTGCGTCAGGGCTGAACAGATGGCAGCGTGGCGGTGAGCGACTCGCCCTGCTGCAAGGAGACTTCGTAGCAGTCGCCCTGCAGGCCAACGTCGGGACGGTCCCATGTGGCGGGGCGACCTCCGAAGTTATTGCGGATGCGAATGACACCGCTGCGGCCGGCGACGATGCGCAGCCAGGTCGTGACTCCCTGCTCGCGGCGGGCGGACACGCGGTGGCCGCCTTCCGTGCGCAGGTCGGCAAAGGCCACATCGGCCCACCGCGCCGGCGTGGCGGGAAAAATGCGCACAATCTCGCTGTCGACTGCACCCGGGGTCGGGCTCCAGCTCTGGAGGAGCATTTCGTGCACGGCCTGAACGGCGAGGAAATTGCCCTCGAGCGTGAAGGGGCGGTACGTGAAGTTGGAGTATCCGCTGCGGGTCTGGTCGCCATTGGCGTGGAAGCCGTTGCGCAAGACAAAAGCGCGGCAGAAGATGTCCAGGTTCCGCAAGGCCGCCTCCGCGTTGCCCACGCGCGCCTGCAGGCAGCTCATCCACGAAAAACTGTACCCGCACCAGGCCGACGTCCCGAGCTGATCCCATTGTGCCAGTGACGCGGCAATGCGCTGCCCGTCAAGCGGTCCCCGCTCGCAGTTGATCAGGTTGAACGGATGCAGGCCAATCAGGTTCGACAGGTGCCGGTGCGACTGAGTCAGGGCGGCCGTTGCGTCAAGGAGCAGGACACCGTTGGCGTCGGTGTGGTAGTCACCCAGTTGTGCGGCGGACGCGGCCCATGCCTGCGCTTCTTCCGGCTTGCCGCAGGCCTCGGCCATTTCCTGCAGAGACAGGAACAGCATCTTGAGGCACATCAGGTCGTAGTTGGAGTTGGGCACGAGCCAGGCTTGGGGACTGTTGTCGAAGATCTCGGGCGACGACGAGAGCGGCAGGATCAGGCGGCCATCCGTGCCGGTTGTGAGCAGGCTCAACATGCACCTGCCCACGTCCGCGCACCACGGATAGGCCCGCGTCCGAAGAAATGTGTCGTCGACCGTGTACCGCCAGTGCAGATAGAACAGGTGCGCGCTCCAGGCACTCATCGTCGGCGAGAGGCTGTACTGGCCCCAGCCCCCCAGGGGCTGACCGGCGAGCGACATGACGCCGGGACACGCCAGCCCGGGTGCGTCGTAGAAATCGCGTGCGAACGCGGTAAACACCTCCCGCCGATCCCACAGGTAATCGAGATAGGCCAGTCCCTCGTCGAAGTGGCCCGCCGCCTGGTAGGCGATGTACGTCATCTGCGTGTTGAGATCGTTGTGGTAGTCGCCCTTCCACGGCGGCAATCCACCGTCATCCGCCGTCCACACACCCTGCAAAGGCATCGGGGGCGCGCCACGGCGGGACGCGGCTCCGTAGAAGGACCGCACCAGGTAGTACTGCCGCGCAATCGGCAGTTCTGCGGGCGGAAACGACACCGACGACTGACTCCAGAACGTCTCCCACCACTTCCCATGCGCCGCACGCATCGCCGTGTAACCGCGGGCCAGGGCATCGGCGCAGCGTTGCCGAGCCAGTCCGAGCGGATCCTGTGAGTCCCGAGTGGACGTGATGGCAATGGCCAGCACCGTTTCCTCGTCGCCGTGGCGCGCATCGACGCACACGCAATACCGCAGTTGCTCGGCCGCTTCCTGAACGAACCACTGAGCGTTCGCCAGGCGGCCCTGCTCCGCGGGCGGATATCCGAGCTGGCTCACCGCCCCGAGGCTGTTGGAGTCAGGCGTGCCCTCACGCGGTTTGGCGCCGGCCGGAAGCAGCTGGACCGCGGCCGGGGCGGGGCCCGGAATGCGCACCAGCGCGACCGGCGCCGCGGCACTGAACAGCACGGAGACTTGCTGGTGGTTCGCCAGGCGCGCGAGCCCTTCGGCGGCGGCCAGGTCCAGCTCGAACCGCTCCACGCCCTGCCCAGGCGCAAGCGTGACTTCCAGGCGACCGGCCGGCAGTTTCGTGGGCGTCACGCCGTTGTAGGGGCTGTCCCACCACTGGTTGACGGTCGCATAATCCTGCGCCGCGATCCGCTCGGCGGCCCGCGCATACGTGCGCGACTTCCACCACAGCGGTTCGACCGCGGGGCGTTCGTCCCACAGGTCGCCGCGATCCAGCGACAAACGCAGCGTGCTGCCTTCGCCCCACAGCAGGCCACCCATCAGCCCGTTGCCCAGCGGCACCGCTTCATCCCACGTGGTAATGGGGGCCTCGAGCACGAGGTTGTATTCCCTGGGCGGCACGCCGGCTGCGGCGCCCACCAGACCGCTCCAGAGCACCAAGCTGGCTGCCACGCATCTTCGTTGGCTCGGGCGGATCATCGACCGTACCTCCCAGGCATCTGCCTGCCGAGTTGGACCGTGTCACGTCGTCGGTGCATCGTAACCCGAAGCGTCAGCCAGGGAAACCGTGGCGTTCACCTCCTGAGGCGGGTGCGGTGGGAGCGTTCCATGGCTGCAGGACAGAAATGGGCTGGAAGGACGACTGTGCACTTATCCGCCTGCGGCAGAACTTCCCTGCCGGGCCGGGGTTTTGTCTTGGGTTGTGCAGGGTCCGCGCGACCCTCGTCGCGACATTGCGCGGCGCGGCGGAAACTTGATGAGATGACTCCCGAATCGAGTTGGCGGCGCACTGCGGCGCGGCAGGGGAAGAGCGAAGTGATAACACCAGGCGTGAAAACAACGCCTGCACTGGCCGGAGGATGGCTCGCAGTTTCCGGTGATCCCGCCCCGTGGCGGCAGATTGCGGGCCATTGCTGGCCCGAACTGGCGTACGTCATGGGTCTGAGTCTCTACCTCAGCCTATGCGTCGACATGCAGCTCGTCTTCTGGAAC
>JALOQX010000371.1 GCA_025459265.1 Pirellulaceae bacterium | reverse complement strand
GAGTCCCGCGCGTCCCGCGTCGCCTCAGGATCAGGGTCATCTCGAGCGCATGGCCGCATTCGAGGCACTATTGCGCAAGCACACGTGGTTCACCGAAGGGAGCACGGCACCGGGCGCCGCCACCGTCTTCACGCTCGCGGACGGCTCCCTGCAGCGGTTCGGTGTCGACGCCGCGGTACAGGAGTTCAATTGCGACTGGATCGCCGGATTGAATGCGCGGCCCACCGGTCGCCATTGGGAATCGTTTGGTGAAGGGTTGGCCGCTGCGCTGGACGAGTACTTCGGCGCGATCGATCGATAGCCGGCGACTTGATCCTGAACTTTTGCCTCGCCCCGTCAGCGCCCATGCTGTAGGAGTTCCATCATGTCGCGTCCCGGTCGCCCGATGGTATGGTGCTTTGGGCTCGCCCTCCTGCTGCTCACGCGGTCGGCCGGCCAGTGGCTGTATGCGCAGGACAACGCTGCAGCGGTCGTTGTAGCGCCGCAACAGTCCTCTGCCGCTCGAAGTGTCATTGACGTGACGTGCTCCGATGGCGTGTTCGTCGACAAGCCCCTCGTGCGCACGGGCAGTTACGACAAGGTGGTCGCGCTGGAAAACTCTCAGAGAATCCATGCCATCCTGACCCGGGCCGGCATTGGGCCGGACATCAAAGTCTATTTCCCCGCGGGCCATTACTACTTCGAGGGAACGGCGGACGGCTGGCTGGCTTCGATCGAGACGACCCATCCTCGGCAGACGATCGCGGGAGACGGGATCAATGCCACGCACCTGCATCAAGCTGGCTGCGCACCCACCGCGACCATCGCCGTTCGCCATTCGCGCTGCGCGATTGAGAATCTCAGCATCTCTTCGGCGGACCATGCGGACGAGTTTGTTCCGGACTGGGACGCACACCCGCACCAGGCGGCCATCCATCTGGACGCTCCGCCGGACAACTGGTCTCTGGATCCGCAGATTCTGAACGTGACCGTCAACTCGACCGGGAACAACATCGTCGTCACCGATTTCTTCCGGCCCTTCCAGGTGGGCGTCCGAATCACTGGCCCCTGGCTGAACGTCTACGTCCACACCATGGGCATGCGCGATGTATTCAATGCCATCTACATCAACCAGGGCGAACGTATTGCCGGGCCTGCTAAGTTCATCGACGTGAACGTCTACGCGACACCTCCTCAAGGCGCTCCGCCGGACAAGGTCTCCAAGACCTGGAACACGTTTTTCAAGAGCGAAGGTCACTTCATGGAGCAGGTGGAGTTGATCCATTGCACCTACATCGGCTCGCAGTTCATCCACATGGATGGCTCGGTGCCTTCGCCCGGTATCAATCCGGTGTACAACATGGTGGTCGATCACTGCTACATCAACACGCTCTGGCTGCCGTGCGGCGACGCTGCACAGTGGTCGGGCATCTTCATGAAGCTTCCGCCCAAGCCGGGCGGCATCGTCGCCGGTTACGGATCGCCGCTTTACAGCAAGTGTATTGTCTTCACCAACAACACGGCGGCCGGCAAGGCGCCCCGTGACGGCGCGTTTTTCTATGTGGAAGGTAATCTGAAACAGTTGACGATCGCCGAGAACCACTTTGCATCGGGCGGTCAGGATCGCTGCATCTACGTGCGTCCCGCAGAGGCCCTGGTCGGGCAGGACGTGGGCATCCACGATGTTGAGATCCGTCACAACGTCTTCAATGATTTCCGCAATCCTGTCACCATCGGCGACTCGGCCTTGGATCCTGCCCGGCGGGTGGCCAACGACGGTAGAGAGAACGCGCCTCAGAACGACGTCCCCCGCAATTCCGGCGGAGATAAGGTGTGGGTCGACGGCGTCCTGATCTGCGACAATCAGACATTCAACTTGCCCGCGCTGGAGAAAGGCCTCGGCACGACCCACTTTCTTCATCGGGCGCGCCAGGTCACGATCAGTGGCAACAGCTACGCGCGGACCGATGGTTCTGCCTTGGTTCTGAGGGATTGCCAGGATATCGTCATGATGGGCAACAACCTGCCTGGTTTCGAACACGAAGCGCATGACGGCGTACTGTTACAGGACTGCGCGAACGCGTCGCTGACCGGCAACCTGTTGCGACAGTTTGGCACTGGAGTCCGCCTGGTCAATTCGCGGAATGTCTCGCTCAGCGGGAACCAGATCCTCGATTGCACGGAAGGTGTCCGACTGGATCGCGTCGAAAACTCGACGCTCTCGGGGAATCTTGTCGAAGGGAGCCGGTTGGCGGTCCATTGTCGGGACTCGCGCCGCATCGTGGCGACCGGCAATCTCCTGCCGTCGACGTCGGTGATGATCGAGGGCGCGAACCAGGAACTGACGCTTCAAGCCGGCTGGGAATCCGGCTCGGCGGCGGCCATGGCAGCCGGCAACGCTGCAGCGGTCGTGACCAGGATTCGACAGCTCATGGAGACGCGGGGGTTGCAGCGGCACCAGGAATCGGGACGTGCGTACTACTCGAGTTACGGCGATCTCTATGACTGGGAGCTGTATTTCGATTCGCTGCTGCTGGCCTATGTCGGTGGTGAGGAATACGCCGTGGAGGGACTACGCATTTTCCTGTCGAAGCAGCAGGCCAACGGTTTCATCCCGCGGCGGGTTCCCAAGCGTCCTGCCCCGGAGGAACTGGATGGACAGGCCGATGCTTTGTACGCCCACGAGCGGAAAGAGCACTGTAAGCCATTCCTGTTCCAGATTGCATTGATCATTGCCCGGACGCGGGGGTCGGTCGAGTGGATCACGCCAGGCGACTATCGTGGGCTCCGCGCGTACCTGACGCACTGGCTGGAGCAGTGGGATAGGGACGGAAACGGCCTGTGCGAATGGAGCAGCGCGCCGCACAGCGGCGCGGATACGCAATTGGAACGCATCGGACCATGGGGCTCGCGGTATTGTGAAGGAACAGACCTGAACTGCTTCCTGTACCGCGAGCTCCAGGCCGCGGCGTACATTGCGCAAGCGCTGGGGCATGTGGATGATGCCCGCGCCTTTACCGAGTGGGCGCGGCGTACAGCCGAGGCCGTCCGGAGCATCTTGTGGGACGACACCACGGCGATGTTTCTCGATCGTGACGTGCGGGACGGAAAACGGATCGCCGTCAAGTCGGCTGCCACCTTTCTGCCGCTGGCTGCGGGTATCGCGACTCCCCAGCAGGCCACCGCGCTCGTCGAACAGCACCTCCGGAACAGCGCCGAGTTCGCCACGCCGTTTCCCGTGCCCAGTTACGCGCGCAGCGAACCGGCCTACGCCCAGCGGTATGAACCGACCGACGGTGCGCCGCCGGTGTTGGGCATTCAGAGCGGGCACGCGAACTGGTGCGGTGGCATGTGGCCGCACTGGACCATTCAAATCAGCCACGGATTGCAGGACTACGGCTTCGAACAGGACGCCCGACTGCTGGCCGACCAGCTCTTCCAGGCACTGGCGGCTCCCGAAGGGTTCTATGAGTGGTACGACGCCGAAACCGGCGCCGGATGCGGACTCAATCCCTTCTGGGCCGGTGCCACCGTGCTGGGGGCGATGCTCCCTGCGGAACTGGCCTCTCGATTCAACCCCCTGGAACCGCGACCGGTGGATCAGATGCTGGATTTCAGCACGGTGCGCCAGGTCCTGGGCATTTCCCCGGACTTCACGCCCCGAGAGATCCACGACTAGCCCGCCGCTCGGCGCGAGCACAGGACAGGTACATTCTCTCATGCTGATCGTGCGTGGTGCGGCGCGCTCAGCTTGGCCGTTATGAGCCATGACTGTTAACTCCGGAGTGTCAGTGAACCCGCCGACGACATCTGGGTGTGATCGCGTTCAGTCGCGAAGCGACGTTGCTAACACAGCCCGGGGCAAAGCGCCGGGAGCGGAGCGCGCGTTGACGCAGCCCCGGGTTATCTGCGGCATGCCCGCTGTCATGAACGACTCTGCGCATATCCCCTCAGCCACCGCGCTAAATGTACCTGTCCCCATTCCTACGCTCCGGTCGTCACGGATGGCTTGCCACGGTCAAGAGATCGTTACACAATGGATTGAGACCGTTAGCTCAAAAGGAGACTCGCGTGAGCATCGTGCAACGCCATATCGTGGAACCGCCTGAAACGCGGATGGTCTTGGAAAACGTCGCCTGGGACACCTACGTCGCGCTTGCGGAACGGCGGCGTGGAAGCATACCTCGTATGACATATGACAACGGAGTCCTCGAAATGATGAGTCCCCAGCGAGAACACGAGAACATCGGCCGCCTCGTCGGTCGGATGATCGAGACCTACTCCGAGCTGCGGGACGTTGAAATCATCAGTGTCGCGTCCGTGACCGTCAAGCGTTCTGACTTGAGCAAGGCCTACGAGGCGGATGAGTCGTATTACGTAACTCACGCGGCAGAACTGCTGGGGAAGAGAGAGCTGGACTTTGAAGTCGATCCGCCACCGGATCTCGTGGTCGAAGTCGAAATCACTTCCTCGGCAATCAAGAAGATGCCGCTGTTTGCTGCACTGAAGGTCCCTGAAGTTTGGCGGCACGATGGAGAATCCCTGACCATGTATCGGCGGGAGAACGAGGGGTACGTGCAAATCGATTCCAGCGTCGAATTGCCGGGCCTGACCGCGAAGCGAATCAATCAGACTCTGGCGAGCAGGGATTCGGTCGGCGAAACCAGTTTGATTCAGGGTTTCCGCAAAGCCATCAACGCGCCAGAGCCCAAGTGAACGGAACAAAGGGGACAGGTACATTTGCCGCAGCGCTCTAGGCAACATGGCGAGAGGGGAGCGTTCGGCCGTTGTCGTCGAGCGCTGAGCTGGATAGCGACCTGCGCTGCCTGCGGTTGCTCGTCACGGGTCGGCCGCAGTAGCTTCTGCAAACACCACCACGCGTGGTTCGCTGGACGATCCGCTGTCGAAATGGACTGGGGCTTGGTCCGGCAGACGCCCCTTACTCACCTCCAGGCACGCGAGCACAGGACAGGTACATTCTCCATGGCAGGCGAGGTATCGTGGCCAGACTGTCTGGGGGCGCGTGACGGAGCGCCTGCGCAATGCGCTCCTGCGCATCGGGTCCTTGCCCGGT
>JALOQX010000370.1 GCA_025459265.1 Pirellulaceae bacterium | reverse complement strand
ACTTCGTGGACGGCGCGCGGGGTGACCACGACCTGACGGCTAACGGCGAGATCCTCGATCCGGGCGGGCCGGCGTCGCCCATCGCACCCGGGCTGCGCATCACCGGGAGCGCGCTGCCACTGCCGGCCTTCGTGGGCCAGAGGTTGGCATACTCGTACACCGTCACCAACCATAGCCCGGGAACGGCGGCCGACGTGTCCTTCACCAACGCGTTGCCGCGCGGCGTGCATTTCATCTCCGCCAGCGCGAGTTCCGGAGCGACGCTCGAACAGTCCGGCGGCACCGTGGTGGGGAATCTCGGCCCGCTTCCCAGCGGCCAGAGCGTGGACGTGACCATCACGATGTTGCTGACGGATTCGGGCGAGATGCTCAGCACGGCCACGGTGTCCTCCTCTGTGACGGAGTTGGACCTGAGCGACAACACGCTGACCCTGGTGACGCACGTCTCGCCTGCACCGATGACGCTCCCGCGCGAGACCGACTTGGCTGTGACGGCGACCGCAACGTCTGATCCCGTCGGCGTGGGAGGGGATCTGACGTACACACTCACAGTGACGAATCAAGGCCCGGACACGGCCCAAGGCATCGTGCTTTCCGACACACTGCCGGCCGAGGTCCAGTTAGTCTCAGTGACCGGCACGCGCACCCTGCCGCCACCGGACAACCAGCCGCTGCGGATCCGCTTCGACTACAGCCACGACACGGGTTACTTCAATCCCGACACGTGGGAGTACTTTCCGCCGTTCTTCGACAGCCAAGAGAAGATGGACTTGCTCGAAATGGCTGCCGACTACGTGTTGCAGGACTTGCGCGACGATTTGGCCGCGATCGTGCCGGCTGGCGAGAACCATTGGACCGCGACCTTCACCGACCCTGCCAGCGGCCAAGACGCGGGCGTGGAGGACCTCGAGATTGCCGCGAACGAACTGCTCGTGTTCGTCGGCGGCCGCGACCTCGGGGGATTCGGTTCCGGAATGCTCGAAGGCGGCGTGGCCGGACCTGGCGGGTCGGTGGCGTGGGGTTCCGCTGAGTTCGTCAACGCCGTGCGGACGCGCGGCGAAGTCGGTGCCAGTTGGCCCGCTCCCGGCGACTTCGGCCCGTGGGGCGGCTCGATCGCATTCAATCTCAACCCGGCCGCGAAGTTCCATTTCGGCGACACGCTCGACGGGCTCGATGCGGACGAACTCGATTTCCTGTCGGTGGCCATGCATGAACTCGGTCATGTGCTCGGAATCGGTACGTCGCCCGCGTGGCAGGTCCGCTCCGATTCGCTGAGCGGGACATTCCGAGGGAGTTTCGCGCGCGCGGCGTACGATGCCGGAGGCGCGGTCCCGCTGGATCCTGAACTGGTCCATTGGCGGACCGACACAACCGACCAGGGCGACCCCGCGCTCATGGACCCCGTGATCGAGGCCGGAACGCGGGAGTGGCCCACGCCGCTCGATCTGGCCGCGCTGCGGGACATCGGATGGGGCGACGTACCCCAGTCGCGAGATGTCCCTGTCCCGTACATATCTTCCGGCGGCACGGTCACGTTCGACGTCGGCGAGTTGCGAGTCGGAGAGAGCGTCACCGCGAAGATCGTCGTCAGACCAACACAGGTGGGAACAGCGACCAACAGTGCCCGCGTCACGAGCCCCGGCGCGGACCAAAACCAGAGCAATAACACGGTTCAGGTGACCACGCAGGTTGATCCCTGTCCTCCCCTGGTAGTCAACTCGGATTGGGACATCGATGACGGTGTGTCGGACGGTCGTACGACGACGCTCCGCGAGGCAATCCGGCTGGCCAACCTGCTGCCGGGCAAGAACACGATCAGCTTCGACCTCCCACGCGGGCGTGCCATCTTTGTCGACGCACCGCTGCCCACGATCACCGACCCGGTGGTGATCGACGGCACGACCCAGCCCGGCTACGCCGGAGCGCCGATCGTTTCTCTCAACGGGCCCTATTGGCAGCAGGCGGGCTACACCGGCCTGCACATCACCGCCGGGGACAGTGTGGTGCGCGGATTGCGGATCAACTACTTTCTCCAGGTTTCCCCCTCTGGTTCGATCACCGGCGGCAACGGCATCCTCCTGGAAGACGGCGGGGGGAATATCATCCAGGGCAACTATCTCGGCCCCCACCAAGGCTCGGTCTTGGGCAATGACACGGCAGGAATCGCGATCGTCCACTCCGATGGCAACCGCATCGGCGGCACCACGCCCGAGGCGCGCAACGTCATCTCCGGAAACCACAACGCCGGAATCCTGTTGTACGAATCGAGGGACAATATCATCGTGGGAAACTACATCGGGACCGATGCCGAAGGGTTACACGCTGTGCCGAATGGTGTGGGGATCGCACTCTTCGGTTCGCATCACAACCGCATTGGGGGCACTGCCCCAGGGGCGGGCAACGTGATCTCCGGGAACCGGGAGAACGGCATCGAGGTGGCCTGGCGGTACGCTTGGTTCAGCGGATCCAATTCCAACGTCTTGGAAGGAAACTACATCGGCGTTGCCGCCGATGGAACCACTCCGTGCGGGAACGGATTGCACGGGATCCAGCTGTACTCAGGCGCTCACAACATCGTGGGTGGACGCGATCCGTTGGCCGCGAACACGATCGCCTTCAACGGCGGCGCGGGGGTTGCTTACACCGACAGCGTGACCCGCAATCAGATTCTGGGCAACTCGATGGACTCGAATGGCGGCCTGGGGATCGACCGCTGGCCTGCGGGAGTGACGGAGACTCCGCCCTACTACTACTTCTACGCCTCTCCCGATTTTCCTTCCCTCACGTATGCCCTCTCGGATGCCGACACGACCCGCATTCGCGGGACCCTGAAGAGCCTTGCGAACACGACCTTCGAACTCGATTTCTACACGAGCGCGGCGGCTGACCCATCTGGTCACGGCGAAGGTCAAGCGTGGCTGGGCACAGCCACGGTCACGACGGACGCGCTCGGGCTGGCACCTTTCTATCTTTCTTTCCCGAGGAGCACTCCCGCGGGCCAATTCATCGCCGCGACGTCTACGGGACAGATCAGCACTTCGGAGTTCAGCAATTCCGTTGTGGTCCAGGCCGACCGCGATGGCGACGGCGTGGCGGATGTCGAGGAGGACGGCGGCCCATACTCCGGTGACGCCGACCGGGACGGCACGCTTGACAGTCTCCAAACGGACGTGGCCACGCTTCGCAATTCCGGCGACCAGCAGTACGTCACGCTCAAATCGGCAGCCGGGTCGACACTCGACGGTGTCTGGGCGATCGAGAATCCCTCGCCCGGCAACAGCCCGTACGCGATCCCGTTCCCGCTCGGCTTCTTCGATGGTGTCGTCGAAGACGTCGCCGCCGGCGGCTCCACCACGGTGACCCTCCTGATGCCGGCCGGCGTCGTGCCCCACAGCTTCTACCAGTTCGGCGCCGCCGCAGGGAGCACGTCTGATTTCTGGTACGAGTTCCCCTTCGACGGGACGACGGGGGCGGAGATCTTTCCCGATCGTGTCGTGCTGCACTATGTCGATGGCGGGCGCGGCGATCATGACTTGGAGATGAACCGACGGATTTCCTTCCGGGGTGGCGTCAGCGGTCCGCCCGCCATGCACGTCGTCGACACCATTCCCGCTCAAAATGACGGTCAGGCGCCGCAGGACGCGCAAGTTTCGGCAACCTTTGGCGAAGATGTCGATCCGGCGACGGTCTCAGACCAGACCTTCTTCGTCCACGGGGCCGAGAGCGGCCAGTTCGTCGTCCCGCCTAACGCGCTTGGCGTCGATCGGGCCACGGCGAGCTTGACCCCAGCACGACCGTTCCACCCGGGCGAGCGCGTCGCGATCACCGCTACTCGCGCCATCCACAGCGCCGACGGCGACACACCGGTTGCGCCGTTCAGCTGGGAGTTCCGCGCCGCCGTTGCGGGCGGCACCGCGACGTTCGCGGAGAGCACCGTCGAGCATTTCGGCTTCCCGGAAACCTACGGCGTGGCCATGAAGGACCTGGATGGAGATGGCGATCCCGACGTCTTCTTGGCGAACGCGCTGCCGGAGCCGAGCAGCGTCTGGTTGAACAACGGATCTGGAAACGGACACTTCATCGATACCGGTCAGCAGCTCGGTCCATTTGACGGCAGGGATGTCGCCTTGGACGACCTCGACGGCGACGGCGACGTGGACGCCTTTGTGGCAACCTACGGGCACGGCAATCGCGTCTTCCTCAACGATGGCCGAGGCTACTTCACTGACAGCAGCCAACGCTTAGGGAACGCACTGACGATGGGTATTTCGCTCGGGGACCTCGATGCCGATGGCGACCTGGATGCTTTTGTGGCCAACGCGCACGGCCAGTCCAATTCCGTTTGGCTGAACGATGGACATGCGCTCTTTACCGACAGTGGCCAGAGCTTGGGATCGGGGGACAGCCGGGACGTGGCGCTGGGTGACCTGGATGCCGATGGCGATCTCGATGCATTCACGGCTGATTTCGATCGGCCGGGCGAAGTCTGGCTAAACGACGGCCAAGGCCGGTTCGCCAATAGCGGGCAGCAAATCGGGTCAGTTGGAAATCGCAACGTGGCGTTGGGCGACGTGAATGGCGACGGCAGTCTGGACGCCTTTCTGGTCGGTACAGACCTTGATGCGGTGTGGCTCAATGACGGCCGTGGCCAGTTTACAGGGACCGACGCATTCCAAAACCTCCAAGACTGCCTGGGGGGCGCGGCCGTCGACGTAGCGGATTTCGACCGCGATGGCGATTTGGACGCGCTCGTCGCGCGCCGTCCAAGCGGCTCCTACAACGAGGGCACACTCTGGGTGAACGTCGGCCAAGGTCGATTCGTAGCCGCGCGCTGGACATACGGGTCGAATTACGCGAGTCAGGGAACGAGCACAGGCGGCCAAGCGGTGGCCGATGTGGATGGCGATGGAGACTTTGATGCGATCGTCGCAAATGACCTGGGTTGGGAGGGGCGTACGATGCTGTTGGAGAACCATGCTTCCGCGTACGGAATATCCATCGGAGGGGGAGGTATTGAGCAGTCCTTCACCCGCACTGGAGTGTGGGCCTCGGCCGCCGCAG
>JALOQX010000369.1 GCA_025459265.1 Pirellulaceae bacterium | reverse complement strand
GACGGCCTGCCCGCGCGGAACCTGCCAATGATCATCCCCGAACCGCGGCGGCCGCCGGAGCCGTCCTATGCCCCCGCGCCCGCACAGGGCCAGTCTTTTACGTGCCCGAGTCGTTCCACCCGGAAGTGACACTACCGCCACGGTTGCTGGTGCATACGCAGTCAGCTTATTACCTCATGCACGCGATCATGGTGCGCATCGCGTATGGGGAACGAGACGGTGCCCGGCTGAAGAAGCGTTACCTGGAGAATGTGCTGGGCCGGTGGGCGTGCCAGCCAGTTCTGGAGTGCATGCGGGAAAGTGGCGAGATCCAGCGCAGAGGCCAGTACATGCCGGGGAGTCAGTGTTTCCTGTACTTGCCCGCTGAACACTACCGGCACCAGAAGCTGCGCGACTACGTGCCGACCAATCCCGATTTGCTGCGGCGTCTCGCCAACGCACGACAGGAGGAAGATGCCGACCGTCGGCGGAACTGGCAGCCGATTCACACCGTCTGGGAACGGTGGCAAAGGCATCTCAGAGTGGACCGCGAGCAGGCCCGGGAGATCATTGCCGCGATACCCATCGACTCCAATCCCTACGACGTGCAGAGTCTGATCGTAGACCGCATCCACCGGCGCGAACACCGGTACAAAGTTGATGACTTTGGCCGAGTCCACAACGACCTCACCAACATGTGCAGGGTACTACGTCCAGCGCTGCGAGTGAGAGGACAGCAACTCTCGCACCTGGACATCGTCAACAGTCAACCGGCGCTGCTGGCGGTGCTGATTGGGCCGCGGGGTAACGGCAGTGGGGAGCGGGCGGGAAGCGGCGAGGTGGGATTGGCGAACAGCGGGGAGGGAGAGACGAGCAGCGAGGCGGGCAGCGTATCCATTTACGATCGACGGGGTTTTAGCCCGGTGGAGGGGGTTGGCCATTACCGTGCATTGGCCACCGCTGGCCGCCTTTACGAGCATCTCATGGCCACGACCGGCATGCCGCGCGGGGCCGTGAAGAAGGGTTTGCTGCGCGACGTGTTCGGCAAGCGAGGGTCGTATCCGTGTCCCCTGGAAGACGCCTTCCGCGCGAGTTTCCCGGCTGTGCACCAGTTCATTCGATGGTTCAATCGCGACGATCATGCCGCCCTGCTCCGCCACTTGCAGCGCGTGGAATCGGACCTCGTGATCGACCGCGTTGGGCGCCGCCTGCACGAGCTTCGGTGCACCGGCTGCATCAGTTTGCACGATGCCGTGTATTGTGCCCGCAGCGACATCGAGATCGTCGAGCAGGCGTTTCGAGATGCAGTGACCTCGATGCAGATGCAGATCAAGTTGAAAGTCGAGAGGTAGTCCTGGACGGATCCGCTCGAACGCCCGTTTTTGTAACCTCCCATGGAATATGACGATAAGCCCGCAACAGAACACGAGGAGAATCGAGGTACCCGACAACATGGTCTCCAACACGCGACTCACGTGGGACGAGGTCTGCCGCCGCGCCGGCGGACGCCGACGGTATAACAAGATGCGGCAGGTGCGAGCATTCAAGCGGCTGATGATGGTCAAATCGCTGTGCCTCGGATATGGGACAGGCTACGGCAGTCAGGCTCGGATCGCCCGTGAGCTCGGCGTACACCGCTCGACGATCTGCCGGGACTTCCAGCTGCTGGCCGCCGTGGAGCGCAGGGACCTCTTCCCGACAGGCATCGACCAAGCTGTGGACGGAGCTCCGAGCGCGGCGGTCCGCGACGCCGCGGAGCCCCTGAAACCCACACGTCGGGCGCGCTCCGGGGTCACGGTGCCCGATCCCGCAAGAGAACCCCTGTCCAGCCCCAGCGGCGAGTTCCAGGTGCCGCGGTGGCTGCCTCCGTCCGAATGTCGGCCGGGCAGAAACTCGTCGCGCGCTTGGTCGCAGCACCGCGGTCCTGGCCGCCACCGCTAACCGCAGTGCAGCGGACCGACCGCGCGCACGACTGACGGCCTCCGGTGCTCGCCCCGTTGCTCGTGCAGGTGCCCCACCGCATGCACACGCGCCGAGGCGGACATCGCGGCATCGAGCTGTCGTCGCGGTTCGCCGGCCGAGTGCGACAGGCGGCCGCAGTTCGTGGTGCTCGGCGTGCCAAGGAGGGTGACGCCTGGGGGCACGAGCACCCACCACTCTGCGCGATCTCGTCGGGCACGGCATCAGTTCTGGCGCGCCAAACGGGCAACATATGGCGAGTTGGTCGCGGCTCCTTTCGTTCTGGTTCCCGGAGGCCCTGGTCGGAGGCTGGTTCGGAAAGTCGCAATATATGTGCGGGTGCGGAGTACGTGCGTCATGCCGTCCATCACGCGGTCAGACGTGTTGCCAGATCCGGTTCTGGCACCCTTCGCCTGAGTGACCGCCGTCTGGTAACGATCGTGGGCAACCAGGTGCTCTTGCGCAACAAGGACTACCGGGCGCGCGGAGAGCGGAAGAACACGTGGCTTGAGGGGGTGGAATTCCTGGCGCGGATTCCCCAGCACCTGCTGCCGCGCGGCACGCAGCACATCCGGCGGTGCCGGACTTGTGTCTGCCCATCCCGGTGCCTAAAGGCGGGGCGACCACGCCCGCCCGTACCGCGTACCCGGTGTACTTGCGGGAAGGGGCGGTCCTGGAAGAAGCGGTCGACCTCCAACTGCCGGGTCCGGCGCCGGGCTGGCGCGCCGTGCGGACCTACAGCAGCCGCGTGACCGGTTCGGCGGCGCTGGGGGGCAAGTGGCTCAGCGACCTAGCCGAATACCGGCTGGTGGCCGGCGGCACGAACCAGACGGCCCTGATCGTGGACGCCACAGGCAAACGGGTCTTTACTTCTAGCAGTGTGCCACCGCCCCCGGACGCGTTCAACACGCGGTCCCCCGCGTTTCCGCCGGGAGCCCTTGTCGGGGCCACTGCCGCGGGCCGCCACGGCACACAGCCGGCGGGCGCCCGGGACTGGCAGCGGCACGCCCTGGGGTCGAGTTGGCTGACCGCTGCCCTGCTCGGGTCACTGGGCGGGGAGGGGATCCTGCCGCAGCTGGCGGCCCAGGCGGCCACGGGACTCTGCTGGTGGGACATGCAGGCGATGACCGCACCCGAAGATAGCCTGCTGGTCCTCGCGCAGGACACGACCAACGCGCAGTTCGTGCTGACCGATTGGCACAGCGGCGAGGTCCATATCTTTCACGATCTGGCCAGCGATCACCCGGGCCGTCTGAAAGAATCGACGACGCTGGCCTGGCGCGCCAGCGGCCAGGACGGGACGCTGTACACCTACAACGCGTCCCATCAGGTGACGCAGATCACCACGGCCGAAGGGCAGGACTACAATGTGGTGTGCGCCTACACGAACAACCGGTTGACGAAAATCGAAGTGCGGACCGGCGCGGATACGTCCACCCGCATCCGACAGGCGGAGTACCTGTACTTCGACTCCCAGACGCACTCGGCCGACGTGGGTGCCGACGGGGATCTGGTGCAGGTCACGCTCAGCGCCCTGCGCAGCGGCGGCAGCCCGGACACGGCCGCCGACTGGATCGTCCGCGTGTACCAGTACCGCTATGACAGCCAGGGGCTGCTCAAAGGCGTCTTCGAACCGGACGCCGTGGCCCGCCTGATCGCCGATCGCGCCGACGTGGACGACCCGGCCGAGATGCTGGCCAAGGGGGATGACGACAACAACAACGGCAGCGCGGCCTATCGCATCCGCGACTACGCCCAACGCTGGTTCACGTACTACACGGTGAACGTGAAGACGGACAATTCCGGGGCCGGCACGTCGCAGGATCCCAAGTGCGTGACGGTCTGGGCCCCCTCCGGCGAAAACCTGCAAAGTAAGTATGGCGGCAGCGACGTGCCGGAAGTCGACAGTGGCGCCGGCAAGTACCTGGTCCGCAGCGAAACGATCGGCGGCTGCGCCAGCTGCGGCAGCGGCACGGGGACCGTCCAGCACGAGTACTTCTACCTGCAGCTGGATCACGGCACGCCCGACCCCAATGAGGTCGTGTGGCTGGTGGTGGAGGACGTGAGCGACGGCCAGGGCACGGGCATCCGCCGCACCGTGCACGGCCTGAACGACGCGGGACGGCTGCTGCGGCATGTCACCATCACCGATCCGGTCGGGACCCCCCAGTTCTGGTGTCATTCCTGGAAGCTGGAATCCGCCGGCCAGAAACTCCACCGCCTGGCCGAAGATCGCTCCCCCGCGGCCCACAACGTCACCTCCTCCACGGTGGACGAGTTCCTCAATCCGTCCCATAACGGGGACTACACGAACGATAACGCCACGCTCCAGACCAGCGCCGGCCCGATCCACGTCTACTATTACAATACGGCGGGCGATCAGACCGATGAGTTGCTCAAACGCGGCCGGACCGGCACACTCACCTACCTGCTGGCTACCGACTACTACGGCGGCACGAACGCGAACCGCCAGCACCTGGTGACGGCCCGGTACCAGTATCCGCAGGCCGAGACCAGCCGCACGGCCGCCTCGCGGATCGCCACCAGCTACGCCTACACGTTCTGGGACAACAGCGACACCGTCAAGAAACGGACGGCCACGCTGCCCACGGTGCCCAGCGGTGAAAACGGGTCCGGCGCGGCGACGACCACGGAAGAGTACTACGATACCCGGGGCCGGCTGCGGTGGCAGAAAGACGCCGCCGGGTACGTCACGTACCACGCCGATCACCCGGAACACGGGCAGCTGGCCTACAGCGTCGCGGACGCCGATCCGTCGTCGCTGCCCAGTTCGGCCGACAACCAGTCCACGAAGTGGGTCACCTCCAGCGATGGCTCGGCCTCGAGCAACAAGCCGACCCGGGGGGCCGGCCTGCCGACGGCCGTGGCCTTGGTCCACTACCAGGAGTACGACGCCCAAGGGCGCGTGGTGCTGCACGCCGCCGAACAGGGCGGCACCGTGCTGTCCCGCCACTACACGGTGTACGACACCTACCGCCACCTCCAGTTCCCGCACTGGGATACGACCACCCACCGCCCGCTGGTGCCCATCGAAGTGTCGGTCTTCGACGACGGCGGCCAGGTGACCGACCAGGTGGCGGTGGACCCGGCCCGCACGGCCCACAGCGGCG
>JALOQX010000368.1 GCA_025459265.1 Pirellulaceae bacterium | reverse complement strand
ATCGGCCACTGTCGGCGGGCCTCCCGCGCCACCCCCGGGGACGGCGACCGGTCCCCATTTCACGGCACCGGTGTGTTCGAGCAGCCAGACGTTGCCCCGGCTGACAAGCACGATCTCGGGAAAAAGATCAGCGTCGAAGTTCCCGATCGCATTGGAGCCGTCGGGAACAGCCACCTGCCAGAGGATGTCGCCCGATGCGTTGTAGAGAGTGTTTCCGGCAATGACGTCGGGGCGGCCGTCTATGTCCACGTCCGCCACCAAGGAGAGTGGCCCGTTCACCGGGCTTGCCCGACCGCCGTGGCCGGTCCACAGCAGGTTGCCCGTGTTGTCAAGAGCCTGACGCCCGACAAGGATCTCGGGACGCCCGTCGGCATCGAGATCGGCCAGTGCGATCGCACCGATATTGACTGGCTCGATATACTCACTACGCCATTTCGGCGCTCCGTCGTGTTCAAACGCGATCAGGCGCGCTGCGGTCACATCGGCAGCCAGAATTTCAGGCTGCCCATCCCCATCAATGTCACCGACGGCGATATTCGTGGTGGCATTGATCCACCAGGCATCATCGGTCACGGTGAACAACTCGGACCCGTCGCGACCGTTCAATGCCCGAAGCACTCCTGCCTGGACATCACTTCCACCGGACGTCGCCATACTTCCAAAAACGACATCGGGCACACTGTCTCGATTCAAGTCGATGACCGCCGGCGTCATCATGACGTTTAACGAATCGGGCAGGACGGACGACGTGGTCCAGGACCATTCCAACACCGGGTTCAGGGGGTCAGACTCCCCTGCGGGCGGCTCCCCTTCTCCCTGCTCGGCGTCGGCCGCCGGCCGATTCAGTTCGTTGATCACCAGCAGCGCGTCACGCGGGGACAGCACGGCGTTCGCGTCGACGTCCAGATACGGTCCCGCCTCCGGCGCGGCCGTGAAGGATCCTCCTCGGTTCAGCGCGTTGATCACCAGCAATGCGTCCAACGGCGTAATGAATCCGTCCGCGTTTACGTCCCGTGGATTCTCGACATTCGTCAACAGCGGCGAATTTCCGGCACCCGGGTCGTCAGGGGAAGGCAGCGGATCGATGCGCCACGATACGGGAAAACTGTGCGGGTTGGCCGTCCCGGCCACGTACAGGACGTAGTCCTGGCCCGCCGCCACCGGCACGGACAACTCGCCCTGACCTTGTTCGATCGCCAGCGGCACCATCGCGCCGGTATAAACCTCGATCACGGGCGCGCTAACGTTCAGGGGAAGCGACACATGCAGCATCCCTTCCGCATCGGATTGCCAGGACCACCAGCCGGAACCATTCACGTGCTGCGCCGTCAGCTGCTCGCGGGGTGGCGTCGAGGCCAGCAAAAGGGCTTTGGAGACCAGTTCGGGACGCAGCCCGCGTTCACCAAAGTTGTAGTCGCGCGCGGCGACACCTGCCGGAAGCTGGATTCCCACGAATCGGTCGTTCAGAATCTGGTCCGGGGCCGGCACGCCCATCGTGTCGATGCCGTCGAGGAACGCGTGTGCCTGCGCGGCTGTGATGTCGTACCTACCGGCCGGCAGCTGGCCGAACCGATAGGAACCATCCGCCGCGGTGACGACCGAGCGCGTCAGAGAACCCTCCAGACGCACCGGGATGTTCGGCAACGGCATTTCCGGGGCATCCATGATCCCGTTGTGGTTCACATCCAGATAAACATACCCCGACAGGGACCCGGTCGCTTCGCCGGGGGAAACCGTGACGCGCGTCAGCGCGGTGCCCGCGTCACCCGCTTCGTCCGTCACTTCCAGACGCGCGGTGTACTCGCCCGCGTTCGCGTAGACATGCTCTGCGGAAACACTCCCCTGCCCCAGCGCCGACGCGACGGCCGCCGGCGTCACCTGCCCGTCGCCCCAGTTGATCACGGCGGTGTGCGTGTCCCGCCGGCCGGGGTCCGTGAACGTGGTCTGCAGGAGCACGGAAGATCCCGCCAGAGTCTGGACGTCGGACATGGGCGATACGGCAGGCGCCACGTTGCGTACCGTGACCGTTGTCTCGTCGATAGCGACACTGCCCGCCGTGTCGGTTACGCGCAGGCTGACCCCATAAGCACCGTCCTGGGCGTAGAGGAACGAGGCAGTCTGGTCCGTCGAGGTCATCCCGTCGTGGAAGTTCCAAAGGTAGCCGAACAACGGGCCGTCGACGTCCGACGCGGCGGCGCCGCTCAGCGCCAGGGTGCTGCCCTCGTCGATCGTGCGGGGACCACCCGCATCGGAAATCGGCGGCGCATTGACGCGGAACTCGACGACCGCGGAACTCGTGTTCTGTTCTTCGTCCGTCGCGCGGATCGTGATGCGATGAGCACCGGGCGAGAGCGGACCGGGATCGAACGTGTAGACACCACCGCTCAAGGCGTGGGTGATATCGATCTGCGGGCCGTCATTCACCTGGGCTTCCAGGCGGACCACGCCCCGATCATCGGTGGCCGTGCCAATCACCGTGGGGTCGTTGGTCAGCCGGTCCGTGCGGTAAGGTTCCCCCAACAGGCCTTCCGGAGCCGTGTCATGGAGCAAGCCGGCGGTCAGCTGCGGCGGGCTTGATTCGCCGAACACTTCCACCGTGTGGATGCGGATCGTGGTGTCCGTGTCGCTGTCGTTATTGATCAGGCGGAACAAGAGCCTGGTCTGGGTGCCGGCCGGCACGCCCGACAGGTCCAACGTGACTTGCTGACCTTGGGCGGCCGCCTGCTGGCTGGTACCCGCAGCCAGCGCTGCCGGCATCTCCTCGGTCAGGTTGAAGAATGCGCTCCGCTGCGCATGGAAGGTGCTGACCAGGGAATAACCTTCGGCATCGAGCAGCACCGCTTCGAAGGCGTCCCGGATGAATCCCGCAGCGGTGGTATCGAACGCGGCCTCGTAGGTGAAGACGAGCGTTACCGGATGCTCCGGCACCTGGAAGTTCTGCTCGAGCGTGACCAGGAACGAGTCGCCCTCGTGCAACACGGCGCTGCCGGCTGTCACGCTACCGCGACCCTGCGCTGAGCCACCTTGTTGGTGGATGGCCCACCCGTCGAGTCCCTGGTCGAAGCCAAGCCGCGCAACCTGGGTGGGCCAGCGGTCAGCCGGCAGCAAGGCAGCCGGCGTGGCGGCGGCCAACGGGGATCGCAGGTCCAACGCCCCGGATGCGGGCAGCGCGCGGGACTCGGTGGTCGCAGGCGGTGCGTCGAGCGCATACCGGCGCGGCAGCGCCGGAAAGGATGCCGTCGCGCTGTCGACGTGGTGCGCACGCGGTCGAGTCGCTTCGCGCCCTGGCACCGCCCCAACTCCGGACGCCGGCTCGGGCGCGCTGGGCAGGTCGGGCGCCTGCCCGGATCCGTCGCGGGCCGATGGCGCGGCGATCCCTTCACGGTGATCGAGCGAGGCGGAGACGTGCTCAACACCCGGTGTCATCACGCCGGCGAGAAACTCCCGGAGCTCGTCGCGCAGCTCCCCGTCCAGCCCCACGTCAATCGTCGACGTCCAGCTGTGTCGGGAAGCCGTACCGACTCGTGTGGCTCGCTCTGTTTCCCCGCGGCGCTCAGGATCGATCTTGGCGGTCGGGTGCTCGGATTGATACTCACGTACGCCCCGCGCGCCGACCCGCTGCCGCCGGGTTCCCTCGTCGTCCGGCAGAGTGGCAGCGCCCGGCGAATCGTCCGCGGACCGCACGCGCGGGAGCTGGTTCCCCTCCACCGCGTCAGCGGGGTGTTCTTGGGCGACGGCTGCGGTAACCGGTTGCTGCGGCGGGCAATCCGGCGACTGAGCAGCCAGTACCGCCAGGTCGACCAGCGCGGAACCCGGCGCGGCCCGGACCTCGAGATGTTCGAGCAGCGTCTGCCGCCGTCGCCAATGGCGCTGTTGCTGCCGGGTGCGTTCGGCCGTGTTCCGCCGCCGGGCGGGACCGCGTAGGGACCGTTTCGTGCACATCGCCATGGGTACGTTTTCCCGTCGAGCCAAGGTCGCGTGTGGCCCCCCCTGCAATCGCCGAGATGCGCGGCGGAAGAACCACACTTAAGGACAATGCGAGAAACATCGCGTGTCCGGCTCAAAAATTCTGCCGAATCTATCGAAAATAACGGTGCCGACCGGCTGGACACATCAACTATCATGGGGTCGACATCTTTCCTCACGGTCCGAGCTTCGTTTACATGCACGACAGATTGAACTGCAGCTGATCACGCGCAAGCTTGCGCACACCGCCGCCGGCGCAAACGGGACGCGGCGCGCCGCCTGAGTCGCGGACGAGGACTGGCTCCGAGCGGTTCAACCCGTGGCGAAAAGGCGCGGTCGGTCCTCGCGATCGACCCTTGACCGCCGCGGCGGTAACGCCCGGCACACGCGCTGCGAGGGCGACGGCGTGGGCTCTGCCGCCGCCCGGAAGCCTTGCTATCCTCTCCGCGGGAGCGTGCGTGTTGCGACGCCGAACAAGGCCAGCAGTCCCACGCACCAGGAGACGGCCGCACCGGGTTCCGGGATCACCACGCCGGGTGGCGTGCCCACGTCGATCGAGCTCTCGGGAAGCGCAGGCGGCTTCCGGATCTCCTGGATGTCGTGCGCGCCATCACAGGCACTCCCACCCCAACCCGTGACTGCCGAGGCCCAGGTGTGCGGATCGCCATGGCGGCCAGCACGAAGTGGGTCTTCGCACAACTGCCGACACTTTCCCCTTCGCACTTGCTGGCTGTCAGGCCTGTCGGCTGGGGCTGACTGCTATTGGATGCGCAGGATGCCTCGCTTGTGTCGCGCGACGTACATGCACATCCCGGACAAACCAATCATCGCCAATAGCAGCGTTGAGGGCTCGGGCACGATGCGGAAGTCGCTGAGTTGCACGAAGCCCCCCGCGTAGCTCACGTCGGCGGTGCCACCGAAGATCCGCACATCGTCAAATCGCCCGATCACATCACTGGCCCGCAGCAACGAAAAAGTGTCTGCAGGACCCGGCCTGAAGCCGTTGACCAAATGAACCTCCATAATTCCACCCAGCGTCGCCAGTCCCGACACATCCAACACATCATACTCGCTGCCGGGCGTCAAACCGCCAAGCTCAACAATCAG
>JALOQX010000367.1 GCA_025459265.1 Pirellulaceae bacterium | reverse complement strand
CTGCCGGCGGAGGCTTTCCAGGTCTGGGAGATGCCGAGCGATCTGGAGCGACGGCCGCCCATGTATCAGCAGTACGACTACTATCGCGGCAAACCCTGGCTCGTGGGGTTCCTTTACGCGTACGGCGGCACGACCATGCTGCACGGCGATCTGGCGGACATGGTGCAGCGGGCACGCGCGGCGGCGACCGACCCTCGCGCGGCCATGTGCCGTGGTCTCTGCATCCAGCCCGAAGCGATCCACCACAACCCGCTCGCGTTCGATCTGTTGAGTCGCCTGGCCTGGGACCCCACGTCGGTCGAATTGTCCGCGTTCCTGGAGGACTATGCCGAGCGCCGCTATGGGACTGCCGCGGCACCGGGGATGGTCCGCTGTCTGCGCGAACTGACCGGCAGCGTCTACGGTGCGCCGGGCGTCCTGTGCCCGTTATACATGCTGCGCATCACCGCGGAACGGACCGCTGGTCAGCCGCCGTACGGCGTCGATCAGGCGCGGCAGTTCCTCCCCCGTCTGCAAGCGGCACTGGAGTTCGCACTCGCGGAATCCAACCGCGTCGGCCATCGCGCATTGTGGGAGCGGGACGTGATCGACATGACGAGACAGTTTCTGAGCGACCGCTTCAACCTGCAGACCGCGCGTCTGGTCGACGCGTATCGGTCCGGCGATCCCGAAGACTTCCGTCGCGAAGCGGACGTCCTGAGGAGCATCCTGACGAGCCAGGAGAGGCTGCTGTCGAGCAGCCACGAGTTCTGTTTGGCTCCCCTTATTGCCAAGGCGAAAGCCCTGCCTCACGCTCCGGCGGACATGGATGAGCGGATTCGCGACATCCTCACGATCTGGGCCGGCCGGATCCTCGACTATGCCCACCGGGACTATTACGAGCTAGTACGGTTCTATTACCGGAAGCGCGTCGAGGCGTTTCTGGCGGAGGCCGCAGCCAATCTCGCGGCGCAGCAGGGTCTTCCCAACGAGAAGCAGATGGATCCGATCTACCGCGAGATCGAATACTCGTTCGTGCGCGAGCCGTTTGTCTCGGCCTCGGACGAACAGGGGTCCGAAGGACCGGAGCAAGTGGTGCGCGAAGTTGTTACGTCGTTTCCGGTGAGCGATGCGCGCCGAGACTGATGATCCCCTCGCTCCAAAGTAGTCCTCACGCTCCGCGTGAGGACAAGAGCCGTGGCCACACCGCAGACAGAGGTCCCCGCGGTCCAGACACTCTGGTTTCGTGCGCTGGTTTCCTGCGCTCTGGCCAGCCGTTTGGCCGGCCCGCACTTGTGCGGCGGCCCCGCACGAACAGGACAGCTCCTAGCACGGCTGCCGAGAAGAGTGCCAGACCAGACGGCTCGGGGACCGTCTCCAACTGGTCAAATCCCAGTTCAATCCCCTCAGGCAAAGACTCGTGGTCCAGCACGAACCCCCATTGTTGTGGATTGAGATACAGATCGCTCGGAGTCTTGAGATTGCCAAAGCTCTCGATAATGACACTCCAACCACTGTCATCGCCGACAGCGAAGTCGGTCGTCTCCCAGGCATTGCGGCCCACGGCGATGGTCGCGCTATTCGGCAACATCAGGTGCGACGGTCCAGCCTGTCCGCGTTCGCCGCCTGCGGCGCGATCGCGGCCACAAGCAACACGATTGCGGCGCCACGCATCAGCCAGTTCCTGCTCGCCCCGATTGGCGATCCTCCGGTGTGGACCGCTCCGGGTCCGTTAGTCGCATGCTCATCAGCTCCTGCTGTCCCTGCGGCCTGCCAGCTTGCCGCTGCTCGAGCCGTTGCATCACGCGTTGCCGCAGCTGTTGCAGATCGGCGTCCCATGCGGCTCGTTCACGTGCCTCACACTCCATCTGGTGCTGCTCCTCGCTCACTTCCGCCGTGAGCCCGACGAGCGTGCAGCAGTCCAGAATGGTCTCGGAGATAAACCGCCCTGGGCCAAGCAGGCAATGTACTTTCCAGAGGGTCCGATTCACATTGTCGGAGTACTGCGTCGGGTCATTCAAGAGCCCACCCAGATATCCAGCCAACCATGTGCGCACCTCGGCCGTTCTTAGCACGGTGCCAGTTGCTTGCCGTCGCGCTCGGCGGGAATCGTCGAGCCCCTTGAGGAAGCGTACCTTGCGGCGGCCGGACGCCCCGTCGGCGCCGGCCGTTCGCCACGCCTGATCAACTCTGCGCTATCGGGCCACTTGTGGCGATTATGCGTATCGCAGCAATCGGACGGGGCTCTTGACTCATTCCTTTGTGCTTGGGCATTTCGTGCTGGGTGTTTCTCCGCCGTGCCTGGTGCTTCCCAGCGCCTCGCGGATCGTGGCATAATGGAATCCGGTCATTCAGGCCGGGCGTCTTTGACTATCAGGAGACTGACCGTGCTGCGAAACAAGAACAAGAGAACCTCGCGTCGCCGGTTCCTTGCGCGCGCGATGAGCGCCGCGGCCGGCGCGATCGCCGTCCCGTACGTGATCCCGGCGTCAGCGTTAGGACGGGGCGGCAGTGTGGCGCCCAGCGAACGGATCACGGTCGGCCTGATCGGTGTGGGCCGCCAGGTGCTGGCCTACAATCTGCCGTACTTCATGAGCCAGGATGATTGCGCAATCGTGGCTCTCTGCGACGTCGACCGATGGCGTCTGGAGGTATCTGAAGAGCGCACGGCGTCGTACTACGGTGAGCAGAAGAACCGCTGCCCGAAGATCCCGGATTGCCCTCGCTATGCGGACTTCCGCGCGGTGCTCGGCCGACGGGATATCGACGCCGTGATGATCTCGACGCCGGACCACTGGCATGTTCCCATGTCCGTCATGGCCGTGAAGGCGGGAAAAGATGTCTGCTGCGAGAAGCCGTTGACGCGCAGCATCGCCGAGGGTCGTTTATTGAGCGATCTGGTCACGCAACACCAACGCGTGTTCCGTACCGACAGCGAGTTCCGTTCGCTGCCGCAGTTTCATCGAGCCGTGGAACTGGTACGTAATGGCCGGATCGGGAAGCTGCACACGATTCGCACGAGTGTGCCCTACGGTGTCGGCCGCACGGAACCGTCGCCGCCACACGTGGACATGCCGGTGCCCGAGGAGTTGGACTATGATCTCTGGCAAGGGCCAGCACCGGAGAAACCCTACACGCAGGATCGGGTCCATCAGATCAAGAGCTATGAGCGGCCGGGCTGGATGAACATCCGCGACTACTGCGACGGCATGATCCTCAACTGGACGACTCACCTGAACGACATCGCCCAGTGGGGCAACGACACGGACCGCACGGGGCCCGTGGCCGTGGAAGGGCACGGCAAGTTCCCGCCGCCGGGCAGTCTGTGGGATGCGTGCTACGAGTTCGAATTCACGTGCACGTATGCCAATGGCGTCCAGTTGATCTGCAACACGAATGCTCCGTACACGCGTTTCGAGGGTGACGAAGGCTGGGTCCAGGCCAACTTTGGCGGTGCGGACCCGTTGCAGGCCGAGCCGCTGTCGCTCCTGGACGCGAAGATCGGCCGCGACGAACTGCACTTCCCGCTGAAGCACGAGAAGCGTGATTTCCTGGATGCGGTGAAGTCGCGAGGACAGACACTGGCCGATGCCGAGGTCGGCCACCGTACCGCGTCGTTGGGCCACCTGGGCCACATCGCCATCCAGCTCGGCCGCCCACTGAAGTTCGACCCGGACAAGGAGCGCTTTGTGGGCGACGACGAGGCCAACCAGATGCTCGCTCTGCCTCCCGGACGTAGCCCGTGGGCCCTGTGAGACCCCTGGTACCGGCAGCCGTGCAGGCGTGTGTTCGTCGGGATGCAGCACGTGCAGCGACCTGACGCTCGGTCATGGTCGCCAGGGCGCAATCCAGGCGGCGTCTTCGTGCCAGATGACGAGTCCGATGGGGGCTCCGTCGGCCCGCGCGACGGCACACGCTCCATGCCAATCAGCGCTCAGCGGCAGCGATGTGTCGACGGCCCACCACGTACCGTCCTGCAGCCGGGCCGCCGCAATCGGCAAGCTGTCGGTTCCCGCCACCACGATGCAGTCTTCCGGCTGATCTGGTGCCCGCAACTCGCCCGCTTCCCGCACGACGACACCTTGCGGTAAGGGCACCGAGCGGATCACGGCCAGCGATCCCTGCCACTGCAGGTTCTCCGCGGTCAGCGGAATCGTCTGGCCTTCGAGCTCGAGCGTCAACTCAGGCGGCAACGGATCCGGCTCGCTCAACGTCAACGCGCACAGCAGACGCTGGCCAGGCAGGACGTGCACCCAGGTGGCCTGTTGCCGGGAGCGCGTCACACCCCAACGCCGGTGCTTCCACGTGAACGTGCCGCGCACTCCCACCGCCAGTGGCTCGCCGTCCGGCCACACGCGAGCGCCGACGGGCAGACGCGGGCGCCATTCCATCCACTGATCGTCCCCGCGCGGCTCCAGCGGGAAGCGGTGCCCCGCCGCCACGGGCCGCCCCGCCTCGTCGGGTGTTGCCATGGCCACCCCACCGGCGGCGATCGACGCCAGGGAATCGGCATCCAGTTTCATGCCGGTCCAACCCAGCCGCACGTCCACGCCACTGACCGGCCAGAACTTCGAGTTGCCGCGCACGACCTGCCGGTATTCCGGCTCGATATAGACCCGGGTCTCGACGCTGGCCGCATCACTGGCCAGCCCCACGTGCATCACGCGTCCGATGGCAATGCCCCGATAGACCACGGGGGAACCTGCCTGCAGCCCGTGCCGCGCATCACTTTCCAGCGAGATCTCCATGCCGCCCACGACATCGGACTCAGCCGGCGGTGCTTCAAGACCCACCAGACGATCCACGGGCGACGCGTCGGCCGAACCCGGACTCACAGCCAGATACGGACCGGTGACCATCGTGTCCAGACTGCGCACCGCCAGGACGCCCAACTGTGGGCGTTCGATCCAGAACTGGCTCCCGGCCCGGGCCAGCCCGGCTGCTCCCTGCGCGAGTTCCACTCGCACCAGGACGTCGGAACCGCTGGCCGACAATCCCACGTCCACGACCTCGCCCACCTGGACGCCCCGATACCGGACGGGCGAACCAGCACGAATCCCGTGCCCCTGGCGGAACTCCAGGGTCAGAGTCCGCTTGCCCGCTTCAATCACCTGACGCGGCAGTTCC
>JALOQX010000366.1 GCA_025459265.1 Pirellulaceae bacterium | reverse complement strand
CTGTACTGGATGACCTATACGCCCGGCGTGATCGAGCCGGCCATGGCGGAGAAGTTCAACAACTGGCAGGTCAGCCGGGCGACCTGCGGCTGGGGCAATTTCCCTACGATGATCGAGGTGCTCGAGAAGGGCCTGGCCGACGGCCCCTGGCTGCTCGGCGCGCAGTTCACGGCCGCCGACGTGCTGGTCGGCTCCTCGGTCTACTTCATGACGCTCTTCGGCGTGCTGCCGGAAAGCAGGGCGCTGGCAGAATACGCCGAGCGTTGCCTGGCGCGTCCGGGCTATCAGAAAGCTTTGGCGCGGGACAGCGATCTGGACGCCTGACCTCCTGCACCCGGGGCAGCGCTGAGCAGCTCGCTATCACTAGGGAAATACCGGGCAGCTGGTGCCTGCGAGCCTGGTCAGCCGGGTGTAGTTCCGCACCGCGCTGCCAAAGCCGGGCAGGGCCGATACATACTCGAATGTGAGCGCGTCGCAACTGGTCCAGGTCAGCTTGAATGTGCCCCAGGTTTCGAGTTCCACCTCCTCGGCATCGAAGGCGCTGCCCCAGCTGGTTGAGGTTGCCGGATACAGGGCCTCCATCGTGACGCCTTTCCCGGTTGGCGCATCGATGCCGAGCATCCAGAACTGGTCGCCTTCCGGATCATAGGTGAAGAACACGACCAGCACTTCTCCCGAGGTCAGCCATTCAACAACAAGGCCCTCCCCGTTGCGCGCGGGATCGTAGTAAGAGCCTGATAGCCCCGCATTGGCGGAAGCTGGTTGACCACCGCAGCCGGTGATGTGGCTCAGCCGTTTGGCGCGCGACCGCAACTCCTCGTAGCCGAGCGCGGGCTCTCCTGAATAGACGACGCTTCCGCCGTTCCCCGAGGCCCCGCAGTCCGGAAAGCGCATCGACATGCGGCCAATCGCATCGAAGTCGATTTCGTCACCATCGAACCCGCTGCCAAATTCCGTGCCGGTTGGCCGCAGCAGATCGTAGATCTCGATCGTGTCGCCGGCAATGTCGCCAAGCCCGATGAACCAGGCGGGTCCGGATCCGTCCGGACGATAGGTGAAGGTGTAGACCAGCGCGGAATCATCATCCAGCACCTCGACGTAGTTGCCTTCACCGTTGCGGACCGGATTGAAAAAAGCACCGCTGTGACCGGGCTCGACCTCGGCCGTGTTGACGCGCGGCGTCACGGTGCCGCCGTAGGGGCTGAAAACCCCTGCGCCGTCGTTGGCCCAGGCATATTCACCCGAGGCGACGTCGTTGCGATCATCCACGAACAGGTCGACGTCGCCGTCCGCATCGAAATCCTGGGCGCGCAGAAAATCGAAAGGTCGGAGATCCTGGTTCAAGATGATCCGTGTCGCCGTCTCGTCCACGAACGTCCTGTCCGCTGAATTCCTGAGGATCTGGAGGTACCGCCCCTCGTAAATGTCGGTACTGCCGGTGCGATTCACGATGACATCGCGCCGGCCATCGCCGTCGATATCTTCGATGGCGAAGTCGAGGATGACACCCCAGTGTGGCACAGGGGGAATCGTGAAACTCGAGGCAGCCCGGTACAAGCCATTGGAGCGGCCCCAGTAAATCCGCGTGGGAACGCCGTCCGGTTCGTAACCGTCGACCAGCAGGTCGATGTAGCCGTCCTGATCGATGTCCGCAAATTCCGAACTGATGAATGAAATGTCCGGCGGCAGACGCACGGTGTCCAGCGTGAACTGAGCCTGGCCGTTGTTCAGCAGCAGGAAGGGCGCGCCGGTACGGCCAACGAGAATGTCGATCGACCCGTTTCCGTCGATATCGGCAGATGCTCCGGCGTGATTGAAACCCGTCAGGAACAGGGCGTTCTCGACATCCGCCAGTTTCCCGGCACCGTTGGAAAGAAAGAGCCGCGGTGGTTCGCCGGGGAAAGGCGGTGCATCGACACCATGACCGAGCACGAAGAAGTCGGCCCACCCATCAAGGTTGTAATCGCCGCTGATGACCTTGCGCGTCGTTGTAGTCCCGAGCTGCGGGCCAGTGATCACCGCCGCCGTGACATCGGCAAATTGCCCCTGGCCGGTGTTGCGCAGCACCTTCACGGGAAACAGCCTGTCGTTGTCGGAGAAGGTCTGCAGCAAGTCGGTGTCGCCATCCTTGTCGATGTCGGCATAGCCCACGTGGGAAAATGGGTAAACGGCCGGATACTGATTGCTGGTCTGCCGGTTGAACCAGAGCTCCGACTTGCGAAGCTCATAGGACGTGCCGGCATGAGCGGCGCTGGATCGGGCAATCTGCAATGGTTGCGAAGAGGTGTTGAGCAGCACCGCCATCGCACCGGCCTGCACGCCGACCGCCACGACGTCAGGCCGATTGTCGCCGTTCAGATCGGCCGTCACCGGCGCGCGGGCGCCAGCGACCGCGGCAAAAATACTCCGCACTGAAAATTGCGCGGTGCCGTTACCGCGGTACACCTGGACCTGGTCGAATCCAGCGCAGACCAGGAGATCGAGGTGGCCATCCTGATCCAGATCGATCGGCCGTGACGATGTAGGGACTCCCGAAGTGGGTACGTCCGTCCCGCGGGAGAAGCTGCCTTTGCCATTGCCGATCAACAGGGCTATCGAATTTGCGCCAGCGCTTGGAACCACGAGATCGAGCGAGCCGTCGCCGTTCAGGTCGCCGGCCGCGATGGACTGCGGTTGCGGACCGACCGCGAAGTGTGTCGCGGCCTGATAGGTGCCGTTTCCATGCCCGAGGAGAACGGAAACACTCGCCCCGCCCTCATTGGTGACCGCGAGGTCGACCTTGCCGTCCTTGTTGAAGTCGGCGGCGGTTATATCGCGTGGATTGATGCCAGCCAGATAGTCGACTTTCGCCGCGAACTGTGCCCCGCCCAGGTTGATCAGCACGGATATGCCGCCACTGCCATTGGCTGTTGCGATATCGTGATCGCCATCTCCGTCCAGATCGGTAACGACCAGCGCATGCGGGTTCATTCCCACCGCTCGCGTCTGCAAGCTTCCAAACGTTCCGTCGCCACCACCCAGGCGAATGGAAACCGTGCTGTCCCAGAGATTGACCGCGACGAGGTCGCGCTTGCCATCGCCATCGAGATCGCCAAGCGCGACGCCTTGTGCACCATCACCGGCCGGATAGAACGTCGCGGCGCCAAATCCGCCACCGGGCGTGCCTCGCAACACGGCAACCTCATCGCTGCCTTCATTGCCGACCGCGGCGTCCGGCAGGGAGTCGCCATCGATATCAGCCAGCGCCACTGCGTAGGGCTGCGCGCCGACCACATAGCTCACGGGCGGCGCCAGAGCGCCACCGGATTCATCGAAGGGGTCCACCGCAGCGGATGTTGCAACAGGAACCCAGTAGACAGCGGTCAACAGCAGGACGGATTGAGCGAGGCGGCGCACAAACAGTCTCCCCTTAGAATTCACACAATGGCCCGAGTGGATAAGGCGAATAAACCACATAACGCTTGATACAGGCAAGTTGCGACGAGGCCCGCGACGCAAACGCCGCGGGCCTCGTTTCTCCGTCCGACTTTCGATCGGGCCGGCCGATCAGTGGGTCGTCCCCGACCCGAGCTTCGGGCCGATCAGCTTCGACGGATCCGCGCCCGGCTTCGGCGTGAAGCGGTGGCCCATGCCCGGCCAGTCCCAGCTCGCCACGTAGACGTTGCCCTCGGAATCCACGTCCACCTGGTGGGGACGCGCGAAGCCGCCGGGGAAGCCTTCGGCGGTCCGGCCATGCGTGCCCCAGTGGTACAGGAGGTGGCCCTGCGTGTTGTACTTGA
Organism: Pirellulaceae bacterium; assembly: GCA_025459265.1. Classification (GTDB taxonomy): domain Bacteria; phylum Planctomycetota; class Planctomycetia; order Pirellulales; family Pirellulaceae; genus JAAYDI01. Next base: position 1,327 of record JALOQX010000366.1, on the reverse strand, counting down.
GCAGGCGGTTCAGCGCCGCCGAGACGACCCAGACGTCGTCGTTCCCGGTGATGTAGATGCCAACCGGATCGATCACGTCCGGCCACTCCTCGATGAACTGGCCTGCGGGCGTGAAGACCTGGATGCGGGCGTTCCTGCGGTCGCCCACGTAGATCCGGCCCGCGCGGTCCACCGCGATGCCGTGCATGAGATCGAACGCGCCGGGAGCGCCGCCGACCTCCGGGGTCCGGTCGATCTCGCCGAACTCGCGCACCCACTCGCCGTCCACGGTCCACGTCTGGACGCGGCCGTTCATGTAGCCGTCGGCCAGGAGGAAATGCCGACCGTCCGGCAAAAACGTCATCACCGAGGGGTCGCCGAAGTCGGTCGGCCGGAGCGTCGTCATCGCCCGCTGCTCCTGCGTGCTCATCTTGGGAGCCGGATCCTGGAGGGCCCAGATCAGCGTCTCGCCGTCGTTGCTGAACTTGTAGATTGCCTCGTGCACGACGCGGCCGCCGGGCTGCGTGCCCCCGCGCTCCACGATGTAGATCGCGCGCTCGGGGTCGTAGGGGCTGATGTAGACCTGGTGGGGCGAGTGGAAGAGCGTGTCCCACCGCGACCAGTTCTTGATGATGTTCCCGCTGGCGTCCGTCTCGATGACGTAGTTCCTTGGCCGTCCCGCGCCTCCGTTGGCCTGGTCGCGGTCGCCCCACACCGCCCAGATGGTGCGGTTGGGGCCGTCGGCCGCCATGCCCGAGACCTCACCCCACACCCAGCAGGGGGGACGATTGCCCTGCGCGGCCGCGCCGCCGCTCCCCCCGCCACCATCCCCACTGCCGCCCGGGCAATCGGCGGTGTGGTCACGGGCCGGCTTCCAGTAGTCGGCGGGGTGCGTGTACTGGCCCGTCGCGTCCGAGCCGCCTTTTGCCAGCGCTTGTACCGGCGCCAGAGCGCCACCGGATTCATCAAAGGGATCCGCCGCAGCGGACGTTGCAACAGGAAGCCAGCAGACAGTTGTCAACAGCAGGGCGGATTGAGCCAGGCGGCGCACCAACAGTCTCCCCTTGAATTCACATCATGGCCCGAGTGGATAGGGCGAATAAACCACATGATGCTTGATTCAGGCAAGTTTTGCTGTCTTGGCTGGGCGAATTGGACTATCCGCTGGCGGCCGAGATCTTGTCCAAAACGCACCTGAGGCCGCCGTCTGAGGGTCGCCTCCCGGGCCTGACTGCGAAAATGCCGGCCTCCAGCCGTGCGTTTCCTTGGGCACGTCACCCAGCACGTCACCCACGCAGACGCCTTTGATGCAGGGGATCACCTGCAGTCTGCCGCCGCAGTCCGGACA
>JALOQX010000111.1 GCA_025459265.1 Pirellulaceae bacterium | reverse complement strand
CACGTGCTTGTAGCTCACCAGTCCAGTGAACCGCCGACGCGGGGTCGGCGGGGAGTGTTGCCACAGTCCGCACGTGCTTGTAGCTCACCAGTCCAGTGAGCCGCCGACGCGGGGTCGGCGGGGGGTTGTTGCGACATTTCATGCCTTGCTTTAGCTCACCAGTCCACTGAGCCGCCGACACAGGGTCGGTGGGGGAGGCATGCCGGCGTGGCGGTGGGCAATTGCCCTCCATCGCCTGGTGCTTTGTCAACGCTAGATACTGGGGTGGCTCGGGACGATCGACGTGAGCTCGCCGCCGCGAACAACTGGGGGCGAGCTCCGGCTCGACCCCAGCCACCCGACCTCAAGATTAAGCCTGCACGAGGCACTAATCGCCGGTCGCACGCTCCAGCCGCTTGAGGAAGATGTGGCGAAACTCGATCTCGCCGTTTTCGCCCTGCAGGCCGAGGTAGCCGGTTCGTGGTACGAGATCATCGGCGGCACTGGCCACTTCACCGTTGAGCTTCACCACACAGCGCGTGCCGTGGCACGCGATCTCGAGGGTGTTCCATTGCCCGGTCGGTTTGAGGAGTCCCTGTGCCTGTTGCGGGTCGCGTTGACAGTTGGTGCCGAAAATCTGGACAATCCTCTCGCTGTTTTCGCACTGCACTTCATACTTCTGGTCCGGCCAGTTGCTGCCTTCAAGGCCCGCACGCAGGAAGACACCGCTGTCCTGCCGATCCTTGAGCCAGCGGATTTCGAGCCGCAGGACGAAGTTGTCGTACTGTTCGGTCGTGCGCAGCCAGCCCATGCCTTGACCGTGCTTAATCACGCCCTCATGCGCGATGAACTTGCTGCCGTTCATCTGTTCCCAGCCCGAGAGATCCCGGCCGTTGAAGAGGGCTACAAATCCCTCCGGCGGCTCGCCGGCACGCGCCATATCCACGAACGTCAGCAACAGGTACGCCACCGCAAACAACCGGCTCGTCTGCATGAGTCCCCCCCTTGGCGATAGATTCGATCGGTGGAAACTACCTTCGTGCCGGCATTGTAGTGCTGCCCCGGCGCGCCCGGCAATCGCGGTCCTCCGGCGGAGGGCATGTGTTTCGCTTCGCCGCGCAATCCCTCCTGACAACAATCAACGTGACGCGAGGAGCCGGTCGTAGAGTGCCGCGTGGCGATCGACCATCTGCCCCACGCCGAAGTACTCCCGCATGCGTCGTTGGGCCGCCTGCCCCAGACGCTGTGCGAGGACTGGATCGTCCAGCAGACGATGCGTCACCCGGGCGAGCGTGGCCCGGTCGCCCACGCGAAACAACAGCCCGGTCTCATCGGGCACGACCAGATCGCGGTTGCCCGGAATGTCGGTGGCGACGACGGGCACGCCGGCCGCCATCGCTTCCATCAACGCATTGGACTGACCTTCGTAGGCGCTCCCCAGCCAGAAGCAGCTGAGGTGCGGCAGAAGTGCGGCGACGTCGCGGCGATGGCCGAGAAAATGCACACGGTCGGCGATCTCCAGCCCGTCGCGCCAGCGCAACAGTTGGGCATACTGCGGGCCCTCGCCGATGATCAGCAAGTGCGTGTCGGAGCGTACGACCTTCAGCAGTTCGGCCGCCCAGATCAGGTCCTTGTAGCCTTTTTGCGGCCACAATCGTCCCACGGCGCCGATCAGACGCGCGTCCGCGGGCAGTTGGAGTTCCTGCAGGACGTCGGCTCGCGCACGCGCTTGCGCACCGGGCTGCACTTCGATCCCGTTGGGGATCACTTCGAACTTTGCGCGGTCAATACCGTGCCGGACGTAGAAATCCACCACGCCGCTGCTGTTGGTCACGATCCGGTCGGTGCAGCGGGCCAGGTGGCGATCCAGCGCCAGTTCATGCCACACTTTCCAGCGGTCGACACACCGTTCGGCAGCCACGATGTGAGGGACGCGCGCCTGGCGGGCGGCCTGGCGCCCGTAGGCGTTGGCGGCGAAGAGCCAGGTGTGCACCAACTGCGGTCGCAGGCGGCGTATGACCCGGACCAGTCGCAAGTAGGCCGCGGGATCGACCTTCCACCGCTTGCCGATCGTCTGCAGCGGCAACCCCGCCTCGACCAGTGGCTCGGCGAGCGGCCCGGAGCGCGTCAGTGCGCAGACATGGATATCGAACCGCTCGCGCGGCAGACGCGTAGCCAGCATCGTCAGTTGCTTCTCCGCTCCACCCTGGTCGAGCGTCGGTATGATGTGCAAGATGCGTGCCGTCATCGGGCGGGCCTCACCGTGGCCACTGCGACGTGCCGGAAGAGCTTCGCGTGGGCGGCGGCCATGGTGCGCCAAGAGCGCGTGACCCGCACCCGGTCGCGAATCGTGCGCGCGGCCGCTTCGGCCGCTTCGCGATCCTGGAAGTGCTGCAGCACGGCGGCGGCCAGCGCCCTGGCATCTCCGCCCGGCACGCGCGCGCCAGACAGGTCCGGCGGGATCAAGTCCGCATGTCCGGACTCGGCCGTCAGTATCACAGGCATCCCGGCGGCCGCCGCTTCCACGACCGCCACCGACTCCTTCGGGTACGTTGTCGGAGCGACCAACACGTCCGCGGCGAACAACAGGTCGTCCGGCGCGTCGAACGTGCCGGGCAGCACGACACGTCCCAGCAGGTCGGCCGCGCGGACCTGCCGGTACAGGTTTTCACGTTCCGGCCCGTCACCGACGATCCACAGCCGTGCAAACGGCCAGCGCTCGGCGACCGTCTGCCAGGCGGCGACCGCCACGTCCCACTGGTTGACGCGGTCCAGGCGTCCCAGGCACAGCGCCACCGGCTGGCCCAGCGGCACGCGCAGGTCATCATTCACTTCGGCCAGCGCGCGCCGCGCCGCCGCCTTGCGCTCCGCGGAGCGGGCCGCCAGCGCGGGAACGCCGTTGGGAATCAGAAAGACCCGCCGCGGATCGGCACCGAGCTCCAGAACCTCGGTCTGCCGCGCCGTTGTCGTGGCCACGATGGCGGCGGCCTGGAGGCAGCGGCTGTCGCGGCTGCGGCCGGCACGTCCGCGGGGCACCCGCTGGCGATCGACCACCAGCGCGTCGTCCGGTTCGGCGCGAACAACTACTGGTACGCCGGAGCCGGCCAGCGCGTTGACCACCGCGCCCGCTTCCTCGCCCCAGCGCGAAACGCACACGACGTCGATCGCGTGTTGGCGCTGGCGCAGGAAGCGTGATAGACCGATCAGGTACCGTGTGCGCCCCCAGCGGAACCGCGGATACCAGATGCGGTGCACCGGCACGTCGCGGCACGTGACCTCCAGCGGCCAAGTCGCGTCCTGGCTCGCCGTCACAATCTGGGGCCGCAGCCCCAGGTCGCGCAGCCCACAGGCTAACGCGGCCGTGACGGTCTCCGCGCCGCCGACCTGCGGCCAGAAGCGGCGGCTGACGAGCACCGGACACAGCACGTTCATGCGACTCTGCCTAGCGAATACGAGCACTTGGCATGTCGGGCGCGCCGACATGCGTATAGTCCAGTTGTGTCGCGCCAAACACCTCGACCTGCCCCGTGCCCACCCAGTACTTGATCTGCCGCGCTGAGAACTCCGTCGGCCGCTGCCCCGCACGCTGCTGCTGCTGCAACTGCGCCAGGCCGTCGTCTCCGTCCAATACTAGTTGATCCTTGGCCTGCACATAGGTCAATCGCTGCGCCTTGGCGGTGAACCGCTCACCTTCTACCAACGTGTTGCCCACGGCCGAGAGTTCAACGCCCCGCTGCGTCCCCGCTCCCGTCTCGGTCACGAGCAACCGCTGACAGGTGATCACGATGCTCTGGGGGCCGAGGGTTTCGCGACGGTCCGCATTGAGCGTGTCATCCCAGGACTGCACCGGCCCGTAGACGGTCCGCACCAAGTGCTCGAACACCGCTTCCCGCCGATCGACGTTGCCGCGCACCCCGTTCTGGAAATCGACGCGCACGAAGACGAGCGAGCCCGGCGGCGCGGCGGGATCCGTCGCGGCCGGGGCGGCGGCAGCGCCTGCCAGCGGCAGGCCGCTGGCCGGTCCGTACCGCGTGCTTGTGATCCAGCCCGGGCCGCCAGCCTGGAACAGCCCGGTGCGCCGATCCAACTGCATGTCGCGCATCTGCAGCCGGTCGCGTGAGACCATGACGTCTTGGGTGTTGAACGTGAGGATCTCCGTGAAGACCTGGCCCAGGAACCGCAATTCACTCACCTCCAGCGAGTTGCTCGGCGGGGATTTCTCCAGCACGACGTATCGATTCAGCACGGCCTGGAGCTGGTCCCCGATCGCCGTGACGCGCGCGCGATCGCCGTTGGCGGCGGTTCCCGCGCCGCGCACCTCGACCTGCTGCAGGAACCGAATGAGTTGTCCGTCAAAGTCCATGCCCCCCTGCCAGCTCACCCAGATCGGCGTACGGGGGCTCGCGCCGGCAGGGCTGGGCGGGGACGCAGCGGGCGAGCGTTCGGGCATGGGCAGCTTGACGCGACCCGGTCCTTCGGCCCACAGGCGATTCTCCTGCTGCGACAGGTGCAGACTCGCCCCTTCCAGCAGCAGGCCCTGGACTTGCACGCGTGCCGGCGCGCCGTTGACATCGACGGTCGCGCGCGCCCGCACGTCGGTGCGCAGCTGGAGCATTTCGCCCGTGATCAGCAGCGGCACGGCGCCGGCGGCACGCTGTGCCAACTGGACTTGGCCGACCACCGTGGCTTCCCGCACCTGGGGGCTGGCCGGTCGCATGAGCAGCCGGAGGCGGACCCAATCGCCCTGCAGCTCGAGGCGTTGCTGCGGGGGCGTGTGGCGCGCGTCGGCCGATCGATCGGCGTCGGCCGCTTTGGCGTCGGCCGCTTTGGCGTCGGCCGCTTTGGCGTCGGCCGCTTTGGCGTCGGCCGCCGGTTCGTCGGGCGGCGGCGCGTCCTTCGGCAACAGTTCCTGGAGCTGGTCGAACCAGATCTCGAGCCGTTGGGTTTGACCCTGGAATGCGGCCGCGTCGGCGCGGACGCTCCCCAACGCCAGCATCTTCACGGGGCGGATTCTCGGTCGCGGCGCCGGCGACGATGCAGCGGGCGACGGCGTCCCGGACGGCGCGCCAGGTTCGGGAGGGCGAGGCTCCTCGGGAGGGCGAGGCGCATCCCCGGCGGGCGGGTCGGCCGGCTCACTGGCCGCCACGGGCGTCGGCGTGCTGCGCGTCTCGGAGAGCCAGACGTACAGCTCATTGGCCGCGAAATGCGTGGCGTTCTGCCAGGTGAGGTCCGCTCCCTGCGTGATCGACAGCACGTGCAAATCGTCCTGCGGTTGCAGCTCCAGTTTGCCCACCCACTGCGCACGCAGCGTGTCCGCCGGGTCGTCCCCCAACTGCCCCTGATAACTCCCCGGCCCCGCCGCCCACAAGCGTCCCAGCCGCTGGGGATCGGCGTGCAGCTCGTATTCCAGTCGCGGCGCTTCCGCATGGTGGGTGCGATAATCGAGCACGGCCATTTGTTCGTCCGCCAGGATCAGCCGCCGCGTCTGGAAGTCGTACGACAGCTGCTGGCCGCGAGCCTGGGCGGCCAGCGAGGGTGCCCGCAGCGTGACGGGAAAGCCGGACGCTTCCACGCGCCGCACTGCAAGCCCGCGGCGGGCGGCGGGCACATCGGCTCCGGTCCGCTCCGCCGCCGCTGGAACGGAAGGACTGGCGACGACGTCCGGCGACGCATCGAGGTAGAGCAGCAGCTGATCGCAGTTGAGCTGATCGCTCTGGCCGTCCGGCGTGCCGCGCACAATGTCGACGTGGTCTTCCAACGACGCGCGCGCGGCGCGGAAGTCGAACCGCAGCGGACCGTTGCACGTGATTGAGACCTCCTCCAGTTCTGGCGGTCCTCCTCCCGCGGGCGGCTCATCCGACGGCGGCGACGTCGCAGGATGCGCCGTGGCGAACAAGCGGCGCGCGGGCAGTTGGACGACCAGTTTGTCGAGATGGGCCAGTTCCAGCAGCGCGAGGTCTCGGACCAGCGGATCCGAGTTTTGGGGCGAGTCCGTTTCGCCGCTCGGTTGAAGCGAAATCGACAGGTCGCGGCCGCTGCCATGGGTCGCGCCGTAGCGGAAGGTCACGTCGTGCGCGGTCCAGATCTGCCGCGGCAGAATCTGGACGTTCCGGGTCGCGATGTCGATCGCATCCTTGGCGCCCGGCCGCGTCTCGTGACTCCAGATCCGGACTTCCCCTTCGAGCCGCGCACTGAGCAGTTTCGTGAATTCGGCCCGCAGTAGATTCAGTGGCCCGGCAAAGTTCAGCACAGCCTTGTCGGGCGCCTGCAGCACAATCGCCCGCGGCGCGGCGGACGGCCCCGCACCGCGCGACGGGGCGTAAAACACGATGGTGCACGGCACCAACTCCAGCCGACCATCCGCCCCGGGACGATACTCGCGAAACAGCAGCTTGCCCCACTGGGTCGCCAATACCATCGGTCGATCCCGCTCCCACGCGCCCTCCGGGAAAAGCGCCGTCAGGTCCGGATGCACGTCCCGGGCAAGCTTCGGCACCGGCTCGTAGGACGTGTCCGGCCGACGCGACGTCGGCTCGATCAGCGGTACGACCAGGATCGCGTAGAGCTGATAGACCACGATCAGCACGCCGAGCGCGGACAGCCAGCGGGCCGCCCGGACCTGCCAGGTCGGCGGTGTAAGGACCACGTCAGTGGACCAGCCGCCCAGCGCGAGGAACGCGCGACAGCGCTGCAGTCCGTGGCGAAGCAGGGGAGCACGCACGGCGGTGACTAGGGTTCCAAGTACTTGCGGATCAGGTCATCCCAACGGTTCTTGGCCTTCAACAGTGTCTCGATCAGTTCCCGGACCGCCCCCTGGCCCCCCGCCAGCTGCGTGACCAGATGCGCGCACGAACGTACCTCGGCGACCGCGTCCGCCACGGCCACCCCCAGACCCACGCGGCGCAACACCGGCAAGTCGGTCAGGTCGTCCCCCACATAACAGACCTGGTCGGCCTGCAGCCCCTGTTGCTCGAGAATCTGCTGCAGGACCGGCAGCTTGTCCTCGAACCCCTGCCGCACCAGGTCAATGTGCAATTCGACCGCCCGCATCCGCACGATGTGCGACGCGCGCGCCGTGAGCAGTCCGAACCGATAGCCGGCGCGCTGCCAGAGCCGGATCCCCAAACCGTCGCGGATGTGGAATTGCTTCGTCTCGATCCCTTGATTGTCAAATATGATGTGTCCGTTGGTGAGCACTCCGTCCACGTCCGACAGCACCAGCTCGATCTTGCGGCAGCGGTCTTCCAGTTTCATGCGCCCAGGACCCTCGCTCATGTGTGGGGAAAACGCACGGTCCGCAGGCGCCAGTCTTCGCCGACAGCCGGTGAGCTCGCCGCCGGTTGCTCCACTTCGCGCGGCTGTCCGACCACATCCGTAATGTCGAGCAGGCCGACCGGCCGACCAGCCGCGTCCACAACGGGAAGTTCACTGATCTTTCTCGCCGCCAGAATGGCGACGGCCTGCCCCAGCAAAGTCCCGGACCGGACAGTCGTGGGCTGCCGCGTCATCACTTCTTCGATCGGACCGTCCAACGCCGCGTCCTGATTGCGTTCGAGCATGCGCGCCAGATCGCTGTCGGTGAACAGACCGGTGAGCATCTCGTCCTCGTCGACCAGCATGATGGCGCCCGTCCGCCGCCCGGGTCGGCTGCTGCTGACAAGCACCCCCCGTACGGACTGGGTCTGCAGCGCCAGGCGACATTCGCTCAGCGGCCGCATCACTTCTTCAACTTGCGCCAGTTGTCGACCCAAGTTGCCACCCGGGTGAAACCGTGCGAAATCCCGCTGATCGAAGTGGCGACAACGGCTGACCACCAGTGCCAGCGCGTCGCCCAGCGCCAGCATGGCCGTGGTACTGGTGCTCGGTGCCAGCCCCAACCAGCAGGCTTCGCGCAGCGGCCCCAAGTCCAACGTGACGCGCGCGGCCTGCGCCAGTGCGCTGCGGGGCTGCCCCGTAATCGCAATCAGGGGCGCGCCGATGGCGGCCAGCGACGGCAGAATCCGCGTCACTTCGGCCGTTTCACCGCTGAACGACAGCGCCAGAATCGCGTCGTCCGCCTGGACCCGCCCCAGATCGCCGTGCACGGCCTCGGCAGGATGCAGAAAATGCGCTCGCGTGCCTGTGGAGGCCAGTGTGGCGGCGATTTTCTGACCGATCAGGCCGGCTTTGCCCATGCCGGTCACAATTACACTGCCCAGGCAGTTCAGCAGCAGGTCCACCGCCCGACCGAAGTCGTCGCCCAGCCGATCTGCCAGCCCCTCCAGAGCCTCGGCCTCGGCGCGAATTACGTCGCGCCCAAACCGCAACCGCTCGAACGGAGTCAGGCTGGTGCGCTGACGGGCTGCATCCATGCTCATGGTCACGCCTTCCTGGACGTGGAATTCCCCGGGCCGCGTCCCGACGGAACAGGGGCGGGGATTGTACCGCCCGCCCCGGGTTCAGGCAATGTGAACGCCGTCAGAATCCGGCCTGCTGGCGGACCCCCGCGGCATGCCCCGCCTGGCCGAACGCCACCATGCGGTCGATGCAGACCCGCTTCATGGCGGTCCGAGCCGGCTTGAGGTAGTCGCGCGGATCAAACTTCTCCGGAGTCTCCGCAAAAACCTGGCGGATCGCTCCGGTGATGGCCAGCCGGTTGTCGGTATCGACGTTGATCTTCCGCACACCGTGTTTGATCCCGCGCTGGATCTCCTCGATCGGCACACCGTAGGTCTGTTTGATCTTGCCGCCGTATTTGTTGATGATGTCCTGCAATTCCTGCGGTACTGACGAGCTGCCGTGCATGACCAGGTGCGTGTTGGGAAGCCGCTTGTGAATCTCTTCGATCCGCTCCATCGCCAGCACGTCGCCGGTGGGGCGCGACGTGAACTTGTACGCGCCGTGACTGGTGCCGATGGCGACGGCCAGAGCATCGACGTTCGTCAATTCAACAAACTGAGCCGCTTCCTCAGGATCGGTCAGCAGCTGATCGTGCGACAGCACACCTTCCGCACCGTGGCCGTCTTCCTTCTCGCCCGAGCCCGTGACCAGCGAGCCCAGGCAGCCGAGTTCGCCCTCGACGGACACCTTGCGCGGATGGGCCAGCTCCACGACTTCGCGCGTCACACGCACGTTGTAGTCGAACGAGGCCGGCGTCTTGCCGTCCTCCTTGAGCGACCCATCCATCATGACTGAGGTGAATCCATTGTCGATCGCGCTCTGGCATGTCGCCACACTGTTTCCGTGGTCCTGGTGCATGACGATCGGCAGGTGCGGGTAGAGTTCGACCGCCGCCAGCATCAGGTGCCGCAGATAGGCGTCTTGCGAGTAGGACCGAGCACCCCGCGAGGCCTGGACAATCACGGGCGAATCCGTTTCATGGGCCGCCTCCATGATGGCCTGAATCTGTTCCATGTTGTTCACGTTAAACGCAGCCACGCCATAGCTATGTTCGGCGGCGTGGTCGAGCAGGACGCGCATCGGTACCAATGCCATGACAAACTCCTTGGTTCCTCGGCCCACAGTGAAGCACGTTCCCGACCAGCTCCGCGAACTGGTGCACGCGGCCGCTGGCCCTGCGGCCGAGAGCGGCCGGGAATTTGCTAGGGCATTATCGAGGCGGCACCCGGGATCCGCAACCCGGGGGGTGACGGCAACGCGATGTGTGCTTGGCGGCGGCGCACGACGCGCACCCCCTGCTGCAGCGACCTGCCGGCCGCGGCAGTTGCCCCGTCGAGGGGTGGGGACACAGGTCATTCCGTGGTCGTCACCAGAGGTGTCAGATCCTCTGCGTCCATGAACCGCTCGTCGCGCTGGGTCTGAGCCAGCCGCACGAGCAGCAGCAGGCGAGGCTCCTTTTCGTCGGCATCACTGCCGAAGAACAGGTTGCCGAGCCCCCGCCGGACATCGGTGACGCCGACCGCGACACACTGGCCGGGCGCCAACGCGGCGTCGACCTTGAGGGCGTCGTACGTGCGTGCGGGTCGGCTCATGTTGTCGACGATCCACGCGCCTTGCTGGCCTTTGAACCGCGAGCGCGGATATCCGTGTTCGATGGTCGGAACGAGTTCGACCCGCGTCTGGCCGCTTGACTCCGGATACGTGGTCACGCTCAGGTAGCACTGGGCCTGCTCGAAGGTCTCTCCGTGGACGCGACCGTCGGGATCGTGGAGCAGGGCCGCCAGACGCGGCACGGTGTCCGTGCGGACCGCGATCTTCCCCGGGTGTCCCGCCCGGCTGCGTAGGCGGTGCGTGCGTACGGCAATCTCGGTGCCGCCCGCAACACTCATCACCCCTCCCCCCACGTCCGACGTCGGCTGACGGTCAAGCAGTTCCTGCAATGCAGGAGGGGGTGGCGAACTCACAACGCCCGTGCGAAAACCGTTGGCGGCCAGGCAGCGCCGCGTGGCGGGATTGATCGCAGACTCGTCGGCCTCCGGCCAGAATCGCTGCTCAAAGTCCGTCTGCTCCTCCGGGATCCGAATGAAGCTCACTTCCAGCACTACGCTGTCGGGCGTGAGCTGTGGGACTGGGAGTGTGGCCAACTCGGTGGCCACGGGGGCCGACCATTGCGCGCAGCCGGCCAACAGAATCCCCACGCTCCACAGGGGCCAGGTCCTTCGATCGATCGTCATGGCGACGTTCCTGCTCAGCACGCAGCCCGCGCACGGTGCCAACTGGCGCGCAAGCGGCGCGGAACGGTATCGTCCTGCGCCGCAGGCGTCAAGACTTATCCTAAAGTTCATGTACAATTGATCACGTCCCGCCCCGATCCGACGGCCGCCGAGGCATCTCATGCGTATCGCGTGGATCTACGACGCGCAGTTCCTGCTGCATGACCCGGGGAGTGTCCATCTCGAGCGTGCCGAGCGGCTGCACCGCATTCGCCGTGCGCTGGACGAAGCCGGCCTGCTTGCCAGGCTGCAGGCTCTGCCCTTCCAGGCCGCCACGCCGGCACAGTTGGCGGCCGTGCACGATCCAGCCTACGTGGAGCTCGTGCGGATGGTGAGTGACGCGGAGTTCCCGTTCATCGGTTCCACCGACACGGGGATCTGTCTGCACAGCTACCGCGTGGCGGCACTGGCGGCCGGCGGCGTGCTGGCCGCGTGCGATGCCATCATGGCCGGCACGGTTGCTCGCGCGTTCTGCGCCGTCCGGCCGCCCGGCCATCACGCCGAAGCGGACCGGGCCATGGGCTTCTGTCTGTTCAACCATGTCGCGCTGGCCGCCGAGCATCTGGTGCGGCACCATGACCTGCAGCGCGTGGCCATCGTCGACATCGACGCCCATCACGGCAACGGGACGCAGCACATCTTCGAATCGCGGCGTGACGTGTTTTATGTCAGCCTGCACGAACGGCCTGAGTCGCTCGCCTTTCCGGGCACCGGCTACGCCTCCGAAACAGGGTGCGGCGCGGGACTGGGCTACACGTTGAACATCCCGCTCCGACGCGGCTGCGACGAGCGTGACTACCTGGCAGCGGTCGATCGTGATGTCCTGCCGGCGCTGGCTTCGTTTGACCCGCAAATGCTGCTCATCAGCGCGGGCTTCGATGCGCTGGCCGGGGAAACCGTGGCGAATCTGAGCCTGGCGCCGGACACGTATGGACCGCTGACGGAACGTCTCGTCGCCCTGGCTCAGCAGCATGCGCACGGACGGCTACTGAGCGTGTTGGAGGGAGGGTATCACCCGGCGGACCTCGGCCGTGCCGTGGTGGCCCATGTGCGGGCCCTGGGCGCGTAGGGCTGGGCGCGTAGGGTGTCAGAAGATGTGTCGCGTCACGACCAGCGGACCTTGTGCGCCAGTACCGTCGAAGCACGCGGCGGCAAGTGCCTGCACGTGTTCTTCGGCCGTGGCGCGGGGCAAGCCGTCGGACACCGGCGTCATGTCGCGCAGGTTCAGCAGCGGCAGCTCCGCCCCACGCTCCGGCGGCAGGCGGCGGTGCAGCAGCACCAGCACGGCACCCGCCTCGAGCTGATACGTCGCTTGGGAGAAGAACGTGTCGGGTTCGGCGCCCAGGCGGGGGTTGTCCGCGGTCAGCAGTTCACCGCCGCGCGGTCGCACGAGCACGGCGTCCATGTCGCCGGCGGCCGCGTACTCCAGGCTCCCCGTTTCCGGATCGATGATGGCATAGGCCAACGCCGCAAAGCGGTTGCCTGTCGAGCAGGTCCACAGGGCTTCGTTCAGGTGGTCGAGCATCTGGCGGGCATCGTGCGGATGCGCGGCGTGCGACTTGAGGGCCACCTGGAGTGTCGTGGCCGTGAAACTCGCCTCGACGCTCGGCCCATCGGCCTGCCCGACAGCCAGGGCGATGCGCCCGTCCGGCAGCACGCACCAGTCGTAGAATCCACCGCTCAGTGGGTCATCGCCCAGCAGTCGGCCCGCGACCTGCCAGCCGTCGACCAGGGGCGGCACACGCGGACGTTGCTCCTCTTGCCACTGCTCCAGCAGCTGCCGCGCCCGATCCGCCTGGCGCTCGCGGAGCCCTTCGCGCACGAGCACTTCGCGTTCCAGATCGGACACGATGCGCCCGGCGACAAGCTCGGCCAGGTGCGTCTGCTGCGGCGAGAACGGCCGCGTCGCCTGGGCGAAGAACCACAAGGTGCCCAGCGGTGTGGAAGCCGAGGAGACCGGCACGCAGAGCGCCGCCGGGAAGTCCTCGGGCACGCGCCAGTGCGGCAGCAGCGCGGTGTTTTCGAGCGCTACGGCATGGCCCACCAACGCCTCGAGATCGGCCACGGCGCCCCGCAGCGGCCGCGGCGGTTCCAGGAACCGACTCTTGGGCAGCCGCCAGGCAGCGCGCAGTTTAAGGCTGCTGGTGGCATCGTCCAGCAAGTACAGCGCCGCCGCGTCGCAACCCAGGACCTCCGCGCCGCCCCGCAGTACGGATTCCAAGCGATACGCCAGCTGCTGCTGCTCGTCCGGACGCAGCGTCACGGGAATGCCCGCCGCCAGCTCGGCCTCGCGCTGCCAGACCGTGGCCTGAGCGCGATGGACTTCGTCGATCAGCTCGCCCACCGCCTGGGCCAGAGGCCGGATGCGCTCCACCGGCAGTGACATGCCGGTCGGGCCGGCCGCATCCCGCACCAGCACCAGGCGACGCGGCGGGGAACCGACCGCGTCGAGCGGCCGCGTCCAGGCGGCCTCGACCACCGGCTCCAGCTCGTCCTCACATCGCAACTGCCAGCCGGTCACGGAGGGAAACGCCGCCAGCACGGCCGCCACCGCCGGCGTTTCGACCGGCGCGTAGCACGCGACCGGGACCTCTTCCACGTGCAATCGCAGGTAGTCAGGAAACGGCTTGGACACGGCAGCTGGACTCGTCGTCAAGGGAACGGCAGCGAGGTGCTATCAACTATCGACGAGCGAAGGTGCACCGATTGAATGGAATCTGCCAGGCGAAAACTCGGCCGTCTGGGCGCGCAGCTACAGGCCACGTGGCAGCGTTAATCCGCAGAATGCGTAGAGCAGGCACCGGCGTTTCCACCGGACGGTTCACCCCTGGTGGCTGGCCTCGCCGCGGTCGTTCGGGGGTCGCCGGGACTCGACCTGCGCTAAGAGCGTCTGCAGCCGCTGGGCCTCGCAGCGCGCCTGGTCGATCAGCAGCTGCAGCAGACGCATCTTCGTGTCCAATTCGCCTTTGAGCTCCCGCGCCAGTTCGTACATCTCCACCTGCCACTGGGCGACCTCGGCCGGCGGCGGACCCGTGCTGCGTCGGATCGGGCCGGGCCCCTGCTCGCGGCGCGCGCCGAGACTCGAACTCGCGCCCGACGAACGACGCGGCGCGTAGCGCCGAAACGTGCGGCGCAGGACGAGGACTGTCAGCAGCGCGATCCCGGCCAGCAACATCCACTGCGACGTTCCCTCTCCGAGCGTGCCCATGGTCGTATCCTCGGATGCACTCGTGCCGCGCAGACAATCGCCGCGCCGTGCGGTCGCCCGTTTTACCACTCCGGGCATTCCGCCGAAAGATCAAACGCCTGCTGGGCCGCCTGATAAATGACGCGCAGCGCACAGCCTGTGGCCGCAGCCAGCTCACGGCACGATTCGTATTCGGGCGCGAAGCGCACGGACCCATCGGCCAATCGCGCCAGCTTGCCGGCCACCTGCCCCCAGGGTGTCGCCACGTGGTGGGAGCGCCGCGGGAGCACGTGCCGCTGAGCGAGCCAACGACGGATGCCTAACGAGCCGGTTTCGCTGAAGATGATCTGCTCCAGCGCCAGGAGTTCCGCCGCGCGACAAAGCACCGCCAACAGCACCGCGGGCCGATTCTTCTTCATCTGGATGGGCACGGTGTAGACGTCCAACGCGCCGGCTGCCAACAGCCGTTCTGTGCAGTACGCAACCCACTCCCCGGGCACATCATCCAGGTTGGTCTCCAACATCCAAATCGGATCCTCCCACTCGGCCACGCGTGCCGCCACTGCGTCACACTCGCCCACCATCAGCCGCAGCACGTTCGGCTGCTCCGCCAGATCCCGCGTGCCAGCACCGTAGCCAATGCGGTCGAGTCGCATGGCCGGCACGCCGCCAAAGGCGTCCGCCAGTGTGGCGACAATCGCGGCCCCCGTTGGAGTCGTCAACTCCCCTTCCGCCTCCGACGCCGCGAGCGGGATGCCGCGCAACAGTTCCGCCGTGGCCGGTGCCGGAATGCCGACCCGCCCATGTGCAATCTGCACGCTCCCACGACCCGTGGGAATCGGCGAACACACCAGACGCTCAGCGCCCAACAGCTCCCACGCGATGGCCGTACCGACGATATCGGCAATCGAATCCACCGCGCCGACTTCGTGAAAGTGAACTTTCGCGACCGTCGTGCCGTGCACCTGCGCCTCCGCCTCAGCCAGTCGTTGGAAGATCCGTATCGCTCGGTCCCGCTGCGTCGGCGTCAGACTGCTGCGGTCGATCAACTGCGTGATGTGGTGCAGATGCCGATGCTTCTGCTCGGGCTCATACTCCACCCGCACGTGCGTGGCACGAAAACCGTGTTTCTTTACCTCGGACACCACGAGTCGGCACAGGGGCAGACCGAGTGAGTCGAGCCCACGTTGGATCGGCTCGAGCGGCACGCCGGCGTCAATCAGCGCTCCCAACGTCATGTCACCGCTGATCCCGCTGGAACAGTCGAGATAGGCCACACGCATGACGGCACCTTTCACCTGGATCACGATCACGCACTCCGCGCCAGCGCGCCTGGCGAGTATAGCGTGTGGGGATGACGCCCGGCAACGACGTGCCGTGTGCTCGGGACCTGCGTACGGTCCGTCAGCAGGAACGCAGAATGGAATGGTGTGACTCCGGGAATGCCAAATGCTGGGGTGGCCGCGGACGAGCGCAGCGAGCCCCCGGGACGCCGAAAGCTGGGGGCTCACTTCGTTCGTCCCCAGCCACCCGGATGTTCCCGGAATCGCGCCATTCCTTTCAGGCTGCCGCCGCATGCGCACGATCCAGCAGCCGGGATACCGCCGCTCGCACGGCTGGCGGCAAGCCGCGGTCAAGCATCGATTCGTACGTCACGACGCTGCCGATCGGAACGGTGGGCACGCGGTCGACTCTCTCAGCCAGTTCCCCGCGCGTTCCCAGCCTCGGATAGTGGTCCAGTTGTCCACAGCTTTCCAGCGTCAACATCGTACGCACGCATTTCTCGCAGCGGCCGCAGTTGCCGCCTGCGTGCGCCCGTTGCCAGCAGACCCGCAGGTGCCGCTGCACCAGCGGCTCGTGCGCAATCTCCCAGAGCTTCTGGGTGCGCAACAGCGTGGCACCGCAGTGCTCGATGCGCAGCCGGGACGAAGAGAACAGCGGATCCAGATCCCAACGGGAACCCCAGCAGCACGTGGAACCGATCCGCTCGGACGCGGAAACCAGCAGCCGCCCGATGTGCGCGCTCAAAACGTGCCCCAGCGCCGCCAGTGCGCCGCCGTGCGAGCGTTCCCACGACGACCGACGGAACGTCCGATGCCGCCGCAGGTTCGTCGTCACCACCACCGCACGCCGGCCGGTCTCCGCGGCCACGGCCCGCACAGCCTGCTCACCCCAGTCCGCCTGCCGACGATCCCGCAGGTCCACGTCGTAGCCCCGGGCGAACACGAGCGTCTCAACGTCGGGGGCACAGCGCAGCAGCGAGTAGAACGAATCGACACCGGCGGTGAAGCAGAGCCCGGTGCTGTCAGCAGCTTCGCCCGCCGACGCCGTCGGGCACCGCACGTCGCACGGCCCGTAGTCCCACCAGCGCGCCAGCATGGCCGCCGCCCCCTCGATGTTTTCACGCCACAGCGCACATACCGGCTGCGCAATGACCAACGGACGAGCCGACTGCAAGTGCGGCACCAGGAGCGCCGTGGCGAACGCCTCCGGTAACGGCGCCAGTTCGGCATCGGCCGACGCGAACCAGGCATCGGCCCCGTCGACGCCGGCGGCGACCCGGCAGCAACTGCCGCGATGTGACAACCGACAAGGCCCAACGACCAGTGGACGCGATCGACGTCGCAGAACGCGACTGAGCGACGAAAATAGTCGAGTCATGACTGACCGTCCTCCGGGCGGCTGCCACCTCAAACCGCGCAGCACAAGGTCGCGATCGAGCACCACGCATCACCTTCCGCGACCATCCTCCGCGGCGGCCCCACGCCTCCCATGCGACCAGCACCGCCGTCCTCCATCGGCATAACGGGCGGAAGGCTTGACCCGTTTCCCGGTGAATTCAGGCGGTGCCCCGACGCCGCATGCACACACTCGGCCGACCGCGGAACTTGAGCAGCCTGGGGCACGTGGCGATTCTACGCTCCCTCCCCGTTAACGTGCGCGTCGGCGGCTCGTTGGACTGGTGAGCTACAGGAAAGCAGGAGATGTGGCAACGCTCCCCGCCGACCCTGTGTCGGCGGCTCGCTGGACTGGTGAGCTACAAGCGAGGCCCCGCAAGAAGATTCCCTCCCCGCCGACCCCGCGTCGGCGGTTTATTGGACTGGTGAGCTACAAGCGAGGCCCCGCAAGAAGATTCCCTCCCCGCCGACCCCGCGTCGGCGGTTTATTGGACTGGTGAGCTACAAGCTGGCTTGGAATCGGGCAACGCTCCCCGCCGACCCCGTGTCGGCGGTTTATTGGACTGGTGAGCTACAAGCGAGCGTG
>JALOQX010000365.1 GCA_025459265.1 Pirellulaceae bacterium | reverse complement strand
AGTCGCTCTTTCAGATTGCTCTCTGATTTTACGGAAGATATGCTTGTTCTTTACTTTAGCAAAGAAGCCATTCATCGGTTGATTATTAGCTTGCAGGTAGCTGTGCCATCCAAGCACTCCTAGTCCTACAGCTCTACCTTTGATAGCGCTACGAACAGCAGCTTCCATCCCAGGCATGCTTTGAGCTTTTTCAATGTACTCTGATAATACAGCGTCTAGGAACCAAATACTGTAGTAGATATCGTCATCGGTAATACTATCCCAGTTCAGTAGGTTTAGAGAGGACAGGCAGCAAACGAAGCTGTGCTCAGGATCTGTATACAAAGTAATCTCGTTACAGATATTAGAAGATACTACGTTTAGCCCGTTGGCTTTGTAGCATTCAGGATTTACTTTATTTACATTATCTCTAAAAAAGAAGTAAGGCTCGCCGCTTTCGAACTTCCCATAGGTCCCCTGCATGTCGGCCGAGTTGTTACCGACCCAGCTTGTCTCGGTCGCGCGTTGGGCAAACAGCCGCAGGCGCCGCGCAGCACCCTCGGCATCACCGGCCCGCGCACGGGCCAGGATCTCCCAGTAGGTCTGGCAGAGCAGACTGCCGCCGTTCATGTAAATGCCAAACCGTTGCCACGGCGGTGGATTGAGATCGTCAGGCACAGGCCACAGCGCCGAGAGCCCCGCATAACCTGGGTAGCCGTATTCCTGTTCCAGCTGCTTGATGCGGGCGTCGGCAGTAGCCACGATCTTGCGGGCCTGTTCAGGTGCGGCGATGCCGACGGCGATCGGCGGCCACTGGCACAGATCACAGAAGTATGCCACCTCCTTCCCCTGCGCGTCGATCCAGTCGATGTATCGCGGCCCGCCGGCAGCGTCTTCCTTCCAGAGCACCCGATTGAAAGCGTCCTTGATCGATGCGGCCAGCTCGGCAAACGTGCGCGCCTGCTGTTCGCGACCGGCCGCGCGCTCCATCTCCGCCAGATCGACCGCCGCCTTGTAAAAGAAGGCATTGTAATAGCCATTGGTGCCGCTGGTGGAAATACAGTCGTAGTACCAATGGGCCCCGGTGTCGTCGAGCTGGAACAATCCCTGCGGACCGCGGCGCTGGACGAAGTAGGCGAGCATGCGTTCCAGTGCGGGCAGACACTGGCGCACGAAGTGCAAGTCGCCGGTGTGGAGCAAGTAGAAGTGCATTCCGATGATCGCGTGCAGGTTGTCATCGACCCACTCGCCACCCTGGTTGTAGCCGAAGTGAGCCCGGCCGTCTTCGTCAACGGTGCTCAGCACGTGTGCCAGGTGTTCGCGGAACGCCTGGGAAGCGCTGTAGGGATGCGCGGAAAGTTCCCCGGCGGTCGGTATGCCCGCGGCGAGCGCCGCGCCGTACATCCAGCACGAACCAGCGTAGTACCATCCGTCCGTCTCATTGCCGAAGTCAAAACCCTTCTGGTCGTTGATGGCGCCACCGTTGAGGACCGAGCCGTAGAAGTCCCTGAGCGACGATTCCGTGGCTTTGTCCGGCAGGGTGATCGCAAGTTGGTGGCCCGTGTTGAATTTGTCGACCGGACTTGCCTTCAGGGTCAGATGCTCGACTTGCCCCTGTGTGAACGAGGGCGTGGCAGCACGATCGCTGACAGCGCCGGCCTCGCTGAGAAAGGCGAAGCTGCCGCGCCGGTAGAGATGCCCGCCTGCGACTTCGAGACGAAGATCGACCGGCGCCTGCCAATTGGTCCACAGCTTGTGGATGGCCCAGGTGTCACGATCGCGGATGGTCTGTACGCGGTTCTCCGAGACGCGGCCCGGCAGTCGCACGTTGATCGCATACAGATCGCTCCAGCTCGCCGTTATCCGAAACGGATCGTACCAGACGGTACCGGTTACCGAGTTTCGGCTGCGCCGCGGATCGAAGGCGAAGAACAGCGCCGGGCTGCCCGACATCACGGCGCGCAAATCTCTTTTCCACGTGCGGGTGATTTCCCAGACCAGTTCCGAGCCGTCAGCGGGCGCGGACAGGGTCCAGTCTTCGCTGGCCACGGCGTCCTCGACTTGGGCGGCGGACAGTGTCACACCGGTGATTCGCAGCACGGTCTGGCCGGCCTCCTCCCGCAGCTCAACATGCTCCGGCGCGGCCAACCGGCTTTCGTAGCGGACTTGATCCTCGCCGACCACGTACGTGTAACCCTGTTGTGCCCAGCGGCGCGTGCCGCTCCCCGCCCGATATCCTCCGTAGGCCACCGCAGGCCGCTGCGCTAGCAAGGGTTGCGCACTCAGCTGACCGTTCGAACCGCGCAGATACAGCCCCACCAGCGCTGGATGCGCAACGTCCACGTCAACCTTGCCAAAGCCGGCTTCAATGCTCACCAGTTCTGGCGCCGCGCTCGGGCGTTGAACCTGGACTTCCCCCAGGCAGATGTAACCGTCGTACTTCGCGTTGGGCTGATCTCCATCCGGAAAGAGCAGCCGTACGAAGCGGCCCGGGACTGACTCGGGAAACGGATAGTCCCACGAACGGTCGAATTCAAAAGGTGCTTCATCAGCCGGGATTCTATCGGCTTCGATGGTCAGCACGTCCTTCCAGGAATCAGCGCCCGCCGTGTCGCTCAACTGGACGATCACGCGCGCCGGGGGAGCGTGGTACTTGTCCTCGTAGCATGCCCAGGCGATTTGAATGCCGCGAACCGGCACGACCTGACCCAAGTCCGCCTGCCACCAGGCTCCCCGGTCCGTCTTCTCCACGGTCTGCCAGTAGTTGCCGTTCTCGTTGCCAATTCCGTCGGCAGCTGCGTCGGCTTCGTAGCCGGCTCCCCATTGGCTGGAGGCGGTGACGGCGACCGTTTCCGCTGCCGGTTGCGCCCATGCCGCGTCGGGCCCGACGTACGCCAGACTCCAGGCGGCTGATGCGATCGCGAGGCAGATTCTCGTGAGTGTGTCCGACTCGATCGATCGCATGGTTGGTGCTCCTCAGCCATCCAACGTCCAGGGCGAGCGGTACTCGTAGTGCAACAAATGATTCGCATCAGGATTGTTCGTGATGAGCTCACGTTCCGCGTCCCAGTGAATGGTCGATTGCGTCGCCAATGCGATGTTGGCCAGCAGCGCCATGGAGGTCGAACGGTGCCCGATTTCGACATCCGCCCGCGGTGTCTCGCGCGTCTTGATGCAGTCCAGAAAATTGCGCACGTGATCGCGCACGTGCTGCGCATAGCCTTCTGGAAACTCTTTGGTGATCGCGTCCATGCGCGCCTCGCGATCGTCCTGGTAGCGGCCCCCACGCTCCGGCAAGACCTCGTAGCCCGTATCGCTGGCATACAGGGCGCCTTCCGTCCCGCGGAACTCGGCGAACGCCTGACGCGGCAGCGCCCGGTGACCGCTCGTCTCGTACTGGCCGAACACCAGCAGTCGGTCGGAAGCAAACTGGAACATTCCCTCCATCACATCGGGTACGGTCCGGTCGTCGTCAATCGCGAAACGGCCCCCGAGCGCGGTAATGAGCGATGGACCCGCCTCGTCACCCGTCAACCAACGCATGATGTCGATGAAGTGCACCCCATTGTCGGCAAACCGCGTGGCATACAGGTCCCACCAGCGGAACTTGAAGGGTGTAATCGTCGCCTGGAACGGCCGCGACGGACGCGGACCGAGCCACATGTCCCAATCCAGATCCGACGGCGGGTCGGTCGGTTCGGCCTTCCCGATGCCCCGCGGAGACATGTTCGTGGTGTCGTACGCACGGGCCACCGTGATCTTGCCCAGTCGGCCCGCGGCCACCAGCTGAGCCGCATCGGCATAGGATAGCCCGGAGCGACGATGCGTGCCCACCTGGACGACGCGACCGGTCGCGCGGGCCACCTCCACCATCTTGCGCCCTTCGTGAATCGTCTTGGAAAGCGGTTTCTCGCAGTACACATCCTTGCCGGCTCGACAGGCCATAATCGTCTGCAACGCGTGCCAATGGTCCGGCGTGGCAATCAGCACGGCGTCGATGTCCGGCTTGTCCAGGACCTGACGGAAGTCCTGGTACGTGGCCGCCTTGCTGGCGAGCAGCCGAGCGTTCGCGTCCTCCATCGCCGATTTCGAGACATCACAGACGGCGACGATCTCGCAGTCCGGCTGCTGCAGAAAGAACTCCATCACCTGCTGGCCGCGATTGCCGGTGCCAATCACGCCCAGCCGCACGCGCTGCTGCGCTCCCAGCACGCGTCTCGACTGGAGTGCCGTCATGCCGAACGCAGCGGCAACTCCGGCCTTGGTGAAGTCACGTCGTGTGATGAGCCGTTTCATGAAATCGTACTCCTTGCAAGCCCAGGAACTGGACTCCCGCACTCGAGGCTTCCCACTACTTCTCCGCCGCGCCTGGCGACTCCAGTACGAGTACCCAGTCGCGCTTCTTCTGCGGAGGCTCGCACGTCCATGAGCCCGACACATCGGTCGTGACCTCGCCCAGTGGTAATTGCCCGCCGAGAACGGGGTCGAACAGCAGAGCCGAGTACTTCGCATTCGCTGCCAGGTGCTTGACCGTGACCGCATGCGCCTGCGGAACGTACACGACCCGCAGTGCGTGACCGATTCCCGCAGCGGCGGGTCGGATCTCGCCGCGGGCCGCTGGTTCGTCCGCCCACACCGCCGTGTCCGGCTGCGGTTCAAAACGGTGCCACGGATAGCCACCCAGGAACTGCTTGGCCAGACCGACCTGGCGGGAGCCCGGTCCCTTCAGGGCTTCATCCCACGGGATGTCGCCCCAGCTACGGCCATGCGGCGACGGACCATAGGGCGCACCGCGACGGTTCACCTGCCAGATGCCGTTCGCCCCGTAGGTGCCTCCGGCAGCGCCGTTGTGCATCAGGCCCACCCAGAACATCTGCCGCGCGGCATCGCTCGACAGCACGCTGCCGCCCCACTCTCGCAGATCGAGTCCTTCATAGCTCGACTCCCCGGCCAGTACCTGAGGGATGGATCGTGATCAGGCGGCCGAACGGATCGGTGGCCCGCATCGAACGGATGACCTCGGTCCAGCCGTTTTTCTGGAGCGCCGCTTCTTCTTGTGCTCGTGGGGAACCATAAAAAGGCATCGTGCCCTCGCCCGCTGCGCACCAGACGACTGGCAACGCTCCATAGCGCGCGATCACATAGCGCCAATGCTGCTGCATGCGCTCGGTGCCCACCCACGGAAGGTGATACCCCCAGGCGCCGACGATGCAGGGCACAAAGCCCTGATCCACCAGATAGAACAACCGCGCATCGGCGCGGTCAAAATACTCCGGCCGGATGCGTGCGTAGTCGGGCTCCCAGGGAAAACCCGCCTCGTTGGCACCGCGGGGGTCGAAGGCCGGCATGTCCGGATACAATCCCGCAACGATTTGAATCACATTGAATCCCTTGGCCTTGCGGTCGGCGGCCAGCTGTTGAAATGCGTCCGGCCAGGAGAGCCGCTGGCATAGCCCCATCCACCAGGTGTCGCCCAGCCAGAAGAACGGCGTCTTGTCGAGGTGCTCGAAATGCCGCCGGTCGTCCGCCACACGCAACGGACCGTGGACGAAGAGCGGATTGTCACCGCGATAGGGCTCCACGACGACGGTCCCCGACACGTTGTGGAGGCCTTTGTCTGCCGTCACCGAACACACGCTCTGCCAGCGATGGGTGCCGACCTGCGGCGACGCGTAGCGGACCTTCCACACGCGGCCGCCGGCCCAGAAGGCCGGGACTCTCAGTGTCTCACCTTGCGGCGTCACAAACTCGACGTCGAGCGTCACATCATGGAAGGCATCGTGATAGTCCTGGGTCGCCGTGAAAACCATCTCCGCCACCGTGTTGGTCTGCGTGCTGACCGCAGGAGGTTCGACCGCCGAAGTCAAATTGCCGGCAAGCACACCGGTCAGCCACACCGCGGCGGTCCATCCGACCAGCGCCAGGTCGCGGCACCGTGCAGTACTCTGTCCTCGTGTCGCTCCGTGTGACATGCCACTGTCTCCTTGCCGTCTTCGCGGGACGCCGTGCCTGGACCGCCTGAGGAAATGGTCAATCGCGTCGCTGCTCGTGTCGCGAGAACACGCATTACAGCGTATTGTCAGCTGTTTCATGCGTGACATGAAAGGGGGCGCGGCGGGAATTTTTCCCCTCGCTGCGGCTCGACTTCGAACTGCCCCCGAGGTGCTCACGCTTTCAATGACAAAGGTCCTGTCCATTCAGGTTGAGGCCGTGGAAGCTAAGCCGACATCCAAGCCGCGAAGCACAGTGAGCCGAGGCAGATCACGGCTGCGATCAGCGCGGACAAGGCCCACGCGGAGGGACGGTCTCGCAACAACCGATGGACAGCTGCAGTAATGCCCAGCAGAACGAGTGGCGCCATGATGAACCGCGTGCCACTCCCACCAAATCCGGTGCTTTGAGGGACCGTCACAATCAGGACGAGCCAGATGGGCGCGGCAGCGCCCACCAGCAGCCACGAACACAAGCTGAACTGGTATCTCTTCATGCGGCCGCCCAGATGATCAAACACACGGTCCGCTCATCGCGGAACAACGATGGTGACACCGAAATCGGCGGAGACAAGTTGAGTGTGTCGGGTGCAATCCCACCCCATGCTGAGCCCAGGGCCGACGGCCCGGCACAGCCTCTGCCGGGGTCGACAGGCCCCGGTCGAATGCGCTGTGAGAACTCCTCCAGGCCCGAAGGGCCGACACAGGGCTGATTGTGTCGGCCCTTCGGGCCTGATCGTCGT
>JALOQX010000110.1 GCA_025459265.1 Pirellulaceae bacterium | reverse complement strand
CCTCGGGCGGTCGCCCACGGGACTCAGGTTACCGCGTCCCCGCACCGCTGATCAACTCCCGCACCGTGGCCCAATGGACCGCCTTCATGGGCGTGTGGTAAGCGCGAGTTCGAACGTAGCTGCGCACTCCTGTGCCAGACCCTTGGCGTATCCTTCGTGCTCTGGCAGCACTCATGTTCGCTTGCGCGGCGTGGGCATCTGCAAGGGATCCCGCATATAATCGATCGGGACAGGCCGAGTTGCCGACTGCCGAACGTGGGCCAACCAGCGCTGCTGGAGGTCGGCAATGCCGTTCAACCCGTAGACTTGTTGTGCCGCGCGGTCGTAACCGTGATCCACCGCGACCCGCGTGAATTCCACCACTCGTGACGGCTCGTCGAGCTGCACCAGGAATTCCACCAACATGAGGCTTTGACCACAAAAAACCGGCAGTTTGTCGCCAGCGGGATAGTCTGTTCGCAGAAGCGTGTCGGCGATCGCTGGCGCGCTCTGACGCTCGATTGCTCGGTGCACCGCCTGGCGATGCAACCCTTTCTTACGCGGTTGATCGGCCCACAGCGCAATCCCCTCATCGGCCCATCGCGGAAGTCGACGGGACGGAAAACAGTCCGCCAGAATGGCGTGCGTCAGCTCGTGGGCCAGTGCGGTCAACTCACCCGTGTCCGGATCAGCCATCAGGTCAATGCGGCGACTCACAACCTGACCGTCCCGCACCTGAACCCTACATACGCCTCGCGTCAGGCCCGCCCTCCAGCCAACTTCACGCAGATAATCCCCCTCCGAACGATGAACGACGATCATCGCTCGCGGCGTCCAGTCAGGGATGATTTCCTCACCCGGTACGCACCACTGTCTGTAGAGTGTCGAACGCAACCGTTCACACTCCTTCGCTACACGAGCTGCCTGCCAGCTGGCGTGATGCGAAATCACCATGAAGTTAGTCGCGTGAGCGGTTTCCGCGCCACGTCGCCCATTGGCCTCATCGCCGCGTGTTTGTCCAGCCGCGCCAACCAAGCCTCCGACCCATGCCAGCCACGCTACCAGTTCACACCCACCCCGGTAACGACGGCAACTGCGCCCCAAGATTCCCATTGGCCGCTCCCGTACTCGCATCGTTTCTCAGCCGCGCTGACTCGACCTGTCACGAAGCGCAGCCGTTCGATGGAAACTCAAACGCGATGCCAATGATGATCTAAGTTCCGGTTTCAGACGCAGTTTATTGCCAGAGAGCAACTTACGACGCAACACCAAACGCGGAACACCGCGGGGAGCGTCCTTAGAACGCCGAGGAAACGAGCATCTTTTGCCTGTTATGCGCGCATCATGGCGAGTGAGGTTGGTCAGGATCTGTTTGGGGAGGACACCGCACGGGTCCCCAACGTAACGAGAGGCGCTGGTCTGCGGCTTCAATGCGTTACGAAATGGAAAGGTGGCCTTTGGTTGCCCAAAGACCACACACTCATCTCAGGCATTGCTAATTCCACCGGCGGAGGAATGAGCCAATTCCCGTGACGAAATGAACCCTCCGCCCCAGAATCGCCTAATCAACAGGCAACGGCGCCACGTGGCTATACCACACCCAACCTCCGAGATCGCGTCCATCCACGCTCGCCACCGTGCCTACCCACGGACCACGGATCTTCAGGACACGCAGTTCGGACCCCTCGCCGACCGATCCCACGACGCGTTTTCCGCGAAGCAAGTTGGCACGATCCCGCACGACGGTCACGGTATCACCAACCCCAAAAGGCAGCGGTTCTAGAGAGTAGGACTCGATGGCCGCGTCGCTTGCCGACGCAACCGCCGGCACTTGGACGTTACGCACGGTCCGTGGGGGGGTACTCCGCATCGAAGGACGGCCGAAATCCCCGCGGAACTTAGTGGAGGCATTCGGCGGTTGCGCGTCGAGCCATTCCGCGGCACTCAAAGACAATAATCCCGTCAGGACAATCCAGACAGTCAGCCGTTTGCGCATGTCGCACCTCCCAAATAATTTACGTCGCTACCGTCACCGGACCAGTCGGTCACGTATCGTCCACACGGCCCGATCACGAGGCTGCCACTGCCGTCATGACCGAAAAAACACGCTGCAGCTAACAGTACTCCGGGGAAAGGCCGGATCAATACGCCAATCCTAACCTTCTCCCCCGACACACCAACATAAGCTGCTTCGTGTTTCGTACGCACGGAGACGCCAACAGATCGCGCAAATCTGGTGTCTTTACCGATCACGGCGCCGCTCATCAGCCAACCCCCCCTCCACAGGACTAAATTAATTCACACGGGAGAGGCATTTCAGGTGGCAGGTGCGAACACGCCATGATCACCAGATCAATACGGCGTCCACGCCAAAGGTGAACATGCTTTGACGACCGTCAAATGGCTCTCCTTGCCCGTCAAACCAATCCCAACGGACCTCTGGTCGCAGGGTCAGGTTTGAGGTCGGGAGCCAATTCAGACCGGCTGTCATCTCAAAGAAATTTCCACGATACCCGCCGGGCGAGGTCAGGTTCGATTCACGGACGGCAGCGACTCGGACACCGTCGTCATCCCGGAACCACTCGCCGCGCACACCGGCCTTCCAGCGGTCGTTGAGTGTGTAAAACAGATACTGATTGACGCCGTACCACTCCCAGGTGCCGTCCTCGACACCCGACTGGATACCATGGTCGTGTTCGATGACGTACTGCAGGTTCTCCGTGACGTTGAGACTGAACACGATGGTATAGAGCGTACGGTTGCCGATCACCGGCAGCTCGCTCCCGTCTTCGTCCCCCGTAATGACCGCACAGACGATCGAGTACTGCTCGTGATCAGGTGTGTAGGAGGCACCTCCCAGGAACTGGGCTCGGCTGCTGAGCGGGTCGAACTTATCCCAGCCATCGACGAGGCCGGCGGAGAAAGTCCAGTTGTCGTTGGCGTTCCACGTCCCGAGGCCGCCGGTTTGCGTGAACGGCTCGGCGTACTGCATCGTGATGGCATGCGAGTAGAAGAAGTTGTCCGGAGCGGTGACGACCTCATAGCCGAGGATCGTGTAAAAGTGCCCCAACTTGACCGAGAGGTCACCATAGCCCGCCTCCAAGTACATTTGCGGCATGGCGAGACCGTAGAAACGGCGGTTGTTCCATTTCGGGCTGAAGTCGCGTCGCGTTTCAAGCCCTGCGGCTTGCGTGAAGATGTAGTCGGTTCCGAAGAGCAGATCGGCACGGCCGCCAATATCCCAGCCATTCTCCGTATCCAGTGGCCGTTCAATTACCGTATAGAGCTGATTGAGCATCGGCTCGTCACGTCGATCGTTGAAGGACAATGGCCCGTTAAAGCGGCCAGTGGTGTTGCGGGCATTGCCGGTGATGCCACCGGCAATCCAGCCATGCACCTTGAAGGCGTTGTCTTGCCGAAAGAGTGTCCAGGGCTCTTCGGCCACGTCTTCCACGACCTGACGCGTTTCGGCGCGGGGCGCAGGAGGCGGTTGCCGTGGGTCAAACTCGGGCGCGGGAATCGGCGGTTCGTCTTGGAACACTACCGGCACCGTCGGTGCTGGCTGCGGATGCCCGCTGTTGACTGAGTCTAGATCGCTCAATCGCGTGACAGTTTGGGCCCAGCCGGTTGGGAGACTCACGTGTAGCACGCACGCGAAGGCGGCCACCGACACCCATGACAGCTTCTGCAGCCTCATCATTCTGGTCGTCCTGATGGTCTGGAGGATGGTCTGCTCGGATTCAACGGGTCGAGTTCGAGCTGACAGCGAGCGCCGCCTTGATCGCATCGCGCGTCGTCGGTTTCATCGACGCCACGGCTGCATCCACTTCAACAAATGAGGAGCGGCCAGACCAGGATGACCACCAAGCTGGTGTAGCCCGTCGCACAGTGCTCGGCGGCAAACGCCAGGCCGTCTCTTATTTGTGGGTTCATGGGGACCTTCGGTCGATCTGCGGCTGAAGGCGGCCGACCGCCCCGAGAGCCGGCGGGACGTGTGTGTGAGAGCCTTTTTCAAGACCTCGCCGGAGGACGGACCTCCCGGTCCCTCAGGAGGTTGTCGGGCAGGCATTCAGAACGGTGCCCAAGCCTTGCGTAGCAGGCGGCTACGATCGGGGTCGGGCAGCGGCTTCTGGAAGTCCTTGGGACGACCGCCCACGACCTCCGGGCCGATGTCGTTGTCCGTATACGGATCAAACACGGTGCTGTTGAACCGCTGCTTCTCGATCGTGCCGGCGGGAGGCAGCAATCGGCCGTCCGTTCGGCAGCCGGTCAGCCACAATGCACCGCAGGCGATTGCTGCCAGCTTCCATCCCGTCCGCACATCCATGTGTCTCATCCTCTCGCGGGATTATAGGGCGGGTCGCGCCCGGGCAGAAGGCGAATCGCCGCTGATTTCGCCGTCGTGCTGTCACCGACAGCATCGTCGGGCGGACCGAGGCAACTTGAGCGGCGGGCGGCGAGACGGGGCAAGCTGTCGGTTCTGCGGAAGTTGCGCCGAGCGGAGTGGTCTGGCCGCGCGCATCGGGCAAGCTGCGATGGCCCGCACCGTGCTGGCCGCGTCGGCCCCTAGTGCTTTGTCAACGCTTAATCTCGGGATGGGTTGACAAAGCACTCGCTCCCCTGCGGGCGCTCATTCGGCCGGACAGATATCCAGAAACACGGTCCTCCCGCGCGGTGCGACCGCACGCCGCGGGGCGGCGGCCGGCACACGATCAGGTGGCAGCGGCCGTCGCCACCCAACGGCTCATCCGCAGTGATGGTCCACCGATCAATGGTGAATTTGTCACAGGCGACTAACCGCTGCACGTGAGACACCCCGGTCTGCTGCGGCGCCACCGGGCGCGGCGCGCGGGCATGGAAGTCGATGACGTCCAACGATTCCTGCACGTGCAGCGGGCGTGGGCGGCCGTCGCGGCCGAGGCGGTTCCAGTCAAAGAGCCGAAACGTCGTGTCGCTCGACTGCTGCACCTCGGCCACCACCAAGCCATCGCCCAGCGCGTGCACCGTGCCGGCGGGGATCAGCACGCAGGCGCCGACGGCGGGCTCAAAACTCTCGAGGCAGCGGTCGGCGTCACCGCTGGCGATGCGGGCAGACAGTTCCGGCCGGTCCACTCCCGGTCGCAGGCCGGCATAAATTCGACTGTGGGGTTCCGCATGCAGCACGAACCACGCTTCCGTCTTGCCGCGGTCCGGGGGTTCCAACCGCGACGCGTAGGCATCGTCCGGATGCACTTGGAGTGATGTGCGCACATGCACGTCCAGGAACTTCAGCAGCAGCGGGAACTGGGCGTACGACGCGGCCGCGCCGAGCAGCTCGTCGCCACACTCGCGGACCAGTTCACGCAGCGTCCTCCCCCGCAGCGGTCCGGCCATCACGCGGCTCTGGTCGGTCCCATGGTCCACGATCTCCCAGCTTTCAGCGTAGTCGTCGCCCGGTGGGAGCCGCTTGCCGAGCATCGTTTCCAGCCGGCGGCCCCCCCACAGGTAACGACGCCAGATCGGATCAAATCGAAGCGGATAGTCCGCATGCATGTTCGCAGTTCCTCCTGCCGTACACCGGCGGTCGAGCGCGGCGCGGGAGCGCCGTCGCTTGTGGCACCCGGACACGCCTGCTATCATACGCGCTGGTCGGGGCCTTCGGGCGGCCATGGCCAACTCGCGTGGTCTCTCCCTGCACGCCCGTACGATTCTGCTTGCGCTACCATGTCGAAAACCCGCGAGGAAGACTTGTTCGAAGGTACCACGATGACCTTCGGCGAGCATCTGGACGAGCTGCGGCTGGCCCTCTTCCGCTCGGTCATCGGCCTGGTCGTCGGGTTCCTGATCGGCCTGCTGATCGCGAAGTTCGTCGTGCAGTGGATTACCGTTCCGCTGACGCGGGCGTTGGCCGTGCATTACGAGATCCTGTCGGAAGAACGGCTGGTCGCCCTCTACGGCGCCAACGTGTCGGAGGACCTGAAGGAGTTCATGAGTCGCGAGCGGCTGCTGTTTGAGGATATCTACCTGGAGCGGGAGGTGCTCCAGCGGCTGGCCGCGGGAGCGACGGGGGAAGCACCCGCCGCAGCGGCAGAGAGCGCGGCCGCCACGGCGTCTCTGCCGCCGCCGAGCAACGACTTCGTCAAAGCGCGGATCTGGCGGAAGGCCGACACGGAGGTCCGCGCGATGAGTTCCCAGGAGCCGTTCATGATCTGGCTCAAGGCCGCCTTCTTCTCCGGCCTGCTGATCGCCAGCCCGTACATCTTCTGGCAGTTGTGGTCGTTCGTCGCCGCCGGGTTGTACCCGCACGAGAAGCGTTACGTGCACTTGTTCCTGCCCATCAGCCTGGCGTTGTTCTGGTCCGGCGCCCTGTTGGCCTTCTTCTTCGCGTTTGACTACGTGCTGGCGTTTCTCTTCGGCTTCAACCGCGCGCTGAACATTCAGGCTGAGCTGCGGATCAGCGAATGGGTCGGGTTCGTGCTCTTCCTGCCGCTCGGGTTCGGCATCGCGTTCCAGCTGCCGCTGGTGATGTTCTTCCTGAACCGCGTGGGCATCTTCTCGATTCAGGCCTACATCGAGAAGTGGCGGATTTCGATCCTGGTCATCTTCGTCATTTCGATGGTGCTCACGCCGGCGGATCCGGTGAGCATGTTGTTGATGGCCTTCCCACTGTCTCTCCTGTACTTCCTGGGGATCGCCATGGCCAAGTGGATGCCCAGAGGTCGCAGTCCATTTGTGGACGCGTACGACGTGTGAGTGGCGGGCCGATCAGATGGCTTCCGAGCCGCGTTCGCCGGTCCGAATGCGCAGACAGTCTTCCAACGGCAGGACGAAGATCTTGCCGTCGCCGATTTCACCTTTTTCGCCCGTCCGCGCGCCTTTCAAAATGGCCTGGATCGTCGGCTCCACGAACGCTTCGTTCACGGCGATCTGCAGCTGAACTTTGCGCAACAGGTTGACCGTCAGCTCGTGACCGCGAAAGGTCTCGGTGTGGCCCTTCTGCCGCCCGAATCCCTGGCAGTCCATCACCGTCAGCCGAAACACCTCCACCTCGGTCAGGGCCGCTTTGACATCTTCGAGACGACTCGGCTGAATGACGGCGATGATGAACTTCATGGTCGAATCCGCTCCACGTTCCGTGCTGGGCCAAGCCCCTCGCGTGCACTGGGCGCACCGCGCCGCGGGCCGCGGGCTCGCAAGTAGAATCTACCGGCATCGCAGCACAGCCGCAAGGTTGCCGCGCCCTACGCACCGGGCAGGATACCCCTGGCCTGGGCAGGGCAAGGCGTTCACCTGCCACAGGCCGTCGGGGCATCCTTCTGGCAGCTCAGGGGGGCCACGCGATATGCCGATACCTGGCCGGCGCACTGGGCAACGCCAGACGCCGGCCGCGGAATTCGAAGTCATGCTCGCCAACGATTGGCCGTCAGTTGCAATCATCGTGCCAACCGCGCCGCACTCGCCGTCGGATGCCGCCGCATGGCGCAACAAGATGCAATTTCGAAACAGGTTAGGACCGGTTGCGGCCTGGCCCTCGTGCAACTCCGTCACGCCCACGTCCACCCACGTGCGCAGATCTAAGGCACGTGCCGATACTTCCCTGGGCAGCCGGCGGTGCGACCGGGAGTCGAGCCAGCGCCGGAATGCACAACGCCGCCTTCCGCAGCAGCGGAAAGCGGCGTCGTGTGAACAATATTGTCCAGTCGCCCGCGGGCGACTGATGGTCTGATCGAGGCGTCGGTCAGTAGGTGATGACCGTGTCGATCCCGAAGAGGAATGTGTCCCGCAGCGGGTTGGTATCGTGGAAATCCAGCCAGCGCAGTTCGGGCCGCAGCACGACGTTGGCCGCTGGACGATAGTTCAACCCCACCGTGAAGTTGGTGATCTCGTTTTCGGCGCCGCGGACGTTCGCGCTGTTGATCCGCGGGTCGCGGAACCACTCCAGCCGCGCACCGGCCTTCCAGCAGTCGTTGAACGTGTAGAACAGATAGTTGCCGAATCCGACCACGTCCTCGGTCGAGTTGACCAGCAGGTCGTTGTCACCGTAGTTGAACTCGGCGACATACTGCCAATTGTCACGGAAATCCCACGTGACGAGCACGTTGTGATAGTTGCCGTTGTCGTCACTGCCGGGCACGCCGGCGTTCGCGAATCCGGCATTGCCGAGCGAGCACAGGTACGAGAAGGCCATTTTTTCGGTCAACGTCATGCGGAAGCCGCCCAGGAAGTTGCTGCCTCCGTTGCGGTCAAAACCGGTATCCCAACCTGCGGTCCAGCCGCCCACGACCGTGAAATCGTCTGAGACTTTCTGTTCCAGCAGTACGCCCGTGTGGGTAAACGGCTGCGCGAGGTAGAACGCGAAGGCGTGCGAATAGAAGAAGTTGCCCGTGGCCGGCATCACTTCGTAGCCGACAATCCTGTTGAAGTGGCCGATCTTCGCGGTCAGGTTGTTGAAACCCAGTTCCGCATACAACTGCGGGATGGCGTGTCCGTACGCGCCGCCGTTGTTCCAGCCGAAGTCCCACGTGTCGGGCCGGTTGCCGAACGCCTGCGTGTCCGGGCCGTCTGTGCCGTAGACGTAGTCGCCACGGAAACCCCAGTCGAACCCACAGCCGCCGGTGTCGACTTTCTTCTCCAGGTAGAACCACTGCTGATGAAGCTGGACTCGGTTCGGGTAGTCGTTCGTCAGCCCATCACCGATGCCGTTGACGCCTTCCGTGTGGTACCCGATCTGGCTCCAGAAGCCGGCCGTGATGCCCCAACAGTTGTCGCCCGGGAACACCGTGAACGGCTCGTCCGGGCCAAACAGGAAGCAGCTGTCGCAACTGCAGCAGGAGACCGGCGCGGCGCAGGCCTCGCAAGCGTCAGTGGCCGGCGCGGCCGGTTCTGCGGCAGCCGGTTCTTCCGGGACCGGTTCGGCCGGCGGCGCATCACTGGGGGAGGCCTCTTCCTGGGCGTCATAGTAGCGATAGTAGCCGAAATCGTTGCCCAGCGTGTTGCCCGACACGGGACGCACGGAGGCCGGGTGCCGGAGCGACTGAGCACCGACGGGGCTGACCAGCAGCGCACAGCCGCAGACTGCAGCCAGCGCACGATACGTGATGTTCATGAGTGTGACTCCGCCAGGGGAAGCAGGTGTGTGCCAGGTGGCATGGCGTGGGCGTTGCCGGACAGGCAACGCACGGTAGGTGTCTACAGCGTGTCGCGCGCCCGCGCCTTTTCGGGCGGTCAGTTCACCGACAATCCATAGCCAGTGACAATATTCGTCGCCGGCCGATCACGGGAATTAGCGGAATCCTCGCGCCGCACGGCAAATCCCGCTCCGGAATCCCTGTCGCGCGGCAAACCCTGCCGGTCAGGAGATGTGCGACCGGTGCCGCCCCCGCGACGGGCCGCCCGGCGGGCGACCGGGCAGGTGGACCACGAAGGACACGGGGAGCACGAAGAACAGGCCGAAAGGAACGGATTTCGCAACGACAACCAGTTCAGACCTGCCAGGCTTTCACCTTGCCATCTCCTCACATCGTTGACGGCCTCAGGCACCTCAGGGAAAATGGTGCGGCGTCGCGGGGGGAGTCAGACACGTCGCGGAACACCGGGCTATGACCACAGACGAGGACGGGTCGATCACCCATTGGCTGCAGCTGCTGCGCGGCGGGGACCAGGAGGCCGCCGCCCGGCTG
This sequence comes from Pirellulaceae bacterium, assembly GCA_025459265.1. Taxonomy (GTDB): domain Bacteria; phylum Planctomycetota; class Planctomycetia; order Pirellulales; family Pirellulaceae; genus JAAYDI01. The sequence continues at coordinate 25,127 of JALOQX010000110.1, read as the reverse complement.
TGGGATCGCTACGTGCACCGCCTGCACGCCTTGCTGCGGACGCGCATCTGCGGGGCCGCCTATGACGAACAGGACGTGGCGTTGAGTGCGTTCCATGTGCTGTGTCGCGGGATGGCGGAGGGACGCTACCCGCAGCTTTCCAATCGCGACGAGCTCTGGCAACTCCTGGCCACGATTGCGGTCCGCAAGTCGCGGGACCGCCGGGAAGCCGAGATGTGCGCCAAGCGGAGCGGCGGCAATGTGCTCTCCGCGGACATCGCGCAGCTCGACAAATTGGCCAGCACGCTGGAGGATCCGGAGTTCGAGGCGTTGATGGCCGATGAGTGTCGGCGGCTGTTGGATCTGCTCCAGAATCCGCGTCTGGAACAGGTCGTGCTGTGGAAGCTGGACGGGTACACACACGACGAAATCGCGGACAAACTGGGCCTGACGCGCTGGTCGGTCGGCCGCATGCTGCAGTGCGTGCGGCGAGTCTGGGAAACGCAGTTATAGGTGCGGACCGGCGCTATGAGTTCCTCCGATTCCTCCGACTGCATCGCGCGATGGTTGACCCTGGAGGACCTGCGTCATCAATTCGAGCTCGCGTGGCGGGCCGGACAACCACGATGTGTGGAGGAGTACCTCGAAGCGGTCCCTCCCCCAGACCGCGAACTGCTGTTTGTGGAGCTGCTGGGCGTCGAGCTGCAGTTGCGCCACAGCCGCCGCGATGAACCGCAGGTGGACGACTATCGGGATCGATTTCCGCAGTACGCGGAACAGGTCGCGCGCGTGTTTCGGGAAGCACTCCCCCTGGAAACCACGGCCGGGGGGACTCCGCTGCGACCCGGCGTCGTCTGGGGCGACTTCCGGGTGATTCGTGAGATTGGACGCGGCGGCATGGGGGTGGTGTATGAAGCGGAGGAATTGGCGCTGGGCCGCGCCGTGGCGCTCAAGGTGCTGCTCATCCCCGGCGACAACCAGCTGGCGCGAGCCCGTTTCCTCCGCGAGGCGCGGGCCGCCGCCGGCTTGCATCACTCGCACATTGTGCCCGTGCTGGCGGTGGGCCAACACGCGGGGTCTCTGTATTACGCCATGCAGCTCATCCGCGGCCAAACCCTGCAGAGCCTGATTCGAGACCCGCGGCCGGCCGGCCGGTCGCGCGCGACGCCGACCCCGGGTGCGGACACGACCGCCGCCGATCCGGACCAAGCGTGTGCGCACCAGCGGCCTGGCCAGCCAGCGCATCCACCGCTGTCGGAAATCGCAGAGGTCTGGCCCGCGCTCGCGCAGGGCGCCGCCGGCTGGACCTATGTTGCGCGCATCGGGTGCCAGGTGGCCCGGGCCCTGCAGTACGCCCACGAGCGCGGCATCGTGCACCGCGATGTCAAGCCCGCCAACGTACTGGTCGATCCGGCCGGAAACGCCTGGCTGGCCGATTTCGGCGTGGCTAAACTCGATGACAGCGACCTGACACGCCGGGACGAAATCCTCGGCACGCTGCGGTATCTCGCACCCGAGTCGCTCGACGGACAGCCTGATGCCCGGAGCGACGTCTACGCGTTGGGGCTGACCCTCTACGAACTCTTGGCCGGTGCGAGTCCCTTTGCGGCCACCGAGCGCGGTCAGCTGCTCGAACAACTGCGCACCGCCCGGCTCACCCCGCTCTCCCACATCGCCCCGCGCGTGCCGCGCGACCTGGCGACGATCGTCGCCAAGGCCACCCACCGCGACCCGCGCGATCGATACCAGACCGCCGGGGAACTGGCCGACGATCTGGAGCGTTTCCGGCGTGACGAGCCGATTCACGCGCGGCGCCACACACGCGCAGAACTCGCCGTACGCCTCGTGCGTCGCAATCCCCTGTTATCGGCCCTGAGTGGCGCGGTCGTGCTGCTGCTGCTTGTCGGCGCCCTCGGGTCGTTGCGGGCGGCATTCCATTTCCGGCGGATGCAGCTGGAACAGCAACAGCTGGCGGACGAGCGGGAGTGGCAGCGGCGGGCCGCCGATACCTCGGCCGCGCAGGCGCGGACGGCCGAGCACCAGGTCCTGCACACGCTGGCCCAGTTGCACCGCGACGCCGGACTGTCCCACCTCGAACAAGGCGACTCGCTGCAGGCCCTGCTCTCCACTGTGCAGGCACTGACCCAGACAGCTGCTCCGGCACCGGCAGACGCGGAGCCCGGCACCCTGTCCTTCGAGGTGTCGCTACGCTATCGCATCGCGGGGCTCCTGGCGTCGCTTCCCCCCGTTGTCGCACGCCAGACCTTCGATCAGTACGAATGGAAGCAGATGGTCTTCGATCCCTTCACCGGAACGCACGACACCAACGCGCCGAACTTGTGCTTCCTGCCCGACGGGACGCTGAGCGTTGTGTCGAAAGGCCACGACGTGGCGTTCCGCTGGGACCCCGACGCCGCGCAGGTCCAGCGCGTGCCGTGGGACACGGCTGGCAGTGCGGAACTCCCACCCGCAGAACGGCAGACCACCGCGCCCCCACAGGTCTGCTACGCTCTCGACGGCCGTCATGGCCTGACCTATGACCGCGACGGCCAACTGGAACTGCGGCGGTGCGACACGGCCAGCTGGGTGGTTCGGTTGGAACAGGCGCCCCGAGGTCAGCTCCCCATCCTGGGCTGCTGGTTGTCGCCAGATGAACAGCGTGTCGTCGTCGGCTTGGCCGAAGGCCTGGAAACGGGCGCTGTCCTGGCGTGGGACGTGCCCTCCGGACGCCGGTTGTCGGCCGAACCGTGGCGCGTGACCGGTTCTCCCTCCCCGTACTGGCTGCGCGTGCAGTTCTCGGATGATAGTCGTCGCGTGCTGGTCGCCGGGCGCGAGGCGATCGTCGGCGACACGGCCACGGGAGCGCTCGTCCCCACCGGAGCCGATCCGCTCACGGGCATGGCCGTCCTCAGCCGCAGCGGGAAATACCTGATCGCCCCCGCTCTGGCACAGGTCCGAGTCCATGAGATCACCACGCCCGCCTCGTCCACACCAACTGCGGACATCGCGCTCCCCCCAGGAACCGTGATCACCGCCATCGCCAGCGATCCTGGCGACCGGTGGGCGGTGCTCGGCACAGACGCCGGCGACCTTTATGTCATCGATATCGCGCAACGCACCGTCGCGCAGCGGCCAACGCGGCACAGCGATCGGCCCGTGCGTGAGCTGGTCGTCTCCCCACTGGGCGAGGCTGTGGCTGTCTGCGATTGGGCCGGGCGAACGCGCGTGTATCACGTGCCGACGACCGCTCCGCTCACCCCGCCCTTCGAGTTGCCCGAACCGGTCGTTTCGCTGGCTTGGCGCGGCGATGGCCAGCGTCTGGCGGCCGCCACAGAAACGGGCGACGGCACCGTATGGGACGTGTCCGCGGTGACGTCACGACGGATGTTCGACCCGACGAGCCGCGGCTGCGCTCTATCACCCGATCGACGCCGGCTCGCGTCCTGGGGCCCCGAGCTCGAGACGCGTGTCTGGGATGTGACGCGGTTGCCCACGGCGCCCGTCGCCCGTCTGCGCGACGTCGGGGCGGCCACGGCCCAGTGGCATCCGGACGGGGACCGACTGGCGATCGTGTCGAAGCAGCAGGCTGACGGCGCGGCGGTCGACATCCGACTGTGGGAAGTAAGGGCTGCCCAGATCACGCGTGTCCCGTTGCAGCAGTCGCACGACTGGCGCCCGTCGTTCATCGGTCTGGAATTCGTCGGGCAGGGTGAGCAGCTGGTCTTCGGCGGTACGTGCGGGCCGGTGATTGTTGATGTGGGCAGCGGTGCCGAGATCCTGCAGGCCACCCTGCGGACGCCGCCCGCATTCGTGCCCTACTGCTGCGCGGTCTCGGACCGGTTCGTGGCCGCCTGCCGCCGCTTCACCGTCACCACCGAGGTCAATTGCCTGCGCGTGTGGACGCCCGCGGGTGCCGTGGCTTATGAGACGGTGCTGCCGGCCCGGCTGCGCGTCAAGGGACTAGCCTGGAGCCCCGATGGGTCGCATCTGGCAGCGCACGGTGAATTCGGCCTGCTCATGTGGCGGACACGAGACTGGCAACCAGTACCCCTGAGCGGAGAGGTCGCGGAGTCCACCGTTGAGCTGCTGGCTTTCGACCCCGCAGGCAGACGCGTCGCACTGGTCGACGACAATGCCGTCTGTCGCGTCGTTCCCGTGGAGACGCCGTTACAGCGCGGCCGGGAGTTCTGCATCGCGAGCCGACCGCGACAACTGTCGTTCAGTCGCGACGGCAAGCGGCTGGCCGTGGTCACTTATGCGCAGGGCGTGACCGTCTGGGACTGGTGGCGCGGCCAGCCGTTGTGTCCCCCTTTGCGGAGCGACACCCAGCTCACTCAAGCGACGTTTGCGGCCGACGACACGGCGCTGATCGTCTCCCACCGCCCGGGCGGCCTGGAGTGGATCGCCGTCCCCCCTGCCCCGAGCGACTCGCCCGACGAGTTGGTCCGCGTCGCGCAGCGCGCCACCGGGTTTTCGCTGGCCGAGGGCATGCCGCCACAGTTCATGACGGCGGACCAATGGCATCGGTTGGCCAGCCGATCCACTCCCCCGAGGGAATGACCATGACGGCGGGTGGCCGGGGAGGAACGAAGTGAGCCCCCAGCCGCGAATGCTGGGGGCGGACGGCCGTTCTGACTACATTCACATGGCGAAGCGTCGTGTCGGCCGTCCGTCCCCAGCCACCCGTCACAATATTGTTAATGCTTGGTTAGCAGATGGTACACAACCGCTGCAGCGGGGCCGCGCCGCGCGTCGTGGCGAATTCCCCGAAATTCTTGATGCGCGGCGCCACATTGCCCGGTTCAATTCCCCTTACCCCTTCGGGAGGCGAGCGGCCTGGACGCTCGCCCTCTATTCGCACCCGGCCAAAAGCCGGAAAAGTCGTTGACTTGGGCGAAGTGCAAGTTGTAGACTCACGAGCACATTGTCGCGGTCAGGTGCAGGCCGTTCGCGGGCGTGCACGTTGTGCGTGGCGGAGTCACGTCTTCGTGGGGCCGGGTGCTCTGTCTTAATTCCAAGCGGAATAGCGGCGGGTCGAAGTTCGGGAGGATCACAGCAGTGCCAGATCGTCCAGGTTGTTCGCGGCGACAGTTTGTACAGGGATTGGGCTTGGCAGCCGGAGTCATGGGCCTGACGCACGTGTCAGCGTCATCACTCGCTGCGCTGGAGCCCAATCAGGAGGATGCCACGCCGGACGCGGTGTTGGCGCGGTTGATGGAAGGAAACAAGCGGTTCACCAGCGGACGCACGAAGTTGTCGCCACGGACGCCGGCCGATTTCGCGCGCGATGTCCAGGGCCAGGCCCCGCCAGCAATCGTGCTCAGCTGTGCCGATTCCCGGGTGCCTCCCGAGTTCGTGTTCGACCAGCCGATTGGCGGACTGTTCGTGCTGCGGGTCGCCGGCAACATCGTGGGTGCCGGTCCGATCCTCAAAGGGAGCGTCGAATTTGCCGTGGCCGAACTGGGGGCGAAACTGATCATCGTGATGGGGCACAGCCTCTGCGGCGCGGTCGACGCGGCTATCACGCATATCGACAAGAACGACCAGCTCCCGGGCTCGATCGGCGACATGGTCGACTACATCCGTCCCGTGGTGCGCAAGGTAGCCGACCAGCCGCAGAAACCGGCGGACAAACTGGTGGCGGTGACCAAGGCCAATGCCCTCCACAACGCCCAAATGCTCGCGAAGCTGGACCCGATCGTGTCCGATTTCGTCCAGCGCGGGGCGGTGAAGGTCGTGGGCGCCTACTACGAAATGTCGACGGGCGCGGTGGAAATACTGGGCTGAAAACGTGGTGGTGGCGATCCGGGTGGATTATGAGCCAGGAGTCCTACATGAGTACGAGCCAGCTCGCACAACAGTGGTCCGAGAAGATCCCGGAACCGATCCTGGTGGTCCTGCGGGGCATCGGCCAGATCCTCTTCCAGGAAAACGCACTGACCGGCGCGCTGTTCGTACTGGGCATCGCGCTGAGTTCGCCCGTCATGGCCGTGGGGATTGTGCTCGGAGCGGCCATTGGCACGGCCGTGGGGTGGTTCTTGAAGTTTGACCGAACGGAGGTCCTGGCGGGGATTTACGGCTTCAACGCCGCACTGGTCGGCATTGCGACGTGGTTCTTTTTCCAGCCGGGGCTGCTCAGTATTGTGCTGCTCGTGGTCGGCTGCATAGCGGCCACGGCGCTGACGCGGTTCCTCCGCGGGTACGTGCCGTTCCCCACGTATACGACGCCGTTCGTCGTGACGACATGGGTCGTGCACGCGGTGGGACAGGCCTGGGGAGCGGTGTCGGCCGGACCGGGTTATTTCGTCCTGATCCCGGAACCGCCCGTCGGCAGCCTCCTGGAGGCCACCGCCCATGGCGTATCGCAGATCATGTTCCAGGCCAGCATCTGGACGGCGGTGCTGTTCGTCGTCGGCGTGGCCGTGGGCGACCGCCGGCACGCCGGGTGGCTCGTCGTGGGCTCCCTGGTGGGCATGATCTTCGCCGCCTATCACGTGGACGCGGGGATGCGCGCGATCGACCCGGAACGGCTCGTGGAGCGGACCCAGTTCGAGAATATTCAGTTGGGCCTGTACGGCTACAACGCCGCCGTCGTGGCGATTGCGCTGTGGCTCTGGCGGCGCTCGATCCTGACCACCCTGTTTGGAATCTTCCTGACCGTCCCGCTGACGGAGTGGATTCCCCGGCTGGGCGTCCCGGCGTTGACGGCTCCGTTCGTCGTGGCCGCCTGGCTCACCATACTTCTGATTTGGCTGGACCGCCTGCTGCTGCAGGAGGAAACAGCACCGGTACCCGATTGACCTGTTGATGGAACCGATGCGTGTGCAGTTCTGAGACACAGTCCAGGGAGAATCGCTGATGCAACTTTCACCCCAAGAACGCGACAAGCTGCTGATTTTTGTGGCGGCGCAAGTGGCGCGCGAACGGAAGAAGCGGGGCGTCAAACTGAACGTCCCGGAGGCCACCGCGCTGATCACGGCCGAACTGATGGAGATGGCGCGTGACGGCAAGACCGTGGCGGAAATCATGAGTGCGGGTCGGGAGATTCTCAAGAAGGGCGACGTGATGGACGGCGTCGCGGAGATGATCTCCATGATCCAGGTCGAACCCACGTTCCCGGACGGCAGCAAGCTGGTCACCGTGCACGAACCGATCCGGTGATCGTCGCGCCGTTGACTTCTCTTATCCACCAATTGAGCGAGGCAGCACTATGGTTCCTGGCGAATATCTGCTCGACGGACCGGACATCGAACTCAACGCCGGTCAGAAAGTCGTAACTCTGAAAGTCAACAACACGGGGGACCGCCCCGTCCAGATTGGTGCCCACTACCACTTCTTCGAAGTCAATAAGGCGCTCGTCTTCGACCGCGCGCAGGCGTACGGCATGCGGCTGGATCTGCCCAGCGGCACGTCGGTGCGTTTCGAGCCCGGAGACACGAAGGAGGTGCGTCTGGTCCCCTACGGCGGCCGACGGACGGTGTACGGGTTCAACGCGTTGGTCAGCGGTCGGCTCGACGACCATTTCACGCGCGAATCCAGCATGCAGCGAATGATCGAACAGGGTTACGGGCATAAGCCCTCCGCGTGACGGTGCGCGTCGCCTCGAGTAACAGAGTCTCCGGTCTGGGAGTAGGGAATCATGAGCGTCAAGATTTCACGTGCGGCATACGCCAAGAAATATGGACCGACGGTCGGCGACCGCATCCGGTTGGCCGACAGCGAACTGATCATTGAAATCCAGGAGCACTACGGCACGTACGGGGAAGAGTCGATCTTCGGTGGGGGCAAGTCGATCCGCGACGGGCAGGACCAATGCGCCCTGCAGGAGCCGATGAGCCCGCCCCATTGCGACCTGGTCATCACTAACGCCATCATCATCGACTACTGGGGCATCGTCAAAGGCGACATCGGGATCAAGGACGGCCGGATCATCGCCATTGGCAAGTCCGGGAACCCGTTGACGCAGTGCGGGATCGATCCGCGCATCGTGATCGGGCCGAGCACGGAGGTGATTGCCGGCGAAGGCAAGATCGTCACCGCCGGCGGCATTGACACCCACATCCACTTCATCTGCCCGCAGCAGATCGACGTGGCGCTGGCCAGCGGCGTCACGACGCTTATCGGCGGCGGCACCGGCTCGGCCACCGGCACGTGGGCGACCACCTGCACGCCCGGCCCCTGGAATATCATGCGGATGCTGCAGGCCTTCGAAGGACTGCCGATCAACGTCGGCGTGCTGGGCAAGGGCAACAGCAGTCTGCCGCAACCGCTGATCGAGATGATCAAGGCCGGCGCGTGCGGACTCAAGCTGCACGAGGACTGGGGTACCACGCTGTCAGTGATCGACACGAGCCTGTCAGTGGCGGATGACTACGACATCCAGGTCGCCATTCACACCGACACGCTCAACGAGTGCGGGTTCATCGACGATACCATCCGGGCGATCAATGGTCGCGTCATCCACAGCTTCCACACCGAAGGCGCCGGTGGCGGCCACGCCCCCGACATCATCAAGATCGCCGGCGAGCCGAATGTCCTGCCCGCCAGCACGAACCCGACGCGGCCGTACACGGTCAACACGATCGACGAGCACCTGGACATGCTGATGGTCTGCCACCACCTTTCGCGGAATATTCCCGAGGACGTGGCGTTTGCCGAAAGCCGGATTCGGGCGGAGACGATCGGCGCCGAGGACGTGTTCCACGATCGCGGCATCATCAGCATCATGAGCTCCGACTCGCAGGCCATGGGACGCATCGGCGAAGCCATCGTGCGGACCTGGCAGACCGCCCACAAGATGAAGGTCCAGTTTGGTCCGGCACCCGGCGACAGCGCACGCAACGACAACCAGCGTGTGATGCGGTACGTGGCCAAGTACACCATCAACCCGGCCGTCGCGCATGGGATTGCCCAGCATGTGGGGAGCATCGAGGCGGGCAAGCTGGCCGACCTGGTGATCTACGAACCGGCCTATTTCGGCGTGAAACCGTTCCTCGTCATCAAGGGCGGACTGATCGTCAACGCACAGATGGGCGATGCCAACGCCAGTATCGCGACCCCTCAGCCCGTGTACATGCGGCCCCAGTTCGCCGCCTACGGACGAGCCTTGTCCAAGTCGTGCCTGACGTTCGTCTCCCAGGCCGCCGTGGAAGCGGGGATCGCCGAGAAGTACGGACTCCAGCGCGAGGTCGTGGCCGTGGAAGGCTGCCGCACGATCGGCAAGAAGGACATGAAGCGGAACGAAGCCACCCCCGAGATCAAGGTCGACGCCGACACCTACCAGGTGCTGGTCGACGGCGAGAAGGTCGGGAGCGAACCGCTCAAGGAATTGCCGATGACCCAGCGGTACTTCCTGTTCTGAGCATGAACATCCGCCTGTTGCAACTGGCCGACTCGGCGCTGCCGATCAGCGGCTACACGCACTCCTGGGGGCTCGAGGCGGCCATCGCGGAAACGCGGGTCCACGATCCACCGTCGCTGGAGGAGTGGACCCGCCAGTGGCTGCGGTATGCGCTGGGCCCCCTGGAAGGCGTCCTGGTCGGCGCGGCCTGCCGCGCCGCGCAGGCCGGTGACCGGCCGCAGCTGGCCCGGCTCAACCAGTGGGCCGAAGCGTCGCTGGTCGCCCCGTCCACCCGGCGGGCCAGTCGCGAAATGGGTGACCAGTTGTTGTCGCTCGGCGCCACGTGGGCCTGGTCGTCCCAGGCCACGCGCGAGTTTGAGCTGGAGGAACCGCACGGCTGGCACCATGCCGTGGCCTTCGGGTTCCTGGGCGCCGTGGCCGACGCGCCACCGGAGGACGTGCTCACCGCATACCTGCACCAGGCGGCGCTCGGCATGATCGCGGCCGGCGTGCGGGCCATTCCGGTCGGCCACACGCATGGCCAGCAGATCCTGGCCTACGTCCACACGGAAATCGACTCGCTCGTACCCCAACTGTTAGACCGCGAACCGGAAACAGCCGGCGCGGGATGTCCTTTTTACGAGGTGTTGTGTGATGCGCAGACGCAGTTGTACGCACGCATGTTCCGCTCTTGAGCCCGGTTTGCAGCCGTTCGCTCCGGTGCCGCAGCCGCGACGGCAGCGGTCCGCCGCCCGCATCGCGTTTCATCGCGACCCGGCCGGGCATGATCATACGCACGATTACGTCGGCACACCCGGTCCGGCGCGCTATGCCGGTTCGAAACGCAGCGTGTTCACGCTCGGGGTCGCCGGCCCCGTCGGCTCCGGCAAGACGGCCCTGCTGGAAGCCCTCTGCCGCGCGCTCTGGCCGGAGATCAACCTGGCCGTCATCACCAACGACATCTACACGCACGAGGACGCGGAATTCCTTTCCCGCCGGCAGGTGCTGCCGCTCGAGCGGATCGTGGGCGTGCAGACCGGCGGGTGCCCTCACACGGCCATCCGCGACGACGCGAGCGCGAACCTGAGTGCCGTGGCCAACCTGCAGCGGCAGTTCGCCGACCTGCAGATGGTCATCGTCGAATCGGGGGGAGACAATCTGACCGCCGTCTTCTCGCGGGAACTGGCCGACCGGTTCATCTTCGTGATTGACGTCGCCGAGGGAGACAAGATCCCACGCAAGGGAGGACCGGGCATATGCAACAGCGACTTGCTGGTCATCAACAAAATCGACCTGGCCCCGCACGTGGGAGCCGATCTGGAAGTCATGCGGCGCGACAGCACGCGGATGCGGGGGGAACGCCCGTTCCTGATGATCAGTCTGCGGCAACAGGACGGCGTGGGGGAAGTGATCGAGTGGGTCCGCGAACAGTACGCATCGCGCGTGACGAAATCCTGACGCCGCCCGAATTCGCCGGGCGCGAAGGAACGAACGATCCCGCCAGCCGCATCGGGGGCGCAGCGCTCGAACTCTACCGCGACGGCACCGCGACGCGGCTGGGCTACTGCTACCAGCAGATCCCGCTGAGCGTGATGCCCCCCTTTCAGTTCGACACCGAACCGGCCGCACTGTTGTACTTCATCAACTTGACGGCCGGGCTGATGGACGGCGATGCGCATCTGATCGACGTCGTCGCCCGCGCCGGCACCCGCGCCCTGGTGACGGGCCAGTCGGCCACGCGCGTGCACCCCGCGTCGCACGGCTTCGCCACGCAGCAATGGACGGTCCGCGTGGAGGACGACGCCTGCCTGGTCGTGCTCCCCGGTCCGACGATTCCGTTCCAGGGTTGCCGGTATTTCCAGCGCGGTCGTGCCGAACTCGCGTCCACCGCACGACTCCTGTGGGGAGACATCTGGCTGGCCGGCCGTTACGACCGCGGCGCGCTGTCGGAACGGTTTGCCTTTGATCAGATCGTGCAGGACTTCGCGGTGCGAAGGGGCGAAGCGCTGCTGTATCGTGAGCGATTCAGCTGGCACGGACCGTGGCGGCCGGCCGAAGCACAGTGGTATTTCGGCGGTCACCTCGCCGCCGGCAGCTTGCTCGTGGCCGGTCCCGTCCCACCCGACCTGCCCGCCGCCCGGACCACCGTGCGGCGTGCCGTGCTGCCGCTCGACACCGGCGTGACGTGCCTGCGGTGGTGTGGACACCCGACGGAGGTGACCAGCGAGCTGGTCAGCACGGCGCTCTCGCTCGCCGCCTCCTGGACGTGCGGCGAGGCCGCCGCACGTCCGTGGTTCATCGCGTCGGGCGAGCTGGCGCCCAACCACTGGTTCTCGCCGGGCGACTGAGCCGCGGGTCAGAACTTGATCAACCCGCTCAAAGCGCCGGTCAACTGGTTGTTGGTCTCCCCGACACCCCCGTTGCCGAACGCGGGTTGATCGGCGAAGTCGCCGCGAATCTCCGGCCGGAACTCAAACCAGTCGTTGGGGTGCCAGTTCAGGCCCAGCGTGACCCCGGCATAGCTCGCGTCGAAACCGGTCCGCGTCCCCTCGACGTCCCGGAACCACTCGCCGCGCACCAGCGTGTCCCAGCAGCAGTTCAGGTGCAGGATGCCGATCGTGTAGATGCCGTACCACGATCCCGTACCCACGGGCGTGTTGGCCGCCCAACCCATGTTCGATTGGACGACTTGCGTGAAGCGGTCCGTCCAGTTGTGCAGCAGGCGCAGTTCCACAATCGTATCGAAGTCGCCGCCCAGCCGCGGGGCCGCGAAGATGGCGTTCTCACCGCAGTGGACCGACGCGGTCAACCGGGTGCGCTTCTCCATCGTCACCCAGTAGTTCACCTGGCCGATGTAGCAGATCGAGTCGGTGCTGCGCTTGGTGAGGTGAAGAACGTGTTGGCACCAAACGTCATGCCGTTCCAGATCTCCAGCTGCTCGGTCACGTGCAGGTTCGTCAGGAACCCGGTGAAGGCACCGTCTTGTGAGTAGAAGAACTGATAGTCGCTGGAGTAAAACGGCCGGTACGGCGCGAGGAAGCCGTTGTATCCGATGATCGTATTCATGCGGCCCAGCTTCACGTCCATGCCCAGTTCGGTAAACATAGGCAGGTGGGCCGACACAAAGAGGTCGCGGAAATCCTGGCTGAAGCGGTCATTGCTCGGCGGATCATCGATCCCGCCCAGCGGCTGGCCCAGGGCCGCATCGGCCCCGGCGAAGTAGCGGACGTTGAACCCCAGATCGAAATCATCCTGCGAGAGGGGTTTCTGGACGACCAGACCAATCTGGTTCACGAGAAACTCATCGCCGAACCGGTTCTGCCGCGGCTGCACAGACAGGAGCCCGCCGCCGGTCGAGGCAAACGTGTGGCCTCCCTCGACCCAGCCGAACGTCCGGATGCCGTAGTCCGTGAAGAACGCATACGGCTCGAGCCAGTTCATGAGGATCCCGACTTGCGAGACGGGTGTCGGTCCCATGCGGCTGGCAGGTGATGCCCCGGCAATGTCCTCGGCCAGCTCGGCCAAGAGCGACGACGCTTCAAAACCGAAGGCGTCGTTGTACTCCGGCGAGTAGACGTTGGAGCGGTCCGAGTATTCGTCTTGCGCGGTCGCAACCAGTGCTATCCCCAGCACGACCAACAACGTGCCGGCGACCAGGCTTATCCGTGCCATATACCCCCTCCTGTTCGGGTTCCCAACGTCCGATGCCACCCGCTTCGGCTGGTCCGCGACACGCCTTGCGCGCAGCAGCGTGGTTGCACAGTGACGTATATCCAGTAGCTTCGGATGGCGGACACCACAGCTTAAGAGGATCCGACGGGGTTCGGGTGGCAGTGGCTAGGCAAGCTGCGCGGGGTGTCGCGACCGCTTGCGCTGCGGGTGATAGCCGCGGGGACTGCTGTGAAGCGTCTTCTCTCCAGAAAACTCCTCAGGGCCGAAGGCCCGGTACAACCTCTGCCGGTGGCGCAAGCCACCGGTGCGCAGGCCAATCCACGACGCGCAGGCCCGAAGGGCCGACACAATCAGGTCTGTGTCGGCCCTTCGGGCCTGGAGGAGTTCTCACCGAGCACTCGACCATTGGCCTGTCGGCCCCGGCAGAGGCTGTGCCGGGCCTTCGGCCCTCGGCTCAGCACGCGTTGCCCAGGACACGGTGGCGGCCGGGAGTTCAGCGCGCAAACATACCGCGGACGAAGCTCTCGGCATCAAACGGAGCCAGATCGTCCGGCTGTTCGCCCAGTCCCACGAACTTCACCGGCAGGCGGAACTGCTGGAGGATCGGGATCACGACGCCCCCTTTCGCGGTCCCGTCGAGCTTGGCCAGCACAATGCCGGTGCAGCCGGCAGCGTCCGAAAAGCCGCGTGCCTGACTGATCCCGTTCTGACCGGCGGTGGCGTCGAGCACCAACAGCACTTCGTGCGGCCCATCCGGGATCAGTTTGCCCACGACGCGGCGAATTTTGTCCAGCTGCTGCATCAGGTTGACCTGGGTCTGCAGTCTGCCCGCGGTGTCGATGACACACACGTCCGCGCCCGTCTCCAGCGCACGGGCCACGGTGCGATGCGCCACGCTGGCCGGATCGCTCCCCGACGCTCCCGTGACGATCTCCGCGCCGATCCGCTGCGCCCAGATGGTCAGTTGTTCAACGGCCGCCGCGCGAAACGTGTCGCCGGCTCCAAGCACGACGCGCTGGCCCTGGGCGAGAAACATGTGGGCCAACTTGGCGATCGACGTCGTCTTGCCGGACCCGTTGACACCCACGACCAGGATCACTGTGGGCCCTGCGGTCGCCCGCGCCAGCGGCGCCTCGTCCTGGGTCAAGAGCGTGCGGAGAGAATCCTGCACCGCCGCCAGCACCTCGTCCATCTGCACGACGCGTCCGCGAAAGTCTCGCGCCACGCGGTCGCGGATCTCCCCGGCGGGCCCGGTCCCCATGTCGGTCTTGACCAGCACCGCATAGAGCTCGGTGAGAAACGTCTCGTCGACCAGCCGCCCTTCGGTCTTGAACAGGTCGCGGATGTCCGTCCGCAGCAGGTCGGACGTCTTCTTGAGCCCCTGCCGGAGGCGCGTCAGCCAGCCAGTGCGCTCCGCAGCTGCGTCCTCGGGCGTCGCCGCGGGCTGATCGGCGGCGGCGCTGGAAACGGCCGTTTTCTTGAATCGCTCGAATAGTGCCATAAGTCGTCGTGATCGCAGGGAAATGAAACCGATGTGTGCCGTGCCGTGCAGGTCGCGGCCGCAGAAGCTCAGTGTTCAATGTTCGATGTTCGATGTTCGATGTTCGACGCCGAGCCGGCTCGGCAGGAGCCTCGCCCTCCCGGCAACGCCTCGCCCTCCGTCCTCCGGCCTCCGGCCTCCGCCCTCCGTCCTCCGGCCTCCGGCCTCCGGCCTCCGCTCACTCGCTGGTTGTCTCGCGCGGGGCGGCGCTGACCAGGTGGTCCAGCAGTCCGTTGACGAACTGGCCGGACTGGCGTGTGCCGAACCGTCGCGCCAGTTCGACGGCTTCGTTGATGGCCACGCGGCCCGGCGTATCGGTGTGCAGGATTTCGTAGGCCCCCAGTCGCAGCACGTTGCGATCGGTCGCAGCCATCCGGCGCAGGCTCCAGTGTGCGGCCCGCGCGGCCAGCAATGCGTCGAGTTCCGGGCGGTGGCGCCGGACGCCCGCGATCAGTCCCGTCGCGAAGTCCACCAGCGCCGGATCGTGGTGCAGCCGGCGGCGGATGAACCGGTCCGCCGCCGCCAGGCTGTGATCGGGGTTGAGATCCTCTTGGAAGAGGACCTGCAAAGCCACTTCCCGCGCTCGACTTCTGCGCCACATGTCAGTTCGCCTGCATCGGACAGGTACTCAGGGCAGTGAGCGCATCAGGCTGGCCATTTCCAGCGCTGCCAGGGCGCATTCGCTGCCTTTGTTTCCCACGTTTCCCCCAGCCCGGTGGAGCGCCTGTTCCATCGTCTGGCAGGTCAGCACGCCGAAGAGCACGGGGAGACTGAACTCGCGGGCAATCGCGCCCAGCGCGTCGCTGACCTGACGATTGATGTACTGGTCGTGGGTTGTCTCGCCCCGCACGACGGCCCCCAGGCACACGATGGCACGATACACGCCGGCCCGCGCGAGCCGTTGCGCGACCAGCGGGATCTCCCAGGCGCCCGGCACGCGGGCCACATCGACCGCATCGTCCGGCACGCCGTGCGCACGCCAGGTGTCGAGCGCTCCCTGGAGCAGCCGGTCAGTGATCGTCTGATGATAGCGCGACGCGACGATGGCAAAGCGACCGTCGTGGGGCCCGGCGGTGCTGCCACAATACAGGGTGGGCATCAGGGGATCCTTCATCCGCGGCAGGGAGCGATCGGGGGGACGCCAGTCGCCCATCAGCCGCTCATGTTCATGCTCATCAGGAATTCCGCGTTGGTGCGCGTCTTCTGGAGGCGGGTGACGAGCAGCTCCATGGCATCCGGCGCGTTCATCTCGCTCAGTACGCGCCGCAACACGCAGACGCGGCGATACTCTTCCGGATCCATCAGCATCTCTTCGCGGCGCGTCCCGCTGCGGTTGATGTCGATGGCCGGCCACACGCGGCGGTCGACCAGGCGCCGGTCGAGCACGATTTCGAGGTTGCCCGTCCCTTTGAATTCTTCAAAGATCACTTCGTCCATCTTGCTGCCGGTATCGACCAGCGCGGTGGCCATGATCGTCAGCGAACCGCCCTCTTCGACCTTGCGGGCGGAGCCGAAGAACCGCTTGGGGTTCTGCAGCGCATTGGCGTCCAGGCCGCCGGAGAGGATCTTGCCCGACTGCGGGCATTCGGCGTTCCAGGCCCGCGCCAGCCGCGTGATCGAATCGAGGAAGATCACGACGTCCGTCCCGTACTCGACCATCCGTTTGGCCTTCTCCAGCACCATCTCGGAGACCTGCACGTGCCGCGACGACGGCTCGTCGAACGTCGAACTGATCACTTCGCAGTTGTGCCCCTTCACCTCCCGCTCCATGTCCGTGACTTCCTCCGGACGCTCGTCGATCAGCAACATGATCACGTAGGCCTCGGGGAAGTTCTTGAGCACGGCGCGGGCCATCTTCTGCAACAGGATCGTCTTGCCCGCCCGCGGCGGACTGACGATCAACCCCCGCTGTCCGAACCCGATCGGCGCGATCATGTCCACGACGCGCGTCGAGACTTCCCGCGCGTCGGTCTCCATGCGGATCCGCTCGTCCGGATGCAGCGGCGTGAGGTCGTCGAACGAGACCTTCTCCGACATCAGGTTCGGATCCTGGTAGTTGATCGCCTCGACCCGCAGCAGCGCGAAATACCGTTCGTTCTCCTTGGGGGGCCGGATCTGGCCGGAGACCGTACAGCCGGTCTGCAGCCCGAAGCGGCGAATCTGGCTGGGCGAGACGTAGATGTCGTCCGGGCACGACAGGTAGTGGTAGTCGGGACTCCGCAGGAACCCGAACCCGTCCGGGAGGATCTCGAGCGTCCCTTCGCCGTACATCAGGCCGTTCATCTTCACGCGTTCCTTGAGGATGCGGAAGATCAGGTCCTGCTTCTTCATGCCGGCGACGTCGGTGACATTCTCCTTGCGCGCTTCGTCGATCAACTCCGCCATGCTCATCTTCTGCAGCTCGGCGATGTGAATCTCACCCTGCTTGATCTTCTCATAGCGGTCGTTCGTGTCGTCGAGCAGCCCCTGCTCCGCCTCATCCGCCAGCTCCTCGGCCAGCGACAGCGGACCGTTCACTTCGTCGTCAAACGACACGGCATCCGTTGCGGGGGCATCGTCCGGCAGCGGCTGGTCCGTCGACGCGGATTCCCCACGGCGGCCCGCCGTGCTCCTGCGGCGCTCGCCACGCGACCCCGGAGAGCGAAAATTGGAGTTGGTCATGGAACAGAAGCTCCTGATGAGCAGTTCGGCGGGCACGCGGAGGGTGCCCCGCGGAGGGTCATCGAATCTGGACTGGGGTTCACTGGCCGGAGAAGGGAGTCGGCCCCGGACCGCCCGAATACCGGTCCTCGGGAACCGACCGCATGACAGTACCATTATGAGCTTTCTGGCGGGTTGGTGAAGACTAGTTTCCGGAAATTCGTGCGGCCGGCGTGCCGGGTGAGCGTCTGCCAGCAGGCAGCGACCTGCGCCGCCAGATCCTCCCGCGTGCCGGAATTGGGGATCACCAGATCGGCCCGTCCGCGCTGATAGCACAGCGACACCTGCGCGGCCTGGCGCGCCTGCCGCTGCGCGTCGGTCCAGCCTCGCGCCCGTGCCCGTTCTGCGCGGATTGCCTCATCTGCCTCCACAAACAGGATCACATCGCACAGGCTGGCCCAGCCGGCCGAGTGCAGCAGCGGCGCGTCGAGCACGGCGGCCAGCACATCGTGGCGTTGCGATTGCTGCTCAAGCCACGCTACCAGGCGGTCGGTAATCCGCGGGTGCGTCGTGCGTTCGAGAAACGCACGTTCCCGCAGCCCGTCTGGCCCAGCAGCGAAGACAATCTGGGCCACCGCCGCACGGTGGATCTCCCCCGTCGTGTCCAGGACGGCCGCCCCCCAGCGCGCGTGCAGCGCGGCCCGGACTGCCGGCTCCCGCAGCACCTCGTGACCCCAGCGGTCGGCCTCGGCCACCACGGCGCCGCAACGGGCCAACTCGGCTGCCACGAGCGACTTGCCGCTGGCGATCCCCCCGGTCAGGCCAATCACGATCATGCGTCACAGTCCGCCCAATTCGCGCCCACCTTGACGTCCACTTTCAGGGGCACACGCAGATTGCCAACCGCCATCATCTCGGCCACGACGAGCCGCGTCAGCGCGTCGCGTTCACCGGGCGCCACTTCGAACACCAGTTCGTCGTGGATCTGCAGGAGCAGACGCGACGCGCATCGTTCGCTCCGCATGCGCTGATGCACGCGAATCATGGCCTGCTTGATCAGGTCGGCGGCCGAGCCCTGAATGACCGTGTTGATGGCAATGCGCTCAGGCAGGTTCCGCTGGCGTGCCGCTTCGCCGGGCGTAACCGGGCGGATCCCACGGATGCTCCGCCGGCGCCCCAGGACGGTACTAACATAGCCTTTCTGCCGACACTCGGCCAGCGTCCGGTCCATAAACGTGCCGACGCCCGGGTACTGGGCGAAGTACGCGGCGATGAAGGCGGCCGCTTCCGACTTTGAAATGGACAGTGTCTTGGCGAGCCCGAAGGGGCTCTGGCCATAGATGATGCCGAAGTTGATCGTTTTGGCCACCCGCCGCATGTCGGACGTGACCTCCTCCGGCTCGACCTGGTGGACCTGCGCCGCCACGAGCGTGTGAATATCCCGGTCGTGGGTGAAGGCCTCCAGCAGCGTGGCATCCTGCGAGACGTGGGCCAGCACCCGCAGTTCGATCTGCGAGTAGTCCGCGCAGAGCAACTGCCAGTCCGCCGCGCCCGGGACGAACGCCGCGCGGATCGCACGTCCGTCCGGCGTTCGCACCGGGATGTTCTGCAGATTGGGATCCGTCGAACTCAACCGACCGGTCGCGGCCACGTCCTGCTTGAACGAGGTGTGCACGCGTCCCGTGTGCGGCTGCACCAGCAGGGGCAGGGCGTCGGCATACGTACTTTTGAGCTTGGCCTGCTGGCGGTACGCGACGATCTTCTCCGGCAACGGGTGTTCCGCGGCCAACTGGCTCAGCGCGTCCGCGTCCGTGCTGGGTCCCGTCTTGGTCCGTTTGACCGGCCGCAGCCCCAGCCGGTCGAAGAGCACCTGGGCCAGCTGGCGCGGCGAGTCGATGTTGAACGGGCCGCCGGCCGCCGCGTAGATGTCCTCCTCCAACTCGGCCATCCGCTGGCCAAACCGCTGGCTCAACGCCCGCAGCCGCTCCACGTCCACCCGGATGCCGTGGTACTCCATCTCGGCCAGCACGTCGATCAGCGGCATTTCCAGCGTGAAGAACAGCTCCGCCAACTCCTGCTCGACCAGCCGCGTCCCCAGGATCGTGGCCAGCCGTCGCGGGATGTCCGCGTCCTGGGCCGCGTACGGGGTGACGAGCGCGACGGGCACTTCATGCATGCGTTTCGCGTCCTTGCCCTTCCCGAGCACCTCGTGGATCTTGATCGTCTCGTGGTTCAGGTAGCGCTTGGCCAGGTCGTCCAGCGCGTGATTGCGTTCGCCCGGCGCCAGCAGGTAGTCCGCCACCATCGTGTCGAAACTCACGCCTTGCAGCGTCACGCCCGCGCCGCGCAACACGATCATGTCGTACTTCAGATTCTGTCCCACTTTTTCGATCCGCGGGTTTTCCAGAATCGGACGCAGCGTCTGCAACGCCACGGCGGCGTCGACCTGCGGCTCGCCCGGCGGCGCGCGCAACGGCACATACGCCGCCTGGCCATCGGCCCAGGAGAACGAGCACCCCACCAACTCGGCCGCACGCGGATGCGGCGACGTCGTCTCCGTGTCAATGGCGATGCGGGACTGCCGGGCCAGTGTCGCCACGAGCGCCGCCAGGGCGCTGTCCGTGGCCACCGTCTGGTACGTCGGCGACCAGCGGGCCGGTGCGGCCGACACCTGCAACCCAGTCAGTCGCTCGCACAACCGCTGGAAGCCGAACTCGGCGCAGAGCTCCTGGACGCGCGCGACGTCCAGGCCGCCCACGCGGGCGGCCTCCCAGTCCAGTCCCACCGGCACATCGTCCGCCAACCGCACCAGCTGCCGGCTCAACAGCGCCTGGTCACGCCCCTGCGCCAAGCGTTCCCGCAACTTCGTGCCGGGGATGTCCTCCAGGTGTGCGTAGATGCCTTCGAGCGTGCCGAACTGAGCCAGCAGTTGTCCGGCGGTTTTCGGACCGATTCCCGCCACGCCGGGCACGTTGTCCGTCGCGTCGCCCCACAACGCCTGAAAATCGACCACCTGCTGCGGGTCAATCCCCCATTCCTCCCGCACCGTGGCCGCATCCACCACTTCGTTCTTCCGCAGGTTGTAGAGACGTGTCTGATCGGTGATCAGCTGCCGGCAGTCCTTGTCGCTGGTCACCAGATAGCACTCCCCGCCCCGCTGCCGCGTCAGGCGGGCCACGGTCGCCAGCACATCGTCGGCCTCGTAGCCGGCGACCGCCAGCACGGGAATGCTCAGCGCGGCGAGGAACCGCTGAATGTGTGGAATCTGCAGCTGCAGGTCGGCGGGCATCGCCGGTCGGTTCTCCTTGTACGCCGCATACACGCCGTGGCGAAAGGTGTCGCCCGGCGGGTCGAACGCGCACAGCAGGTAATTCGGCCGGCGCCGCTCCAGCACATCCACCACATCGCGCAGGAATCCGTACAGGGCCCCCACCGGCTGGCCGTGCGGACTCGTCATCTCCGGCAGCGCATGAAACACCTGGTAGATCAGGGAATGGGCGTCGAGTACATACACGGTCTGTCCCTGCAGGGCCGTGTCCGCCGCCAGGGCACGCGGCAGCGCAGCGGCGCCGGCGGCCGGGGCATCCGGCCGAGGGGCGTCCACCCCATCGTCGTCGAATCCGGCCAGCCGCGGCTGCCGTTGGCGTGCGTTCATCGCGGTAATCCCCCCTTGCGATCAGCGGCACAGCCGGCATCGTCGTCACGTGCGGGCGCGTTGGCAACGGGCCACTGCCGCCCTCGCACCGTGTGACTGACACAATCCGACCAGACCGTTAGATTTCCCCGCTTTTCCATTTCCCGTCAATTCCGGAGTTTATTGACAGTCCCTCGGACCCTGTTTACACTCGACCTAGGTTCTTAGCCCGCAGCAGGTTAGTGGCGTCTGGTCGATATCCGCGGCGAAATCTCGGCGATCAGGCGGCGTGGCCGCGTCCGCGCGGCAAGGAGTCATGACACGATGGCATCGCGAGAGAACCAGGGTCTTCATATCGCGCTGATTCTGCTCATCATGCTCACGGTGGGCTTGTGTGTGATTTCTTACGTGTTCTACGCCAAGTCGGAGACCCAGCGCGCCGCCGCCGAGGAGGCGAACAATCGCTCGCAGCAGGCGCAGAAGGATCTGCAGAACGCGAATTTCAAGGTCCAGTCGCTGCAGTACATGATCAGCGGCGGTGCCAAGACCTGGAAACAGATGGAGGAAGATCTGGCCGCATTCGGCGGAGCGGACGCCAGCGACGCGACGATGGCGGCGCTGCGCAAGCGGTTCCAGGACGATATGCTCCTGTTCGCCGCCGGCGACGTGGAAACGCCGGAAGCCCGCAATTACCAGGGACTGGTGACGTTCCTGTCCACGCAGCAGCGCGACATGAGCCAGCAGTTGGTTGATCTGCGACGCCACGAGAATCAGCTCATCGCGGAGAAGACCCAACTGGAGCAGACCTCGGCCGAACGGTCGCAGAAATTTGAAGAGTCCGCCAACAAGGCGCGTCAGGACCTGGAAGCCGCCCGCGCGTCCTACCAGCAGGATCTGGAGGCCGTGCGAGGCCAGATGGAAGAGATCAAGACCCAGATCACCGATAAGGACAACCGCATCGTGGAGCTGACCACCCAGTTCGACGAGCAACAGAAGACGCTCAGCAAGAAGATCGAGGACATGGAGAAGATCATCAATCAGCAGAAGCTGAATCTGAAGGATCTGCAGCAGGTCACGTTTGAGACGCCGGATGGGGTCATCACGGGGGTGAATCAGCAGGCCCGCGTCGTCTACATCGACGCCGGGTCGGCCGATAACCTGCGGTTGCAGCAGACCTTCAGCGTCTTCGACAAGGAAACGTCGTCCGTGGCGGATTCCAAGCCGAAGGGTCGCATCGAGGTCACGCAGATCCTGGGCGAGCATCTGGCGGCGTGCCGGATCGTGGAGGACAAACTGCCCAACATCATGCTGCCGGGCGATGTCATCTTCACGCCCGCCTGGACCCGCGGCCGGCCGGTGCATTTCGCGATTGCGGGGTTCATCGACATCACCGGGGACAACAAGAGCGACATCGACTTGCTCGCGAGTCTGATCAGTCTCAACGGCGGCGTGATCGATGACGAGGTGTCGGTACAGACCCGGTATCTGATCGAGGGCACGCCGCCCGACGCGGCCGGAGGCGGAGCCGCCACCGACGCCGAGAAGGCCGATTTCTCGGCCAAGGTGGCCGCAGCCAGCGAGATCGGGGTGGATCGGTTGAGCGTGGACAAGTTCTTGAGCCTGATGGGCTGGCGGGCGGACGTGGAGTCGGTCACGCTGGGCCGGGGCGTGGCCAAGCGCGTCGGCGGGGCGGAGGAAACGACCGAGGAGTCGCCGCCGGCCGCCGGGGAAGGGGCCGCTCCCGAATTCCGCCCGCGGACACCGCCGCGCGGCACCGACGGCGCATTCTGAACCGCCTTAGAACAGACGCTGTTTGAGCGCCGCCAGCTGTGGCCGCTGGGTTTCCAGGTCCGCCGGCAGCTGCGGCGCGTCAAACCAGCTCGGCTCGACGAACACCCGGGCGGGATGGGCCAGGTCGTGGGCCCGCGCCAGCTGCCGCAGGAGCCGGCGGCTGGGCCAGTCCAGTTCGTGGAGGACGCACAGCTCACCGAACAGCCGCCGCGCGCTGTGGTAGCTGTGGCCCTCGCGCTGAGCGCCCACGTGGCCGACCGCCCACCACACGGCCGCCGCGACGAGCACCAGGACGGCCAGCACCACGATGTGCAGCACGGACACCTCCGCGCCGCCACTCTGGAACCGTCGCGACAGGCCGTTGAGCACTTCCTGATTGGCCCACAGCACGCATGGGCCCGCCGCCAGCTGCACCGCGCTCATCACGCCCCACCTTTCGCTCAATGCCTCTCCGAGGCTCTTAACCAGTGGCCGCGCTCGTCGGGGGTTCCATCAGCAGACTGCCGTCCAGTTGCTGCAGGATGGCTTCGACCGATCCGGCCGTCGTCAGCCGACCTTCTCCCGACAGCTTCCGCAGGGCCAGTTCCGCCGCCTCGCGCACCGCCACACTGCGATCGTTCCGAGCCTGCTCGAGCGATTGGCGCGCCAGCGGCGTGTCGCAGTAGGCCAGCGTGCGGGCCGCTTCCGCACGCACGAAATGATCTTGATCAGTCAGGAGCACGATGATCAACGGCTCCACCAGCTGCACGGCATCCATGGCCACCGCGGCTTCCAGCGCCCGCAAGCGGCGGGTTCGCGTCCGCGACTTGAGCTCCTCGGCCAGCAACACGGTCGCTTGCGGGTCAATCCGCATCACCAGCATCCCCGTGCTCCGCCGGATGTTGTCTTCCATCAGGTCGAAGACCGTGATGTAACGGTTGAAATTGAATTCCGTCAGGCAGCTTTGCGCCGCGTTGCGCACCACCTCGTGACGGCTGTCGAGCAGTTGGATGAGCCGCGAGATCGCGCCCGGAATGCCGCGGTCGCGGAGCTGGGCCAGCAGGTGGGCCTGCACCTGCGGGTCCGGGTCCTGCAGCCCGCGGAGCACCAGTTCGTTGGCCTCGGCCCCCCCGAATTCCCGCAGGGCGGCCGCCGCCGCGCGCCGACCAGCCGGCCGGCCCTGCACCAGCACGTGCCTGACCACGTCGAACACGCGGAGGCGATTCATGCCGCTGCCTACCGCCAGCCAGACCGCCGCGGCCTGCTCCGACTCGGTCAGAGTGTCCAACAGACTCAACGATCCCTGCAACCAGGCAATTGACTCCATCCGCCGCAGCGTCGGCTTCAAGACGTCCGACACGCCGGTTCCCACACGCTTGAGCAGTTGCCGGATGAACGGCACGTCGCTGCGACGGCTCACGACCTGCAGCACGACCGACGGCGGAAAGCGTGTCTCGAGCAGGTTGAGAATCAGGCGCATCACGGCCAACCGGCCGCTCGTTCCCAGCGTCTCGATCATGGTCAGATACGCCGGATGGCGGGGATCGGCCAAGAGCCGTTTGAACGTCGGGTTCTCGCCGTTGATGAGCATCAGAAAGGCTTCCATCACCTCGCGGCACCCGTGGTGCTCGAACCGCTCCACCGCCTTCTCCAGATTCGGCAGGATCTGGTCGCAGACCCGGGCGGGATCCTGGAGGCGCGCGGCGTCACGCGGGCCGGTGATCTCCTCCTGCAGCAGCTCGCACAAGCTCAAGAGCGTCTGCGCCACCAGCTGCGCATGCGGGTGTTTCGGCTCCTCAATGCACGTCACCAGCGCCGGGATGAGTTCGAATTCGCGAATACTCAAGAGCGCGCTGCAGCCGTTGGGACACAGCACCGCGTCCCGACTGAGGATCGCGTGCCGCACGGCCGCCGAGATCTGCCGCGGCTGCTGCGAAATCTCCAGCTTCCAGCGCTCGCTCAGACGATGCCACCGCTCGATCAGCGCACGCTGCCCCGGCCCGCGCCGCCGCCCCAGGATGGCGTGCAACGCGCCGGCCGACACCGCTTCGTCCGCGGTGTCCAGTGCCGCCAGCAACACCGGTACCGCCGCCTCGTTCGCGGTGTCGGTCAAGAGCTGCAGGGTCTTCTCCAGTCCGGGTGCCACGGCCTGCCCACCTCCTCCGACGAAAGTCTAATGTGCTCTTTCGTCCGCATCGGCGGCCCTCCCCCGGAAAACTCACGTTATTCAGCCCGGCTTGGCCAGTTTCACCCCCAGCTGCCCGCACATTCCGCTTAATCCCCCGAGCCCGTTCGCACACGCGGTTCTCGCGCCCCAGCATTCCGCCCCCGGCACCGGCCGGCGGAGCGACAAGCAGCGAGCAACGATCGCCGAGCAACGAGGGAAATCCCTTCTCAACTCGTCACTCCTTACTCGTTCCTCGTCACTCCCCTCCCTCCGCCCTCCGCCCTCCATCCTCCGCCCTCCGCCCTCCGCCCTCCGCCCTCCGCCCTCCGCCCTCTGTCCTCCGCCCTCTGTCCTCCGCCCTCCGCCCTCTGTCCTCCGCCCTCCG
>JALOQX010000364.1 GCA_025459265.1 Pirellulaceae bacterium | reverse complement strand
GCGACGCTGGTCGGCAGCTTCGGGCTGTTCCTTGTTTGCTTCCTGCTGTTCTGTCGATGGCTGCCGGTCGTCTCGATCGCCGAAAGCAGGGCGGAACACCGCACGCGCCTGCGGGTGGCCGACCGATGAGCGGGTACGGGCTACTGGCGACGTTTGAAACGGAAGCTGCCCTGGTCGAGGCGGCACGCGCCGTCGACTCCGCCGGCCACACGATCGTGGACGCCTATGCGCCGTACCCGATCGAAGGCTTGCCGACGCTGGCGCAGGACCAGGCATCGCGTGTCGGTTGGGCAGGCCTCAGTGGCGGCGTTCTCGGGGCCGTCGGGGGACTGACGCTGCAGGCCTGGACCAGTGCGTTCAATTGGCCACTCAACATTGGCGGCAAACCGCAGCTCGCCTGGCTTGCGTTCGTTCCGGTCGCGTTTGAGCTCATGGTCCTGGGGGCGGCCGCCGGCGTCGGCTTGGCCTTTCTGAGGCTGTCGCGACTTCGTCCGCGCTGGCGAACGCCCGGGTGGCGCGACACGTGGCCGCACGATCGATTCGTTCTCGAAGTGGCCGCCACTGGGGAAGCGCGACTCGAATCCGCCCGTTCGCTGTTGCGCGCGGTCGGTGCGGTGGTGGTTTCCGAGCATGGCAACGTTAGGGTGTTTTCCACACCGACGGCGACTGCGCAATCGTTCCGATGGCTGGATCGGACATTGATCGGGGTTGCGTGTGCCGCGACGGGCGTGTCATTTCTGCTGTGGCCGGACTGGACACGCCGCAATCTGGCCTACGCGCCGGACATGGCCGTTTCACCCGCCGTCACCACCTACAGCTCGAGTGCAGTGTCAGAGGACGCGCAGACGTTGCGCGCACCGGTCCCAGGCACCGTGCCGCGCGGACCGCTGCCATTGCATTACGAGGCAACGGAAGCAGATGCTCTGCGCGCGGCCGTGGAACTGCAGGTTCCGGCTGGCATTGCGGCAGAGCCTGACCGGTTGCGGGCGGAGAAGCTATTCGAGATCTACTGCCAACCGTGCCACGGCAGTGACGGGCATGGGGACGGAATCACGATCAAGCGTGGCTTCCAGCCGCCGCCCTCGCTGCTGACGCAGCACGCACGCGACATGCGGGACGGCCAGATGTTTCACGTCATTACGTACGGCCAGAAATTGATGCCGGCTCAGGCGTCGCAGATCCGTGCCGATGACCGCTGGCGCCTTATCTTGCATATGCGGCGCCTGCAGCAGCGCCTGCCGGTCGATCCGCCCCCGTTTGGCTCACCCCCCGCACCAGAGCCGCCACCGCCATGACGGTCGTGCCCCACCGTGTCGGCACAATCCTTGCGTTCGGTGCGATTGCGGCCGTCATCGCGATCGCGGGTGCGCTCCTGCAGACCGAGCGTCTCGGGCCCAACTTACTGCTCGCAGGTGTGTATCTGGTAGGCCTTGCGGTGGGCGCGTTGTTCTTCACGGCGGTGCAAGAGGTCACCGGGGCGGCATGGAGCGATTCCTTGCGCACGATTCCCGCCACACTTCCATCGACGCTGCCCATGGCAACGGTGCTGTTGCTGCTGGTGTTCCTCGCTCACCCCGAGACCTACTCCTGGACCGTCGAGGAACAGTCGGGACTGCGTGGCGTCTGGTTGTCCCGCCCTTTCTTCATCGCGCGATCCAGCCTGTACCTTGGGCTCTGGATGCTGTCAGCTCGACTCCTGACACGGCCGGCCGCGTCCTCACGCGTCGCGGCCGGCGTCCTGGCGGTGCTCGCACTGACCGGATGGCTGGCGGCCAGCGACTGGCTGATGTCGCTGACGCCGCAGTGGACGAGCACGATTTTCGGCGTCTACGTGTTCGTGGGATTTGTGGTCAGTGCCGTGGCCGCCATGCTTCTGACCTGCGTCTGGGTGCGCGTGCGAAACCCGACGGGCCGGTCCGTTTCGGAGGGTCAGTTGAGAGATCTGGCCACGAAGCTGCTGGGTTTCAGCTGTCTCTGGGCGTACTTGTGGTATTGCCAGTACATGCTGATCTGGTACACCAACCAGCCGCACGAATCGACCTACTATGCCGTGCGAACGGGCGTCGACTGGCGGGTGCTGTTCTTCGCAACCGTCGTCCTGAAGTGGGCGCTGCCGTTCGTGCTCTTGCTGGGCAAAGCGGGAAAGCGCCGACTCGCGGTGCTCGCGCTGGCGGCCTTTAGTGTCCTTGTCGGTCACTGGTTAGACCTCTACGTAATGATCTTCCCTGTCGTTGCGACGGATCGGGTTTCGCCTGGTCTGCTGGAGACCGGAATGGCGCTCGGTCTCGGCGCCACCTGCGCGTGGGTCCTGCGTAACTGCGACCGTCTTGAAGATCCGACGATGACCGGCGTCAATCGTCGAAACAGCGAACCTTGAGCGATGACGTTGGGTGCAATCGATCCCGTGCATGAGCTATCACGATTCAGTCCATGGGGCGTGACGACCTCTCGGCAGCCGGGGGCGTGGATCGAGCAAGATCTTTGACGTATTTGTAGCAACCGCGAGCGTTAATGTGCAACAGGATCGCGGCGTTTCGACCCACCCGCAGTTCTGCACGCTGCACCTCGGGCGACCCACATCGAGTCACCTGTTCACCGATCTCCTGTGCGAGGGACAGGGACCCGCCCGCGCGCCACCGGGCCCGCCAGTCGGAAAGAGTGACCGCGGATGCGTTGTCGCAACCGGGATTGCGCTTCCACTGATCGCGGAGTCCTGCGCCGCGCCCGGGAGCCTCCGCAACGTCTCCAGCGAGGTGCGTGGGTGGGTATGTACCTATCAGCCAAAGCGATTGATGCGACCGTTTCGCGAAATCTCGCTGTTAGCTTGTTTGCTGTCTCTGGCGGCGCTCACTCGTGTCGCCTTTCCCGGACGAGCTCCAAGCCCGAGGAGGTCGGTGATGTCGCTCAGAAATTGGATGGTTTGCGTAGCAGCAAGCGTGATGCCGTGGATGGTGCAAGCCGAAGACCGCGTCTTTGATGATCCACAGCGTGCGGACGGGCTGGCCGTGTATCTGGATTTTCAGCCCGCTGCGATGGCGGCAGATTGGGCGGGATTTCACCGGCCAACGGATCGCGACACCGTTATCCATTCGGGGCAATCCGATCTGGATCGACACATTGTAGTCGTCGTGATCGATGAAAAGACCGGACGACGCGTTGAAGACGCCTCCATCGAGGTCATCATGACGCGGACGGCGCCGCCGGGGAAGTCCTACTCTCGTCGACTGGAACGCATGACAGTGGGTGCCAATACAAGCTACGGCACGGTCGTCACGATTAATCCGGCGTCACGCTACGAGATCGACGTGGTGGTGAAACGTCCGGATATCAAGCATGAAAGTCGAGTTCGATTCGACACGCAAGCGACGCGATGATTCCTTGTGGTGGACGGCAGCGCGGCGCGCACTCGAATGCGGACGATGCGGCGCGCCGCGATGACCGACTGCCGCCCGGTGGACGGGATCAAGACCCGACGAGGTCGATGATGTCAGCGAGGACGTGTATGGTCGGCGCTGTTGCGGCCGCGAGGCCGTGCTGACGCAGGCGCAGAACCGCACTATTAATGCCCCGCAGCGTCTCGATGGCATCGTGGAGTCTGTGGACTTCGAGCCCGCGGCAATGGCACCGAACTGGATGGACTCCCACCGATCTTAGGGCGTGGACACAGCGGCACCCGCGGTGCGCCCGGCTTTGGATCGCCACCTCGTGGTCGCGGTAGTCGACGAGCTGACGCGGGAACAGCGACGCTCGCCGCGGCCCGTAATACGAATGCATCCGCCGCGCGCTGAAGTTCCAGCATTGCCGCGAAACATAGCTGGCCATCTTGGTTTGGGCCTTGACTCTGGACTATGGTCCAGACTGCAGACTGGCAGCCTACAGGAGATCAGGCATGTCCAATCTCAGCATCGGTCAACTCGCGAAGCGCGCCGGAGTCGCCATCGACACCGTTCGTTACTACGAGCGCAACCAGCTGCTGGCCCCGGCGGGCCGTCTCGCCTCGGGCTACCGTCGTTACGGCGACGCGGAGCTCAAGCGCCTGTGTTTCATCCGCCGCGCCAAGGCGCTCGGCTTCACGCTCGAAGACATTCGCGGCCTGCTATCGCTGAGCGACGAGCGCAACGTCGCCAAGGTCAAGCGTGCAGCGGAAGCCAAGCTGACGGACACCGAGCAACGAATCGCCGAACTGCAGCGCATCCGCACAGGACTGCGCACGCTGATCGCAGCCTGTCCCGGCCACGGCCGCGCGGAAGCCTGCCCCATTCTGAATGCACTCACCGAGGAGGATCCGCGATGAGCGCTTCCCACGACTCGCACGCACACACGTGTTGCCACGCCTCCACAAAACACTCTGCGGACACCGCCACCGCTGGGACGACGCATGCGACCGGTGACGGGACCACGGCAGGGATGTCGTCGAAGCCGGTGGACGGGCACGCCCACGGGCAGGGTTCTCGGGGTTCGCACGGGATCCATCAGGCGCCGGGAGCGGGCCTGATCGATCCGGTCTGCGGCATGAGCGTGAAAGCCGACTCCCCGCATCAAGCGACCCATGGCGGTCACGACTACCGATTCTGCTCGGCCGGTTGCCGCAGCAAGTTTGTGGCGGACCCGGCGCGATACCTGGCGCCGAAGCCGGTCGCGCTCGAGCAGGGTCCGGCGGGCACGCAATACACCTGCCCGATGCACCCGGAGATCGTGCGCGAAGCGCCGGGCAATTGCCCGATCTGCGGCATGGCGCTCGAGCCGATGATGCCGAGCCTGGACGACGACGAGAACCCGGAGCTCACGGATTTCCGTCGCCGCTTCTGGTGGACCCTGCCGCTGTCGCTGACTGTGCTGGCACTCGCCATGTTCGGGCATCGCATCACGGTGCTGTCCGCCACTGCCCGCACCTGGCTCGAGCTGGTGCTCACCGCGCCGGTGGTGCTGTGGGCCGGCTGGCCGTTCTTCGAGCGCTGGGCGCAGTCGATCGTGAATCGCAGGCCCAACATGTGGACGCTGATCGGCACGGGCGTGGGGGCCGCGTTCGCCTACAGCGTCGTTGCGACCCTGGCACCCGGGTTGTTCCCAGACTCCTTTCGTGAACACGGGCGGGTCGGAGTCTATTTCGAGGCGGCGGCGATCATCGTCTCGCTGACGCTGATGGGTCAGCTGCTGGAACTGAAGGCGCGTTCGAGCACCTCGGCGGCGCTCAAGGCG
>JALOQX010000363.1 GCA_025459265.1 Pirellulaceae bacterium | reverse complement strand
TGCGATCACCGACAGGTACATCAGCGCACGAACCAGGGATCTCACTTCGCATCACTCCCGCGTTTTCAACACGGCAATCAGATCCAGATGATCCAGACGCTCGCGCACGATCAAACCGGAAATCGCCGCCCCGATCAACACCACAGCCACCGCGAACCCGTAGGTCGCACGATGGATGATCAGCGGAATGCGGTATACTTCGGTATCCAATCCCAACACGGCCCACGCGGCAAACAGATAGCCCAGTGCCAGCCCGAGCGGAATGGCTGCCAACGTCAAAACGGCCAACTCGCCGAGCAGGATCGCCGAGATCTCCGCCCGCGTGAAACCGATCACGCGCAGTGTCGCCAGATCCCGGCTGCGTTCCGCCAGCGAAATCCGCGCATTGTTGTAGACCACGCCAAAGGCAATCACCGTGGCAAACAGCACGTTGAAGAACCGAATATTGCCCAGGTTCTCGGCGATGGTATCGCGAAAACTCCGGATCGACGCTTCCTTGATCGTCACACCCGACACGCGAGGAGTCTCCTTGAGTTGTCGGTAGAGTGCGTCCATCTGGCTTGCCTCCACACTCAGGAACGCGCCACTCAGGTGATTTCCTTCGCGCAGCAGCCGGTGCAGCGCACGTTCGTCCATGTACGCGTTCGTGCCGCCGTATTCCGTGATGAGCGCCGATACCGGCACCTGGCGCATCGGCTGCTCGCCTTCCAGCACCTCGACGGTCACCAGATCGCCTGGCCGCACGTCCAGCAGTTCCGCCAGCTTGGCAGACAACAGCAACCCGTCCTGCGGCAGCGACACCAGTCTCTGGTCCGCGTTGAGAAGCCGATACAAGCGTCCCTCCGGACGGATGCCGAGCAGGCCGACGCGGCGCGTACGGTGCCCGTGCTGGAATCGCGTGGCGACGGAGCGGATCGGTTCGGCATGCGTCACGCCGGGCAAGTGCCTCAGCTCGTGAATCGCGCGACCGGTGGTCGGTTCCACGAACGAGACGATCAAGTCCTGACGCTGCGACAGGTAGAACTGGAAGTCGATGATGTAGTTGATGGAGTCCAGGGTGAAGCTGCCGAGGATCAGAATCGCCACGGCCAGGGCGATCCCCACGCACGACATGGCCGCCTTGAAGGGCCGTCGTTCCAGCTCGCGCACGATCATCCGCGTGGCGTGCGGCAGGAAGCTGCCCAGCCGGCTGCGGTCCAGCACACTGGGCCGGTAGACCGCGGGAGGTTCCGGCCGCATGGCCTCGGCGGGCGGCAGCCGCACCGCGCGACGTACCGCGGCCAGTGTCCCCGCGACTGCCGCCACCATGCTGACCACCAACGCCGTCGCAATGACCGGCGCGTTCCACTCGAAACCAAACACCGGAAAGCGATAGAAACGCGTATACATGTGCGTGAGACTGCGCCCCAGCAGCGAGCCCATGACGATGCCCAGGATGGCGCCCGACACGGCCACCAGCAGCACGATCTTCACGTAGTGCGTCCCGATCTGCAGGCGCGTGTAGCCAAACGCCTTCAACGCCGCCACCTGTTCCCGTTGGACGCTCACCAGCCGCGACAGCACCACGTTCAGCAGAAACGTCGCCACGCCAAAGAAGATCGTCGGCGCAATCAGGCCCATGCTGCGCAGCTGCCGGATCTCGTCCGAAATGTACCGATGCGACACGTGTTCGTTCCGATCATTTGCGCCGCGTGCCCCGTACGGTTTCAACAACTCGTCCAGCCGTTCGATCACAGCACGAACGTTGGCACCTCGCATGAGCGTCAGGCTGACATCGTTGAAAGCGCCGTCCATGTTGAAGGCCGCCGCCAGCTGGTCGTATCCCATCCACAAGATGCCGAACCGGCGGTCGTCCGGCAGCAGGTTCGCCCCGTGGATCTGAATGATGTACTCCGGCGACAAGGCCACGCCGACGACGGTCAGCTCCTGCCGCTTGCCATTGATCACGGCCGACACGGTGTCCCCCATCTGCAGCCTGTGTGAATCCGCAAAGGCCTCGCTTACCAGCACCTCTCCGGGCCGGTGCGGATCGATCCAGCGTCCCTTCCGCAAGTGCAGGTCGTTCAGGATGGGCACGCGCAGCTGCGGGACGGAGATCAGGCGGCCGATGGCCGGCTCCGCCATGTCCGGCACGTCCAGCGTCACGTCGACGACGACACGCGGTTGCACCTGGGCCACACCGTCTAGGGCAGCGATCCGGGGGACCAGCGAAAGCGGCGCGCGTTTGACGTGCGAGAAGATGTCGGCGAACCGGTAACGCTCGTAGTACGTCTCCCGGGACTGCTGCAGCGAGTGAAGCGTGTTCAACGACATTACGAACGTACCGACGCCCGAGGCCACCACCAGGACGATGGCGACAGCCTGACCCTTGATGTGCCACAGGTCTCGGATCGCTTTACGGTTCAGTGCGCGCACGTCATCGCTACCATTGCAGTTCGCTCGCGGACACCTGGCAGGCATTTTCGTCGACGTGTGTCACGCGGCCGTCCGACAGGTGTACCACACGGTCCGCCATGCTGCCGATCACCGCATTGTGCGTGATGACCGCGGTGGTTGTGCCGAGTTCCCGGTTGATGCGCTCGATGGCTTCCAACACCACTACGCCCGTGTGTACGTCCAACGCCCCCGTAGGCTCGTCGCACAGCAGCACGTCCGGGCGTTTGGCGATCGCGCGCGCGATGGCGATGCGTTGCTGCTCGCCACCCGACAGCTGTGACGGAAAATGGTCCATGCGTTCCGCGAGCCCCACCACGTGCAGCGCCTCACGCGGATCCATCGGGTTGCGGGCGATCTCGGTGATGAGCGCGACGTTCTCGCGCGCCGTGAGACTCGGTATCAAGTTGTAGAACTGAAACACAAAGCCGACGTGCTCCCGACGGAAACGCGTCAGGGCAGCATCGTCGAATGCCGTCAGCTCGTGTTCCAGATAGCGCACTGTCCCACCGGTAGGCACATCCAATCCGCCCAAGATGTTCAGCAGCGTCGACTTGCCGCTGCCCGAAGGGCCCAGGAGCACCATGAATTCACCGGCGCGCAAGTCGAGGTCGACACCGCGCAGTGCATGTACGTCCACCTCGCCCACGTGGTACACCTTGTTGATCTGCCGCGCCTGAAAAACCGTCTCGCGCTCTTGTCCTCGCCCCGACCGATTTTCGCCCGTCACCACACGCTGCCTTTCTGCCCGGAAGTGGCTGGCCCCGTGACCGTCACGGCAGACGACCAGGTGCTTCGTCCGACCGGTGGCCGCCAAGCGACAAACCACTGCCATTATGATTGCCGCACAGCCGCAATGGAACTCAGGACGCGACGCCGGGAACCACAGAGTCGTCGCGGCGGCGCTCCGAACGCCACGCTTCCAGTGCCTCCCCGACTTGATACGCGGAGGTACGGCCAGAATTCGCTGGCGACGGTTGCCCCGACCGCCTGGGGAGCAGATCCGTGGCAAACACGTGGTGTTCCAGCAGTCACCGACCGGCGGTGTGGGCGTGTGTCATCGTCACCGTGCTGTGGCCGACCGCGGTCCCGCATGCCGCTTGTGCGAGTCACGAAGACGTCGAGTGGCTGCGGCACGCCCGGATCGTCATTCTGGACGCCTACACGTACCCGCTCATTCCGCAATCGGTCGTCACGGCGTCAACACCTTCTCGTGTTCTTCGGCCGTGTCCGCCGCCGTTGCGGGGTGTGCCGAGCGCGAGGTCGGGTGAAACGGGCCATCGTCCGGACACGCGTCTCCGAAACTGATCCCCAACGCCCGCGCGGCCTGCACCGCGGCACCGTCCGGGGGAACGCGCGACAGATCGTTCACCGCGTCGATAATCGGCACCTCGTCGATCGACGGCGGATGGTAGCAGACCATCTTCCCAAACTGACGTTGGACCACCAGCCGGACGGCATGGGCACCGAATTGAGTGGCCAAGACGCGGTCGAACGTGGTCGGCGGCCCGCCGCGCTGCAGATGTCCCAGCACGACGACGCGCGTTTCGCGCGACAACCGTCGTTCGATCTCCTGGCCCACCAGGGCGCCGATGCCTCCCAAACGCGTTTGCCGATCGTCTTTTTCGTTTTCCCGCGTGACCAACTGTCCGTCAGGCGACTGGGCTCCCTCGGCGACCACGATCAGCGTGAAGTGTTTCCCGTGGGCTTCCCGTTCCAGGATCTTGTGGCAGACGCCTTCAAAGGTCCACGGGATTTCGGGGAGCAGGATCACATCGCCGCCACCGGCGATGCCGGCGTGCAAGGCGATCCAGCCGGCGTGCCGGCCCATCACCTCCAGGATCATGTTTCGACCGTGGCTGGCCGCCGTCGTGTGCAGGCGGTCGAGCGCGTCGGTGGCGCAGGCCACGGCGCTGTCGAAGCCGAACGTGAATGCCGTGGCCGACAGGTCGTTGTCGATCGTCTTTGGAACGCCGACGACCGGCAGACCGAATTCGTGGAACTGCTGGGCAACGGCCAACGAGCCGTCACCGCCGACGCAGATCAGACCGCACAGCTGCAACTGCTCCATCGTCGTTTGCACGGCGGCGAGCAGCTCGACGGGAAGCTCCACGCGCCGCGAGATGCCGACGGTCGCGGCGAACCGCCCCTTGTTGGTCGAGCCCAGAATCGTGCCACCTTGATGAATGATGCCGCTCGTGTTCTGGCGGTTCAGCGGTTTGTAAGAGACGGGGTCCACCAACCCCTCATAGCCGTTGAGGAACCCCACCACGTCGTAGCCCAGTCTGGTGGCGCTCTTGACGGCTCCGCGGATCACCGCGTTCAATCCCGGACAGTCACCGCCGCCGGTGAGGATCCCGATCCGTTTCGCTGGTCCCATCGTCTTGCTCCCTGATGCTACCGGACTCTCATGTCACAGCTCAGTCCGCTGGCCGCCGGTATGTAGGCGTGACGGACGTAGTCCGCCACCATCCGGTGGGCGCTGAAACGCCAGGCCAACGAACCGATTGAGTTCATCATGCGATTGATCCATTGCCGCGGCAGCCCATCGGCGTCCCGCTCGTAGTACAATGCCCGTTCGACCCGTCGTACGCCTCCGCCCACCAGCCATCGAGGATCGACAGGTTGAGTGCGCCGTTGAGCACCGCTTTCTGACCGCTGGTCCCGGAAGCTTCCAGCGGGCGGCGGGGGTTGTTCAGCCAGACGTCCACACCCTGGATCAAGTGCCGGCCCACGTTGATGTCGTAGTCCTCGACAAAGGCGACCCGCCCGGCGAAACGTGGGTCACGGCGCAGGTTCGCGATCTTCCGGATCAGTTGCTTTCCCGCTTCGTCCGCCGGGTGAGCCTTGCCCGCGAAGATCAACTGCACCGGTGCGCGGGGGTTGTTCAGCAGCGCGGCCGTTTGATCCAGGTCGGACAGGATCAGGTCAGCCCGTTTGTACGTGGCGAACCGCCGCCCGAATCCGATCGTGAGCACGGCCGGATCGAGCATTCTCCCCGCGGCCTCGATGGCCTGCTCGCTCTCGTTGCGACGCCGGCAATCGCGGGTGATCCGCCGACGCACGAAGGCCAGGAGCAGGTTCTTCAGCGCCAAGTGTGTCTCCCAGAGCTCGCCCGGGTCGATGCCATGGATGTGCTGCCACACCTCGGAGTCGCCCATGCGTTCGTACCAATCGGCGGGGAAGTGGCGGTCGAAGAGGGTTTTCATTTGCCAGGCGAGCCAACTCGGGACATGCACGCCGTTGGTGATGTGACCGATGGGTGCCTCCTGTGCGGGACGCTCGGGCCAGAGCGCAGCCCACATGTCGCGCGACACGCGACCGTGCAGCGAACTCACGCCATTGGCCCGGCGGGAGAGTTTCAATCCCAGCACCGTCATGCAGAACGCCTCGCCCGCGTTGTTCGGATCGACGCGGCCCAGCCCCATCAGTCGCTCGTGCGAGATCCCCAACTCATCACGCAGAGGCCCCAGATGTTCCTCGATCAGTTCTCCGCTGAAGCGATCGTGTCCCGCCGGGACGGGCGTGTGGGTGGTGAACACCGTCTGTCCGGCCACTTCCTCCAACGCCTCCTCGAACCGCATACCGTCGTCGCGCATCCGCTGACGAATCACCTCCAACGTGGCGAAACTGAGATGCCCTTCATTGAGGTGATACGCTCCCGGCGCGATTCCCAGCGCCGTCAAAGCCCGCACACCACCGACCCCCGCCACCAACTCCTGCCGAATCCGCGTGCGGTTGTCGCCCCCATAAAGTCGTGACGTCAACGCCCGGTCTTCAGGGTTGTTGCCGTCTGCGTCGCAGTCGAGCAGGTAGAGATTCACTCTGCCGACACGCATCAGCCAGACTTTGGCCAGCAGTCGGCCCGACCGCGTGTCGATCTCGACGGTCACCGGCTTGCCGTCGGGACCGCGTGCAGGCTCGATCGGCAGATTTTCAACCTTCGTGTCCACGTAGTCTTCTCGCTGGTAGCCATCCGCGTCCAGTCGCTGTCTGAAGTAACCCTGGTCGTAGAACAGACCGACAGCCACCATCGGCACGCCCAGGCCGCTGGCGCTCTTGACGTGGTCGCCCGAGAGAATGCCGAGACCTC
>JALOQX010000109.1 GCA_025459265.1 Pirellulaceae bacterium | reverse complement strand
ATCGGTCTGCTCGGTGGCGGGGGCGTGATGTTTCGAGAGATCGATCCGGTACGTCTTCTCCGGGCCACCCGAAGACGTGATGCGGATCACGGATGTGCCCCCTTCACGGGTTTCCTTGACGTCTGGTTCGGCAGCGCATCTCGCGGCGGCCAGGAGCAACGCTGCCAATGCCATCGCCGAAGGGAGCATCGCCCGAAATGCGTGCGTCGTCATGTCAGACTTCATGTTCGATTGATCGGAGCGCTGCAGTTCAGCTGGACCACCGGCAGGGACGGAGTCTCTCAGAAGACACGCATTCGTCAGCAGGGATTATGGCCCGACCTTGATCACGATCGCCGTGAGATCATCGAGCGGTTTCAGGGGACGGCAAAAGGTGTGGACCGCGTCGTGAATTGCCCGGATGACTTCCACGGCCGAGCGGTGTTGATTGGCGCGGACCACGTCCAACATCCGTTCCTTGCCAAAGACCGTGTCCTGCGGCGATCTTGCCTCGGGAATCCCGTCGGTGTACAGCAAGAGCAGATCGCCGGGCTCCACGGGGAGGGGCTCCCAGACGGAAACCGGGGCATTCGGCACGACCCCCAAGGGTGGCATTGTGCTCGGAATCTGGGTCTTCAACTTACCGGAAGAGTCGAGCACGAATCCTGGCGGGTGCCCAGCATTGACGGCGGCAAACGTCCTGGTGCTGGGCATCAGTTGCCCAAACAGCAGCGTGACGAAGTGGTCGGTCTCGGTGGCGAGGAACTGATTCAAGCGGGTTAGGATGACGTCCAGCTCGTGGTAGATGTGGGCCAGGGATCGCAGGTGGGCGTATGCCAGGGCCATGACGATGGCAGAACCCAACCCATGCCCCATGACGTCGCCGATGACAAACCCGATCGAGCCGTCGAGCATGGGGAAATAGTCGAAGTAGTCGCCAGCCGCGAACTCGGCCGGATACGAGGCCCCGGCGACGTCGAAACCGGGCAACACGGGCGGCGCCTTTGGCCACAGCCGTGCCTGAATCAGCTCGGCCGCCAAGAGCTGCGTCTCGAGATTCCGTAGCATCTCCTCCACGGCCCGGCGCTCCGTCACATCTTCCACAAGGCCGTCGTAGCCGACTAACCGGTCCGTTTCGTCGCGACGTTGGACAATCGTGTTGCGGATCCAGCGCACGCTGCCGTTCTTGTGGAAGATGCGATGTTCGATAGGCTCCGCCTTTTCGCCGGCGAGCATTCGAGCCACGTACTGCTGGACTCGCTCCCGGTCGTCCAGATGAATCATGTGGAACCACAGGTTTGGGTCCGCCGCATAATCTTCTGGGCTGTATCCCGTCGCGCCGATACATCCCGCTGTGTGCCGGGTCGCCGTCGGCATCCCGTTCACGAACGTGACTGTGTAGGTGTAGGTTCGAACGGCCGCGAGCAGGTCGAGGTATCGCTGTTCGCTTGCGCGTAACGTCCTTTCGAGACCGGCTCGGTATTCGTCGTCGGCCTGGCGATGTGCAGCCCACTCGATCGCGTAGCGGATCGTGCGCACCAGCAGCCGAGGCACCAAATGGTCCTTGGAGACGTAATCGACGGCTCCCGCCTTCACCGCCGCCAGGCCGAACTCCGACGAACTGGAGCCGGTCAGCGCCACGATCGGTACCTGTGGGCTGCGGCGATGGACCTCGGCGACGGTCTCCACGCCGGAACCATCCGCGAGGTCCACGTCGACCAACACGGCGTCGAATCGTCTGTCGACGAGCCGAGCCAAGGCCGCCGAGAGCCGCTCAACGCGCGTCAGCTCCGCTTGCACCTCGTCCGTGTTTGTCAAGTGCTCCCGGACCGCGCCGTCGTCGGTCTGGCTGTCCTCGATCAGCAGAAGCTGACAACAGGCGGAGTCCATGCCACACCTCCTCACCTGTGCAGGTACGGGCGGCCGGCAGCCTCTCTCGGTTGTCGCGGCGCTGCAAACCCGAATCCGGCCTCTTGCTGGTCGCGAAAGACGATCTGCAGCCGTCTCGCCCGCACGGCTCCCGATGAGCCGGTTCACGGCGGACACCGCGGCGGCGTCACCTCCAGTCCATTGTTGATCTCCACGACGCCGTCGAGCGTGCGGATCAGTTCTTGCGCGACCTGCTTCAGGTAAAATGTCGCCACTCGCCCACGCAGCGTTAGCGTGCCTTCACGAAAATCACAGGAAAGCCGTCGCAATTCCAGATAACCGGACAACCGCAGCCGCGCCAGCGCCTCCGCTTGAACGCGAGTGTTCTGCTGTGTCGGGCTGCTTGTCCGGTCCTGCAAGACACACGACTGTGTCACTGTATCAACCTCCACCGTAGCGGGTCGCCAGGCGCGTTCCCGATGACAAGAGCGAGGGCCGGCGGCGAGGCTTCAGGGGCGTTCCATCGGGCCACCACGTCGCCGCGGCCAGAGGATTTCCAGGGGACCACCAGCACGTCCGGCTCAACCGCCACGAGTCCGGCCAAACATCTGAGGCCGTGGACAGCGGTTGCTGCAGAGGAGCCGTTTCCGGAAAAGAACCGCCTGCGTTGTCCGCAGCGGCGCAACTTGGCGCTGGCGACGAGAAGAATGCCGTCCATCCCAGGCTCCTTGCCTATGTCGCCTGCCCCGCCAGTTCGATCCCGCGCCCACCGTCCGCGAAAAGTACGGCGGTCTTCGTCGAGTCACTTCGTCCGCTCGACCGTTCCTTGACACGCAAACCATAAACTGCCCCGTCGCCGCACCACGTTCGGTAGTCACTTTCAATGGTCGCACGATATGTCCGCTCGTCAATTCGGGGGGCACACGATTTCCCTGTAGTGACAGCGACTAGCATAGCGACTTTGACTACCCTCGGTGGGCCCGCCCGCGGTCAGTTCGGGGAGCAATTGCAGGTCGATGCAGGTCGTCGTCTCACGAACACGGCGCTGCGATTCCGGGACCTTTCACATCACGTCGCCGTTGTAGGTGGCGACGTGATGTAACTACCCAGTATAATAGCCGTTGCGGTGCCCCGAGGCTGACTCTGAATGTGGGTTAGTGACGACCTGCAAAACCTGCTGAACAGTGACGAGCTGGTGACGGTTTTCGAGGATTCTTGACGCAGCGTCACGCGGTCCACCGCACGGACCCCGTGTGCCGCCTGGCCCGAATCCTGCGTTCCACGACCAAAGGGGACGGGACGATGCCGAAACGAAAAACCACCGCCTTGATCACGCCCGCACGGACGCGGTGCCAATGGACTGAGAAACTGGCCAGGGCGACCGCTGCCGACGTCGCTTCTATGTCGGTCGAGGAAGTGCGGGCGCTGGCACATGAGCTTCAGGTTCGTCAGATCGAGCTCGAGCTGCGCAACGCGGAGCTTTGCGCGGCGTTTGACAACGCACCGTTTGAATTCTGGATTTGTGATACCGAGGGACGCTGCATCCTGCAAAATGCCGCCGCTGCCAAGCACTGGGGCCACCGGGTCGGGAAACGCGTTGAGCACACCGACGCTCCCGAAAAAAGTGCAGCCGCAGGATGGCACGCCGACAGCTGCCGCGCTTTCGCCGGGGAAGTGGTCGAAGGCGAGGTCGAATACGTCTGCGATGGCGAGCTGCGCTTCCAGCACAACATCGTCGCGCCGTTTCGCGTGGACGACGAGATTCGAGGGATTCTGGGTTTCAACATCGATATCACGGAGCGGAAGCGCGCCGAGAACGCTTTGCAGCGTCTGCTCCTGCTCGAACAACTCCTGGCGGAGGCATCCAGCCGTCTGATTGATGTGTCGCCGGCAGAGCTGGATGCGGTCATCAACGGTGTCTTGGCCGACGTCGGCCGGCTCATGCAGGTCGACCGCTGCTTTGTGCGCCGCGTTTCCGACGATCTGGCCATCGTGGACACGACGCACGAATGGTGTAGATCGGACATCCATTCCAAGCGGGACGACGCACGCAACGCCCGCGCGGCGACGTTCCCATGGACGTTGGATCGGATGCGGGGGGGCGAGTCATTGCTGATCGCCCGCACTTCGGAGCTTCCCCCGGAAGCCGCCGCCGAGCGCCAGTTTCTGGCCGACGGAAACACCCAGTCCGTCATCCTCGTGCCGATCCGACACGCTGGCAAACTGACCGGGCTGATCGGAGCGGATGCCGTGCGCGCCGAACGCCAATGGTCCCAGGAAGACTGCCGCTTCCTGCGAACCATCGGTGAGTTCCTGGCGAACGCTCAGGCCCGCTGCCAGGCCGAGCAGGCGTTGCGGGCCAGTGAGGAGCGGTTTCGCGCTTTGATTACGGCCAGTTCCGAGGCGCTTTACCGCATGAGCCCGGATTGGAGTGAGATGCGCCAGCTTCACAGCCGGAGTTTCCTCGCCAATACGGAAAGGCCGAGTCGCACGTGGCTGGATGACTATATTCCTCCGGACGACCACGCGCAGGTGATGGCCGCTGTTCGGGGCGCCATGCGAACCAAAAGCGTCTTCGAGCTGGAGCACCGGGTGCTGCGTGCGGACCGTTCCGTGGGGTGGGCGTTCTCGCGTGCCATCCCGGTGCTCGATGCCAACGGGGAAATCGTCGAATGGTTCGGCGCGGCGAGTGATGTCACGGCGCGTAAGCGGAGCGAACAGGCATTACGGGAAAGCGAGCAGCGACTGGCACTGGCAGCCAGCGGAACCGAGATCGGCTTCTTCGACTGGAACGTCGCCACCGGTGAGACTCTCTGCACCGCACAGCAGATTTGCCTCTTAGGGCTGGCAACGACGAGGAGGAGTAGGACCCCGTCGACGACACTCTCCAGATCATATCACTACAGC
This sequence comes from Pirellulaceae bacterium, assembly GCA_025459265.1. GTDB lineage: Bacteria > Planctomycetota > Planctomycetia > Pirellulales > Pirellulaceae > JAAYDI01. The sequence continues at coordinate 12,608 of JALOQX010000109.1, read as the reverse complement.
GGCTGGGCCGAGCGTGTGCACCGAGAAGACTTGCCACGAGTTGAGTCCGAAATCCGCCGCTGCATGTCCAAGCATGCGCCGTTCGAGTCGGAATACCGGGTCGTGTGGCCGGATGGCAGCCTGCGCTGGATCGCAAGTCGCGGCGTGTTCCAGTACGACCGCCAGGACCAGCCGCAGCGGATGCTCGGCATCGTGATGGACATCACCGATCGAAAATGCGCCGAAGCGGAGCTTGCCCGGCACCGCGGGCAGCTCGAAGATTTGGTAAAAGAGCGTACCGCTCGTCTCGAAAAGGTCAACGCGGACCTTCAGGTGGAAATCGGTGAGCGCGAGAGCGTAGAGAAGACGTTACGAGAGAGCGAAGAACGTTTGTCGCTCGCTCAGCGCGCGGGTCACGTGGGAGTGTTCGACTGGGACCTGACGACACAAAAGGTGATATGGACAGCGGAACTGGAGGTGATCTTCGGTTTGCGGCCCGGCGGCTTCGAGGGCACCTATGAAGGCTGGGCCAAGCACGTCGTCCCGGATGATCTGCGACGTCTGGAACCTCTGTTCGGCGAATGGATGCGATCGGACCGCACAACCATGCAGTGGGACTATCGGATCGTTCGCAGCGACAAAGCACTCTGTTGGATCACAGCGTGCGGAGAAATCCTCCGCGACAGTACGGGCCGACCGCTGCGGATGATCGGCACGAATGTGGACGTCACGGAGCGCAAGAAAGCGGAAATGGATTTGGACAGGATGAAGGGCATGCTGTCCGAGGGTCAGCGGATTGCTCATGTCGGCAGCTTTGAGTACATCGCGGCGACTGGTGAAACGGTCTGGTCGGACGAGGAATTCCGCATCTACGGGCTGGAGCCGGGACCGCGCTCGCCAAGCTACGCTGCGCTGATGCGGAAGAACTTCCACCCGGATGACGCTGACCGCGTGAACAAGCAGTTTGCCACCGCCCTGCAACACGGCTCGGTGTTTGAAGTCGAGCACCGGATCGTCCGCCCTGACGGCTGCGTGCGCGATGTCCAGAACGTGGCGTATCCGTACTTCGACGACTCCGGCCAACTGGTCAAGTACATCGGGGTGACCCTGGACGTTACGGAACGCAGTCAGGCGGAGAAGGAACTGGCGGAACGAGCGGAAGCAATACAGATACTTCACGATGTTGCGTCCGTCGCCAATCAATCGCAAGTCCCGACGCAAGCCATCGACTTCTGTCTCCATCGGCTGGCGACGTACAATGGATGGCGTTTCGGGCACGCGCTGCTGCCGGCCGCCGACGATTCGGACCTCCTGATTCCCACGCACCTCCACTACCCCGGCGATACGGAGCGCTTCTCTGGATTCCGCGAGGCGACCCGGAGGATGCGCGTCCGCCGGGGCGAGAGCATCGCCGGACGTGTCTTCGCGAGCGCTCAGCCTGTTTGGACCAACGACGTGCCGAGCGAACTGGTCCAACCCCGTGCGTTCATCGCGGAGGAACTGGGCATCCGCACGGCTGTTGCCTTCCCCGTCCTGATTGGAGAGCGGGTCGTGGCCGTCCTGGAGTTCTTCTCTGATTGTCGCCTGCAGCCTGACGAAAGGACCATCGATCTGATGACCGGCGTGGGGATACAATTGGGCCGGGTTCTCGAACGAGCCAAGTTCGAGCAGTACTTGTTGGCGATTCCCGAAGAGATTCAGGAGGCCATTGCCCTGGACCTGCATGACGACATCGGTCAAGAGATGACCGGCCTGGGGCTGAAGGCCAGGACCTTAGCGGAAATGCTCGCAGGTTCCGAGACGCCGGCAGCCAAGCTTGCTGGGGATTTGGCGGCCACCGTGGACCGCACGCGAACCAAGGTCCGCGGGCTTTCCCGGAGATTGCTCCCCGTCGAACTGAGCGAGGGTCTGCTGCCTGTCGCCGTTGGGCAGCTTGTCGCGGCGGTGAACACAGACTCGCGGATTGCATGTACGTTCCGATGTACCCACCCGAGTGCAGTCTTCGACAGCCGCGTGGCCACGCAGCTCTATCGCATCGCGCAGGAAGCTGTCTCCAACGCTCTGCGACATGGTGGGGCGAGGAATATTCGGTTTGCCCTGGAGCAGCAGGACGGAGAGACCGTCTTCAGGGTCGAAGATGACGGCAGGGGACTATCGAGCAGCGTCGTGCAGGCCAGCGGCATGGGGTTGCGGACCATGCAATATCGCGCGGGACTGATCGGCGGAACACTCGAGGTAGGTCCCGGCCCCAGTGGCGGAACGCTGGTCCTCTGCAGGCTGCATCCCAAGAATGCGAACCTCGATGCATAGTCGGAGACAAACGTCATGGCTGCCAAGGTCTTGATCGTGGATGACCATCCTGCAATCTGCGAGGGTTTGGCCGTGCGGATTTCCTCGCAGCCCGACCTGGAGGTCTGCGGCAGCGCTGCCGATATCGCCGAGGCGGTGAAACTGGTTCTGACGGTCCGCCCCGACGTGGTCGTCGTCGACATCCAGCTGAAAAACGGAAACGGCCTGGACCTCATTCACCGCATCAAGGCCTATGATGATGCCATCCCGATTCTGGTCTGGTCGATGTATCCCGACACGATCTATGCCGAGCGCGCCCTGCGCGCCGGCGCCCTGGGCTACATCAACAAGCAGAACACCACGCAGGATATCGTCGACGCCATTCGCACCGTGCGGGATGGCAGGATCTTCCTTTCCGACGAGACTGCGACGAGGTTGCTGGGCCACGTGATCGGCGCCGGCAACCGTCTGAAGGCCTCCGGGGTGGAGTCCCTCTCAGACCGTGAGCTGGAGGTCTACCGCCTCATCGGCCAAGGGCTGTCGACGTCGCAGATCGCGGAGCGTCTCCACCGCAGCAGTCATACGGTGGAAGCCCACCGGCAGGCAATTCGGCGCAAGATGCACTTGAAGAGTGCCAGCGAATTGAACCGGGCCGCCGTGCAGTGGGTGCTGGAAAACGGTTGAGTGTGGCAAAGGGGACAGGGACATTTACCGAGGAGGACGAGATAAACTGGGTGGCCAGCGTTGCGGGGAACCGCTGAGCGCTGCACCTGCAATCGCACTACCTGCCGCCGAGTCATCAGCAGACGAAGGCGAAGTGGATCGAATAGTCCGAAGAACAGTAATAGGCCCTTCGCTGTCCTGGGGCTCGTCATGGTCGGGCTGCTCGGCGGCGACCGGCGCAGTCGACTGCTGGATGTCGCTGGCTGGGCAATGCTGCTGGGGATCGTTCTGTTTTCCGGTTTCCTGTATGGCTGGCTGGCCACCGGAAACAGGTTCTTCGTCTACTCCGTGCCCTTTGGCGGCGTCGCCTTCATTCAGGGGTGCTTGACCTGGATGCGATCAATAGATGACAAACAAGTGTCATGGCATAGTCTGATGTCACTACAGGCACGTGGTTCATCTTGCCCGGGTTCCCTCGCCTGCTGCGTCAAATGTCCCTGTCCCGTTTCCGCTTGAGCTCGCCGTCGAAGCCGTTATCGACAAGAGTGTCAACCAACGCATCAAGCGTCGACTCAACATCCTCGCGCGGCCCATGGTCATCGATTGGGCACCATGGGTCTCGGGTCACGCCTCGGTCGCCAGACTCGCCGACCGACTGCCATGCGTGCTGCGACGGCTGGTTCAGTGGTTCATCTCTTGCCTCTCTCACGTCCCGAACCTGCACCTGATTGCCAATACTGCTTGGAGAGTGGTTCTGCATCGTTTCCTGCGTGATGGTGAGTGATGCCGAGAAGTCGTTTGTCGTTGCCTCGTCCCCCTGGCCGTCGTCATGATTCAGGTGATTGATGACGCGCAGAGCATCGCGCGGCGAAACGAAGCCGTCACGATACACGTCAAGGAAGGGCCAAGTGAGCGGACGGGGGCGGGATGTTGGAAGTTGGTAGGTGCCGTGTCTATTGAGTTCGTTGATGACCTGGAGCGCGTCGACAGCCGAAATCGAGCTGTCATCGCTGACATCGAGCGGTTCTTCGTTGTTGTGCCACGGGAAGTGTGTGTCGATCGTGATGGATACGATTGCAGGGATGCTGGTGTCCGTGCCGTCATTAGCTTGGTACTCGAACGAGTCCCAGTATTTGCGGTTGGGAGTAATGCCAGGCGTGTACTCAAAACTCCCGTCGGCATGCAGTGTCACCGTACCATGTAGTGCATTCCTGACGAGTTCTGCGTGGATCGGATTCTCCTCTTGATCCGTATCGTTCATCAACACGCCCTCTGTGGCGGACACAGTCAGCACTGCATTCTCGCCAACCGAGTAGTTGTCGTCCTGCGCCAGGGGTGGCGTGTTCCCGACGAAGGTCGTCGCGTCGGCCGTCGCGGGCAGGGACTCCACATGTCCGACGTGATCGCGGGCGATGCTGAAGAACGCGTACGAATGTCCGGCCTGGCCGATGTACACGCCGGCTGCATCGACCGTGTGACGAAGCCAGGGCAGGAACGGTCCGCCATCGATGGATGCGTACACGTCGTAGTCGGCGATCCCCGACCCGCCCGCGTCGTCGCCGCCGGACCAAGCGACGGTGAAGCTTTCGGTGAGCGTGACGGCTGGCAGCGGATCCACGCTGCTCGCCGGCCCGCCGGCATCGAGGGTGTGTAAGAGGGCCGGCGTGTCGAGGGGCGCGTTGACGTCGAACACAATGCTCGCCTCGGCATCGATCCCCGTGCCCGAGGGGAGGGCCTGTTTCGGCCGCACGACGTACGTCACGAAGCCTTCCCCCGCAGGCGGGCTCTGGTTGGGAGGGAGGAACCCGATGTCGCCCAACGCGTCCGGCAACTCCAGAGTCACCGGGTCGAGCGAGGTAAACGTCCAAGTGATGACGCCCGTCTCCACGTTGAGTTCGGCGCCCACGTCGAGCAGCAGGTTCCGGTCCGGTCGGAGATCAAACCGGAGCGAGAAGAAGCTGCGTTCGGCCGGCAGGTTCACGACACTCGCTCCGATGCCGAAGCTCATGAACTCAAATGTCGTGAGATCGAGGTCGGGATCGAGCGTCTGCGTGACGACGACCGTCTGCGCCGGTGCCGTGGCTGTGGCCAGATTCTCAAAGTGGATCGTATAGAAGAGGGACGCATCCGCCGGCACGAACTGCTCCGGCCCAAAGCCTACAGGTCCGATGATGTCATTAGGGTCGAAGGAGCCAACTTGCCGCGTGCGCTTGTCGTCGAGAGTCTCGTCGCTCTCAGGGACGGGGAAGTCGAAATCAGGGTCGTCGCAGTCGGTGAGGTCACAGACTGCGTCACCCAAGGTCATGCCGCTCGTAAACTCGGCAATCTCGTTGAATCCATTCCCAGCGACCACGCCGGCCGCTGCCGCCCCAACGACTGCGCCAAAGCCGATTAACAGGTCAGTGGCAATGAATCCCCCAAGCGCCGAACCTGATGTGGGGCCGGTCAGCGCCGCTGTTTCGATCGTGGCAGCCGCCTCGAAAGACGCCACCTCGGCAGCGGCCGCTTCGGCCGCAGTCGCCGCCAACAACTCCTCGATCCCGATCAGCGCATCGACGAAGATGGTCAAGCTCTCCGTCCCCACGTAGATCATGAAGGACAGGCCTGAGGGATCAATCCGCTGGACTGGGTCATTATCAACGTAGCGATGGAGATTGAATCCGCCCAGGACTCCAATCGGATCCTCATGGAGAAACCTCCCAGCCGCAGCCGCGTAATACCGCTCCCGCATGTAGTCCAGTCCGCTGCCGTCGCGTTGGACGCCAAACTGCCCGACGTATTCGAACGAGTTCGGCACGGTTTCGCTGCGAGTGAGCGGTTCGCCGAAGGGTAGATAGCTGTAGCGGTTCACGACGCTGCCGTCCGACCCGGTCAGGGTAGCGGTCGAGCCGCTGGCGTCAGAATCATAAAACGCCACCGAGCCGCTGGCGTCGTGTCGACTTACCAGCCCGAACCCACCGTGGACGTAGCGCGCAATCAGATTGCCGGCAACGTCGTATTCGGCGACGACGTTTGTCAGGCCCAGCGGATCAACGAGGTACTCAGTACGCAGGTCCCCCTCGATTTTGGCGGTACGGTTTCCAAGCACATCGTATTCATAGCCAACGTTCAGCACTCCATCGATCCAGCTCAGCAACCGGCTCTCATCGTCGTAGGTGTAGGTCGTGCCGTTCGGCCCGCCGGCTTCATCCGTGATCAGGTTGCCGTCGTCATCGTACGTGCGCGCGAACGAGCCGATTCGAAGGTACTGATTCAAAACGTCGGGCTCGTAGGTGGTCGTAACGCCGTCGTCGGTCACCGCCGTGCGGTTTCCGGCCGCGTCGTATTCATACTCGACGACCCGATTGTCCGGGAGTGTGACGATCGTGAGTTGCCCGATGGCGTCGTAGCCGAATGTGGTCAGCCCCTCTAAAGTGGTCACGCTGGTGCGCCGGCCCAAGACGTCATACGTATAGCTGAACTGCGAGCTGATCGTGCCGTCGGGAGAATGATTCGCCAGGCTGACGAGTTGGCCCGCGTCGTCGTACGTGTAGGTTGTGAACGTACCGTTGCCATTGTCTTCGCGACTGAGCCGCCCGGTCACATCATAGGTGTACAGCACGAGCCGGTCATCCGACCCATCCACCAATTCGGCGATGCGACCAGTAGCGTCATAGACGTAGTTAACGACAAAACCGGTGTGATCTTCCAGCCGAATTCGCCGCCCGCCGACGTCATACGTGTATTGAAGGAAGCGGCCATTCGGATAGGTAATCCTGGTCAGACGGTCCGCGGCGTCATAAGCGAACGTCGTGGTTCCGGCTTCATCCGTCGCCGCGAGAAGGTTGCCCCGATCGTCGTGGGTGAACACTTCAAATGTGCCGTCCGCGTGGTCCCTGCGTTGAAGGAGACCGCGATTGTCGTAGGTGTAGTCAATCGCCTGGTTGCGGCGGTTGACGGATTGCGCCATGTTGCCGTTGGCGTCGGGTGTGAACTTCTCGGCCGAGCCGTCCGCGTGCAGGATGCTGGTGAGATTGCCCTGAACGTCGTAGGTGTAGCGCAGCGGGACGTTGCGCTCGTCGCGAATCGTCGTCGGCACGTTGAACGAGGTGTCGTAGGTAAAGCTGAGCGACCTTCCGTCTGGTTTCACGACGTACGTGGGACTGCCGTTTTCATCGAAGTCGTACAGCGTGACCGTGTCCTGCGGCAGCGTCACACGGTCGAGACGCCGGGCCAAGTCATAGTCGAACCGTGCTGAGCGGTCGAGCGCGTCGCGCGTTTCCAGCAGTTGGCCGACCTCATTGAAGAACAGGGATGTGGTGTGGTTCAAGGCGTCGGTGATAAATACCTCACCCACGCGGCCGTAGGTGAACGTCACGGCCTCGACGCCGCCGTCGCGAGAGGTGCGCATGAGGCGTCCCTGCTCGTCGTATTCGTAGAAGACGTGCGTGCCGTCCGGTCGCGTCACCGAGGTCAATGCGTGTTCCGCTCGCGAGCCCGACGCGGTGTCGTAGGTATATGCGATCGTGCCGTCCGGTCCGGTGACGCTCATCAAGTGTTCGCCGGACAGATCGTAGGCATACGTCGTCACTCGCCCCGCCTGATCGGTGAGTGCGGTTAGCCGACCCGCGGCGTTGTAGCTGAAGTCGAAATGGTCGCCATTAGAGTGGACAAGGCTTGCGAGTCTGTCGTCGGTGTAGACCAGGGTGACGCAGTGGCCATTGCGGTCCGTGACGTCGAGCAGAAGCCCCGTTGTCTCATCGAAGCGTTCGACCGTCCCGTCGGTCTCACGAAGGGAGAACACGCCGCCCTGCAGCGTCAACTGGGCGGGATCGAGAAGCGAACCGACGAAGCTCCCGTCCGGCTGCTCGAAGAACCGGCGCGTGCCACCCGGTGTGCGGATCAGCACGTCCGTTGTTTCGGGATCGCGCAACTGACGGAGGTCCCAGGAGTGCGACCAGCCGCGACCGAGGATACCCGCGTCAAAGCGCCGCGAGATCGTCGGAGCGAATGAACGCCCCCACACCAGGGACACGCTGGTCGCGGGTGCCGCGGCGTCCACCGTCGCATGAGGACTGCCGCCCGGCAGGGCGTTGTCGGCTTGCGCAAAGTGGAAGGCGAGCAGCCGATCGATATCGCCCGTGTAAATGCCATAGCGACTGAGGTACGTCGCCGCATCCCGAATCGCTTGCAGATACAGGACGACGGGGACGGAGGAGTCTGCCCCGCCGAATCGAGCGATCAGGTTGGCGAACAGCACCTCCCACGCAGCCGGGGATACGCTCGGAGGACGGAGCGCGTCTTTGTCGGCGGCCAGGTCAAAATTGGGGTTATCCTCCTCAACAACTGTGTTCAGGGTGAACCGGAGCGAATCATGAAAGCCCGGCGACTGACTGCCGTCATCCTGGAAGCGAATCTCGATTCGCTCGTGCGTGCCCGGCGGGAGTAAACCTGCCGGGCCGTTCGTGCTGATCGCCAGAACCTGCGCCACATAGTTGCGAGGCGGGGGCTCGTCCGCGGGCGGCAAATAAGCCGGAAACGACACGCCGCCGCCCGTCGCCGTCCCGCCTCCGCCTGAGCTGTTATTGCCAGAGGAAGCCAATCTCGGGATGGGGGTGAGATGGCTGTTGGGGGAAGTGACGAACAGCAGAGGCGCAGGCACGTCTGTCTCCCCGAGGTTGGCGTACTCGACGACCAGCACCGCCTCGCGACCTTGGAGTATGCGGAACGGCGACACGAGTTGAGCCCGGAACAGGCCGCGGTCCCCCGTGTTGACCGTGAACGCGCTGCCGGCAACGGTGGTCTGGGAGCCCTTCGTAGCCTGGACGTCGTAGGGGCCCGGGGTCAATCCCGAGAGGCTGAACGTCACGAAGAAGCGGGTGTCGCTTTGCTGCACAACGTTGGCCGCTCTGCGCTCGCCGCCAGGTCCGACGAGGCTGAACACGGTGTCGCTGGACAGGCCGGTCCCCACAATCGTGGTTGTCACTTGTCCCACATTGCTGCCATGGTTGGGACTGACACCGTCGATCTCCAATCCAACCGCCTCGGCGGTGAGCGAGAAATGGCCCTGCGGCACTCCCGCCGTCGACGTGCCGCGCACGCTGATGAAATAGGGGACGGGCATACCCGGCAGCAAGAATTCCGGATGGGGATTGACGAACGCGACCACACGCTCCGCAAACGTGTTTACGTCCGGAAGGTCGCCCACACGCACGAGGATTTCACCGATTTGGGAGTCCAGGAAGAGTGCTGACAATCGGGCGTCTGTGCCTGGCGGTACGTTGAGCCGGAAATTGAACTCTTGCCCCAACGGCAAGTCGCGCTCGACCGTCTGCCCGAGTTCCAGGATCGAGGCGGCGCCGGCGGTCGGAGGGGAAAATTCCGATGTATCGGTCGGCACCAGCGCCGTGTTGGGATCGGAGTCGTGGTCGACCAACCGCGTCGCCGTCGCCGTCACCTGCTGCCCCGAAGTCAAGAGCGCCGGCACGTCGGCCGAGAAATTCACGTTGCCGGCCGAGTTGGTTCGTACTACGGTCTCGCCGAGCAACGTCTGCCCCTCGCCGTGACCGCTGGGGTCGGCCGTGTCGTTGGCAAAGAACTGGATCAGGAAATCGGTCTGCGCGAGGCTGTTGAGCGACCCGAGGACCGTGGAATCCACCGCCGTGCTCAGGACCTCCAGCAGCACCGGGAAGTTCTGCAGCCGGTTGGCACTCGGGCCATCGGCGTCGCCCACGTCGTTGACCGTCACGCCGTTGCCTCCCAGGTCAATGCCCAGGCCGCCATTGGCAAAGATCGAGTTGCCCAGGATGGGATCGGCGATTCCGAATACGGCGACCCCTTCCTCGGTGTTGGCGAAGATCGCGTTGCCCGTGATGACCATGCCACTGCCCGCGCTGATCCCGGCCCCGCGGTTGAACGCAATGATGTTCCCCTGCCCAGGGTCGGTCCCGCCGACGCGGCAACTGTGAGCATTAATGCCGTGTGAGCCATTGCCCAGCGCACTCCATCCATCGGCCTGTGTGCCGATGAGGTTTCCCCACACCACGGTGTTGAACGACCCGCTTTGCCCAACCGGCACGGGGGCATAGATGCCGTGTCCGGCGTTGCCAGAAATGACATTGCCCGCCAAGGCCGTGGCGCCGCCAATCGTGATGTTGGCACATTCGAACAACGAGACCCCATGCCCTCGGTTGCTGATCGCCCGCGTGCCCGAGACGTCGGTGCCGATGTAATTCCCCTGAATGGGAATGCCGCTCTCGCGGCTCAACGAAATGCCATTCGAGCTGTTGCCGGAAATGATGTTGCGCGCTCCGGCCGTCGTTCCTCCGATGACGGTCCCGCTGCCATCGCGATTCCCGCCAGTAAGCGCCACGCCCGCACCGCCATTCCCCAATCGCAGCGTGCCCGTGACGTCGGTGCCGATGAAATTGCCTTGCACCTGGTTGAATCGGCCGAAGTCACTGCCTACCACCCCGGCTTGACTATTGCCCGAAATGACATTGCGGGCGGCCGGCGTTGTGCCGCCGATCCGGCTGTCACGTTCGTTCAAATCGAGGAGCACACCGACGCGGTTGCCCAGATCAACTGTGCCGCTGGCATCCGTGCCGATGAAATTGCCTTCGACCACATTGCTATGAGAAACTACCAAGCGAATTCCTTCTCCGGTGAAGCGGTTCACGACCAGTCCACGAAGCGTGCTGCCCCCGCCGCCGAGGATGCTCAGCCCATCCGCCCCGTTGCCGGCGTTGCTGCCGTCGATTTCGATCTGCAGCACAGCGTTATCACCATCGACCAACGTGTTGGCGCTGGCTCCGGGTTGCGTGTACCCATCGATGATAACGGGCGCAGTAATCGCCGGGAGGGCGGAGGTCGGAGAGATCGTGTGTACACCGGCGCCACCGATATTGAAGTGGACGGAATCCGTGCCGACCTCTTCGTAAGGTTCCGATGTCACCACGTCCGCATTGATGTTCGCGTTGTTGTTCGCCGACGTGATAGCTTCGCGGAGGGTCACCAGTCCATCGACGGCAATGGTGTCCCCCGTGCCCGTCACGGTAATCGTCGCCAGAAGACGACGGTCTTCAAGTGGTTCGAGCAGCGGTCGGAAGAACCGGCGTCTGCGCAAGATCCGCGCGCCCGCCCGCCTCGAAAGCGAGACTGAGGACTTGTGGGGACCCCGCGTGAGTCGGTGCAATAGAGGGAGCATAAATGACGCCTCAGCTGGGAGTCTTCGTCGTCCACGATTTCAAAGAGAGCGATTGGCTGATCGCCTGGGCCACACCGCAGGCGATTGCCTTGGGGACGGGCTGCTGGACGTATTCGGCGACCCGCACGTCGACGATCTGACGTCGCGGTGGTTAACCCCTTTCCTGGCCGAAGTGCTGCATGATGGGGTGGCACTCCCAGGTTTATAGTGTCTCGCCTCGGGTCTGCTATGAAATTTCTCTCTAGCCTGGATTGGGGCCACACGCGCCGCACGTCATTTGGAGTCGTCCACACGTCCGCTGCAATCCGACGGTCGCCGCCTTGATCCCTTCAGTCTGCTGCCTTCTCACCCGACGGTCGACGGCTCGCCACGGGGAGCTGAGACAATATCGTCAAGGTCTGGGAGATGCCGTCGGGACAGGCGATCGACACGTTCGTGGACCACTCGGGAGGCGTCATGGCAGTGGAGTTCTTCCACTGCGCCCCCGTCCTGGCCGCGGCCAGCAGGGACGGTTCCGTTCGTTTCTGGAGCTTGAATGAGCCATCTCTCCTCAGGAGGTGGTCGCGGCAGGTTGCGCTAAAGGCACGATTCGCGTGTGAAACGTAGAGCTGCATATTTGCTGTTCGTCTCGGCGGATGGTGGCACGCTCTTCTCCGGGGGGATCGGCGAGCAAGATAATTGGACATCGAGTCAAGTCAGCTTCGGTGCGCGCTGCGAGCGCACACTGGGGATGTTGAGTCGTTGGCAGACTCCCCTGGTTCTCGCACGCTGACAAACTGTGGCGACGACACCGTCCGCATCTGGCGCGCAGCAACGCCGCAAGAGGTTCAGGCCTCGGATGTATGGTGGAAGCAGTAGGAATCAAGAAAAAGTAACACGCCCGCCGCTCTGTTCGTTCCACTCGGCGGCCTCATGGCCGTGCTGCCCGTGGGACTAGGTGCCATCGGCGCTCACGCACTGAAGACCCAGCTGACGCCAGAACCGTTGGAGACCCACCAGACGGCAGTCCACTATCAGATGATCCACGCCCTGGGGCTCGTATTGGTGGGACTGCTCGGCCGGTACCAGCGAAGCCGCCTGTTTGACGCCGCCGGATGGGCCATGCTGGTGGGGATCGACCTGGCCAACAGGGTTGCGTGACTTGTATGCGATCAACAGATGACAGACGAAGGTCCTGGCATAGCCGGGCTTCACAACTCGCACACGGTTCACCTTACCTGGGTTCCCCCGCCTGCTGCGTCAAGAGTCATGCTATTCCCGCTGGCAAGGAAGCGGCGGGCCTTCGACTGGATGATGGAAATCACGTCTACGTCTGCTCGCAGAAGCCCCCGCGTTCACGCGGGGGAGCCTCACGTTCACCCTACGTGACCCGGCGCCGCGTGTGGCCCGGAAGCCCCCGCGTTCACGCGGGGGAGCCTCACGTTCACCCTACGTGACCCGGCGCCGCGCGCGGCCCGGAAGCCCCCGCGTTCACGCGGGGGAGCCTCACGTT